>CASFUZ010000010.1 GCA_949298065.1 uncultured Pseudomonadota bacterium | reverse complement strand
AACGCATATAAGGCACAATCTCACGATATGCACATAGGAAGCATCGCGTTTCAACAATGGTTCGCGCCACAGCCAGTGTGGCGGTCAAGCTGGCAACAGCTTGTCATTCTGAGAAGCTTGCTCCGAAGAATCCATAAAGACATAAGGCACTTCTCTTCCCCGTCATTCTGAGGGACTTTGTCCCGAAGAATCCACAAAGACACAAAGCACAAAAGATAGATATGCACAAAGAAAGCAACGAAGACTTTGAAAATAAGTTTCAGACAATACGAGGTGAAGGCGGTTTTGGTTCTTCCGGCAAAAAATAACAAAAGCCCTCTTCACAGAGGGCTTTTATACTTTCAAAAATCAAATAGCTGTCATATAGAACATTAAGCTGATTTTTCTTCTTTTTTATAAACATAAACCGGCTCTTTATGTTCGTTAACAACTTCTTCATTGATAATGATTTCAGAAACATTTTTCTTGTCCGGAATATCATACATCAACTCAAGCAAGTTGTCTTCCATAATGGCACGCAGACCGCGCGCACCGGTTTTGCGTTCAATAGCTTTTTTAGCGATAGCACGCAAAGCCTCATCGGTGATTGTCAGCTTAACACCTTCCATATCAAACAAAGTAGCATATTGCTTAACCAAAGCGTTTTTCGGCTCGGTCAAAACCTTGACCAAAGCATCTTCATTCAAATCATCTAAGGTAGCAATAACCGGCAAACGCCCGACAAACTCGGGGATTAAGCCATATTTAAGCAAATCTTCCGGCTGAACATCTTTCAAAATCTCACCGATTCCGCGTTCTTCCTTGGAAGCAACTTTAGCCCCAAAACCAATAGATGTTTCATTACCTCTGCGGCTGACGATTTTTTCCAAACCGGCAAAAGCACCACCACAAATAAACAAAATATTTGTTGTATCAACATGCAAAAACTCTTGCTGCGGATGCTTACGACCACCTTGTGGCGGAACATTTGCAACCGTACCCTCAATAATCTTCAACAAAGCCTGTTGCACGCCCTCACCTGAAACATCGCGTGTAATGGACGGGCCATCTGTTTTGCGTGTAATTTTATCAATCTCATCAATATAAACAATACCGCGCTGAGCTTTTTCAATATCATAATTTGCAGCTTGTACCAGCTTGAGAATGATATTTTCAACATCCTCACCGACATATCCGGCTTCGGTTAAAGTTGTAGCATCGGCAATAGCAAAAGGCACATCCAAAATCTTGGCCAAGGTCTGCGCCAACAAAGTTTTACCCGAACCGGTTGAGCCGATAAGGATAACATTTGACTTAGATACCTCAATATCTTTAGAAGTCTTTTTGCAGTTCAAACGTTTATAATGGTTATATACCGCCACGGACAAAACTTTTTTGGCTTGGTCTTGGCCGATAACATATTGGTCCAAAAACTCTTTGATTTTGGAAGGTGTCGGAAGTTTTTCAGCCGTATTACCGCCTTCTTCCTTAGCCATTTCGTTCATCTCATCAGCAACGATATTGATACAAACCTCAATACATTCATCGCAGATATAAACACCGCGACCGGCCACAAGCTTTTTCACTTCATTCTGGCTTTTTCCGCAGAAAGAGCAGCATAAAACCTCACCGTTATTATTATCTTTATCACTCATTTTTTCACCTATTTAATAATCTCATCGCGGTTGGTAACAATATGGTCAATCAAGCCGAATTTTTTGGCTTCTTCCGGGGTCATAAAATTATCGCGGTCCATAGCTTTTTCAATAACCGAAAGTTTTTGCCCCGTATTTTTAGCATAGATGCTGTTCAAACGTTTGCGCATATCCAAAATCAGCTTTGCCTGAATTTCAATATCCGTTGCTTGTCCTTTAGCGCCGCCGGAAGGCTGATGAATCATAATCTGCGCATTTGGCAAAGAGAAACGCTTGCCCTTAGCACCGCCTGCAAGCAGGAAAGAACCCATAGAACAAGCCTGACCGATACACATTGTCGCCACATCACAGCTGATATATTGCATTGTGTCATACATAGCCATACCGGAAGTGATTACACCGCCCGGAGAATTGATATAAAGGAAAATATCTTTTTTGGGGTTTTCAGATTCCAAAAACAGTAACTGAGCGCAAACAAGAGATGAAACCTCATCATTAACCTCACCTGTGAGGAAAATGATTCTTTCCTTCAAAAGTCTGGAATAAATATCAAACGAACGCTCACCTTTAGAGGTTTGTTCAATAACCATCGGGACCAAAGTGCTGTCAAACACCTCAATAGAACTTCTTGCAACCATTTTGTTTTCCTTATTCATTGGCAGATTAAACTTTTATAGCACTCTAAACCAATATATTCAACAAAATGTTAATTTCCTTAAAAATTTAATTATCGAAGCCTATTTTCTCGTCAACAATATAAAGCGGACGGTTTTTAACCTCCACAAAGACCTTTGCCAAATATTCGCCGATAATCCCCAAAGACATAAGCTGCACGCCGGAAAAAATTGTAATAATCGTCACCAACGAGGCCCAACCGACAATAGTCCCCCTCACCGACCATCTATAAATGATATAACACAGAAAACAAACACTCAAAAAACAAATAAAAAAGCCCATAAATGTAACTAAGCGTAACGGAACGATTGAGAAACTTGAGATTCCGCTCCAAGCAAAACCCATCATCTTCATTAAAGGATATTTTGTTTCACCGGCCGGTCTGGCTTTGCGGTCATAATAAACTTTGTCATATTTATAGCCAACCAAAGGCATCATCGCACGCAAGAACAAATTCCGCTCCGGAAAAGATTTTAAGGTGTTAACCGCGCGCCTTGTCATCATCCGAAAATCAGCATGATTATAAACAATATTAACACCTAAAAGTTTCATCAGCTTATAAAAAGCTAAGGCAGAGTATTTCTTAAACCATGTATCCGTATCCCTGCTGTCGCGCACACCATAAACAATTTCGCAACCTTCCTTGATTTTCTCAAGCATCTGCTCAATCACGCTACAATCATCTTGCAAATCCGCATCAATCGTAACATACAAATCCGCATCAATATCATACATTCCGGCCACAATAGCCTTCTGGTGCCCAAAATTTCTGGACAAGCTGATACCTGAAAAAATCTTTTCTTTAACCACAGCCTTTTGGATAAGTTCCCAAGTTTTGTCCTTGCTTCCGTCATTTATAAAACAAACCTTGCTTTGCGGACTAACTTTTTTAGCCTTAATCAGCTTTTTGAGCAAAGCGCCGATAACCTTAAAGGTCTGCGGCAATACCTCTTCTTCATTGTAACAAGGCATAACGATTACCAATTTTTGCAATTTTTCAGTCATCAGCCGCTCCTTAAAATTTTAGCGTGAACGATATTTTTGAATATACTTTACCAAAGACGGAAATTTAAGCAGTAAAAATCGTTTAATTTTGAACAAAAACCCGCCGCAACAGACACCACCATCTAAAGCAGAAAGCAATACTTTAAGATTTTTTTCGCGCAAATTTCCTTTGGCAAACTTTGCCTTAAACACATATTGAAAAACTTTAGACTGCGGAGATTGCATAATAAAATCAGCCACTTCAGGCGGAAGTTCCGAAAGTTTATGCGGCTGAAACCCCTCTTCCGGCAAAAGAGTACATCCCGCTTCCGCAATACTCAAACCACAATTTGCAAACATCTCGGCAATAGACTTGGCTTCAAAAAAGCGTAAATGAGTCTTATCCAAAATTCCGAGCTCGCCATAGTTCCATTCATCAAACAACAACCCTATTTTAATGCTTGCATGCACCACATTAGGCAATGACACCACAAAATATCCGTCAGGTTTTAAGAGTTTTTTCAACTCACTTAATACGGCTTGCGGATTCATCAAATGCTCTAAGACATCCCCGCAAATAATCACATCAAAAGAAGATATGAAGCGAGAATAATCAGTCGCCTGAAATTTGTTCAAATCAATTTGCAAAACCTCGGCAAATATATTTCGCTTTCGGCAAATCTGCACGCCTTCATCATCAGCCTCCATTCCGACACAAGAACACTTTTTTTCTTGCGCTAAAACAGCCGACAAATCCCCACAGGCACAGCCGACATCCAAGACTCTTGAGCCGAAATTAACCATATCAAAGAGCAAGACATTGCTGTCATTTTTGTTTTTTAAGTTGATTTTGCGCGCATAAAGCATCTGAGCTCACCTTCAGGTTTAATTTTTTATATGATTCACGCTCTTAAACAATTTGTCAACTGTTGATAACCGATAGTTTCCTTTGCTCAAAAGCTTTGTCGGCTTTATACTTAAGATGATAAGCGTTGAAAGGTTTCAGATGTCTGTCAATAACCCCAAAATATCCGTTCTCATCCCCGTTTATAATGGCGCTGCCTATTTGCGCCCAAGCATTGAGAGCATTCTTAACCAAACTTTTGCGGACTTTGAGCTTCTGCTTTTAGATGATGCTTCTACCGATAATTCCGCTGAAATCATCAAAAGTTATACGGATTCTCGTATTAAGTTTTTTCAATCCGAAAAAAACTTAGGCATCTCCGCCGCCCGCAATAAACTCATGGATTTAGCTCAGGGAGAATATTTGGCGGTAATGGACCATGACGACCTCTCCGCCCCCACCAGACTTGCCGAACAATTTGAGTTTATGGAACGCAACCCCGAAGTCGCCATGCTCGGAACTTGGGGACAACTCTTTTGCGCCGAACCGCCTTTTGAAGGTTTTTTAGGCAAACTCAAACAAAAATTTATCAATCTGGGTTGGGTTTGGTGCCAACCTCAAGAGCCCGATATTTATGAAACCCTTTGCGGCAATCCGATAATGCATTCCTCCTCAATGCTGCGCCGCTCCGCGCTCATAAAAAGCAAAATTGCCTATAACCAGACTTATTCTCCGGCCGAGGACTATGACCTCTGCCGCCAGATTCTCGCTCAAGGCTGGAAATTGGCTAATCTGCAAAAAGTTCTGTTTTTCTACCACTATCACGGCAAGAACCACTCCTTAACCCACAAACAAGCCATGATAAAAGCTGATTATAAAGTCAAAAGCGATATTCTCAAACTTTTGGGCAAAAGATTTACTTTCCGCCCCTATTTTTGGGTCATCTTACGCAAACTACGCTTAAGAAGATTTTTAAGGAATTACAATGATTAACGAGCCTTTGTTTGAAAATAACATTATAGAAAACATTTTCCGCAATTTTCAATATTACCTTTTTTTTGATAACTGGTTTTACTATGCCATCGGAACATTAGTTGTCTTCTGCATAACCTGCGGACTACTAAAACCACATATCATCGTCCCGACCAACCTTTTTCCGCAAACCAGTAAAAACAAGTACCAACTCCAGCCCGCAATCTATTTACCAATTTTGGTTTTAAGCATCTATAGCATCACAATTTATACTCTGGAAAATTCCTTTTTTAACAATTACGACCTGATGAATCTAAGTACTCAATACATACTTTCCAGAGGTGTTACCCCATTCTTAAACTTTACCAGACTAGCGCCTGTTGCCTTTTTTGACCTAAATTTTGTTTATGCCATTACTCATAATTTTTACCTAATAAATATATATATTATTTTAAAACAAATCCTTATCGCCATTCTCTTTTACCACCATCTAAACTTTATGTCCTCAACAAAACGACTTATCACAATTAGCCTTTTACTTTTTATTCCCACACTTTTTTGGATAAATAACATTATCTTCTCAGAACAAAACCTGCTAATTTTCATTTTAGCAAGCCTGATATTAGTCCGCAAATTTTTACAAACTCAAAAATTCTCTTATTTATGCGGTTTTACAATATTCACCCTTGCCGCCGTTTATACCAAAGAAACCACTATCATCTTTTATTTCGGGATTATGATTACAGGAATTTTATGGAATATTTTTAACAAAAAACTAAATTTTTCCAACTTATTTAACATCCCGTTTTTCATAAAAAATTTTCCGATTGAATTTATTATTCTTCTTATCTGTATTAGTTATTCCATCTTTTACTTTTTTATTGTAAACACCAGCAAAAGCAATATTTACATTATGATTCACCTGCAAAGTATTTCTCATCTCTTCAATCTGTACAAGTTTGAAATAATCATAACCCTTTTAGCTTGGTCAATTATGTTGGGCAAAATAATCAAACACAAAATTACGCATCCCCTATTTGAAGAAGGTACAATGTTAGGCGGAAGTTTTATCCTGCTTTTTATTATTCTTCACTTACAAATGTCACCTGTTGCCGCACATGTCAGATTAAAAAGTTATTATGCCCTGTTACCGGCCATATTTAGCCTTATTTACATAATTAAAAATATTAACAGTAAAAAACTTTTTGTCAGTTTTATCTCTTGCACTATAATTTATTCTGTTCTTGTCAATTACAAGATCTACAAAAATGAAGTCGGTCATTATTATCGTGACGTTGCCGAATTTTTTAACAAAGAGCCACAAAACAATACCACAATCATAATGTTTTCGCCTCATACAGAAAAATCTGACTGGATTCGCGAGGGCTGGGCTATTTCTTTTCAACACCACCTCCCTGAACACAACATAACGTTTAATTTTTCTGATTTAGCCAATAAAACCCCCCAAAACCAAACAACACTTTTTCTCTATAAAAAATTAAGAAAAAATATGAAGCCGATTATAGGTATAACTCAACCTCAAAGCGGCAACCATTACATCATCAAGAACGATGTCTTTGAACAAGATTATCCCCTTATTAAGGACTTAGAGCACGAACTTGTTTTTGAAAATAAACTTTTCCAGATTTATAAGATAAAATGATACAGATATATAAAAATCTTGAAACTAAATGGTTTAGGCTTCCACAACAACTGCGTTTTCTACTGGTTGGCGGGTTTAATACGGTTTTAGCTTATGTATTATTTATGCTTTTTGTTGCCATTTTACAAATCCCTTATCAGCTTAGCCTGATAATTCAATATATTCTAACGGTTAATATTTCTATTTTCACTATGCGCTATTATGTTTTTCGCTCTCACGGAAGCATAGGAAAAGAATATGTTAAAGCATGGAACACTTATCTCAGCATGCTTATTTTTAACTATGTGTTTTTATATTTTTTCATAGATATTTTTAACATCAATGTCCTTTTCAGCCAAGCTGTTTATGTCATCATCTCAACGATAATCACTTTTTGCTTACACAAATATTACTCTTTTAGGCAATAAAAAACACCCTCCGAAGAGAGTGTTTTTTTAAGCTTTTGCTTTAAGATACTTCTTTAAGCAGACTTTTTAGCAGACTTTTTTGTTGTTTCTTTCTTTTCTTCAGCTTTTGTTTCTTTCTTTGCTGTAGCTTTTTTAGCAGGCTTCTTACCTTCATCAAAGTTATACAACTCTTCAATAGAAACAACTTTCTCGCTAACCTTAGCCTTGCTCAAAATATGATCAACGATTTTCTCTTCAAAAACCGGAGCTTTCAAAGACTCAATAGCCTCTTTATTTTTAAGATAATAATCAAAAACAGCTTTTTCTTGTCCCGGATATTTTTTAGCTTCATTCATAATAGCTTTGTTGATATCATCGGGTGTAATATTGATTTTTGCGTCTTTACCGATTTCAGACAGCAACAAACCGAGCTTAACGCGGCGAACGGCAATATCTTTATATTCAGCCAAAAGCTCTTCTTCAGACTTAGCTTTTTCGCTTTCATCAAGCTGATTATACTTTTTAGCTTGTTCATATTGGTTAACAATGCTCTTATATTCAGCATCAACCAAACCTTGCGGAACATCAAACTTATAGTTTTTATCCAAATTATCCAACAAAGCGCGTTTCAACTTCATACGAGAAGCGGCTTCATAATCGCCTTTAATACGCTCTGAAATGGTAGTTTTAAGAGCATCCAGATCTTTTTCGCCGAGAGATTTTGCAAATTCATCATTGATTTCAACATTTTTTGTTTCACGCAATTCTTTGATTTCAACGGCGAAAACAGCATCTTTACCGGCCAAATCTTTTGCATGATAATTTTCGGGGAAAGTAACTTTAACATCAACTTTCTCACCGGCTTTTTTACCAACCAACTGGTCTTCAAAACCGGGGATGAAAGAACCCGAACCAAGTTGCAGAGGATAAGCGTTACCCTTGCCGCCTTTGAACTCAACACCGTCAATAGAGCCAACGAAGTCAATAACTGTTGTATCACCTTTCTGAGCAGCTCTGTCTTCCTCAATTTTAACCGTTTCACGGCGAGATTGAGCCAAATATTGCAAAGCCTTATCAACTTCTTCAGCCGGAACTTCGGCCATCAGCTTTTCAAGCTCAATTGCAGAAAAATCTCCGGCCTTAATTTCCGGCAATTCTTCCAAAGAAACTTCAAATTCCAAATCTTTGCCATCGGCAAAAGAGGTAATTTTAACATCAGGCATCAAAGCCGGACGGAGCTTTTTGTCCTTAATCAATTCTTCCGTAGCGCTTCTGACGGCTTCATCAACAACTTCACCGATAACCGAAGCTCTGTATTTTTGTTTCAACATAGCTTTCGGAGCTTTACCCGGACGAAAACCGGGGAGTTTGATGTTTTTAGAAATTTCATTGAGTTTGTCGTCAACTTTTTTCTCAAAGTCAGCGGCAGGAATTACGATTTTGAATTCTTTTTTCAAGCCTTCATTTTTTAATTCGGTTGTTTTCATAACTTTCTCTTCAAATATTTAATGTTAACCGACTGCCTTGCAGCGCAATGGTGCGGGCGGAGAGACTCGAACTCTCACACCTTTCGGCACCAGATCCTAAGTCTGGCGTGTCTACCATTTCACCACGCCCGCAATACAGTTATTTTAATTTAGTTGATTGCATACTACAGAAATTTTTATTTAAATCAAGCAAAATTAACAACTCAAGAAAATATATTGTAATGTAAGTTAATATTTTATAATATGGGAGCAAATATGGGCATAACCCTGATTTCAGAGCTTTTTTATAAGGAGCAGTCTTGTGTTTTCAAGAAATCTATTCAAAAGTTTTTTCACCGCAGCCTTAACGGCAGGTCTTTTAAGTTCCTGCGCCCTTTTTGAGCGTGATGCCAACGGCGAACCTTCGCACAGCTGGATTGATGGCAAAAATTATTACAGCTATGGCGACAAAGATGCCACGCTTGCCACGGTTGCATACTCGCAAGGAGATTTTAAAACTGCGGAAGAACACATTTCCAGAGCCCTAACCAACAACCCGCGCCACCCGCAAGCCTTAATGGTAGGCGCTTTGGTTTATGAGGAATTAGGTCGCCCCAACCGCTCCAGACAATATTATGAAGACTTAATGATTGTCGGTGGAGATGAAACAACCATTCTGGGCTCAATGGACGGCAAACCGCATAAGATGAGCGAGATTGCCGCTCAGCGTTTGCGTTTGTTGAATATGAACCAAACAAAGATGATTATTGAAGACCAAAACGGCAACAAAGTTTTCAACATCAGCGAAGAAGCTTCCGCCGCGCAAGGAAAATCCGCTCTGGAAGAAGCGCTTTTCATCCGCGAGCAAGCTCGTGCCGCCAACAACAAGGCCGTTTCCGAAGCTGATGTCAAAGCGGTTGAAGTTCTGTTCACCCCAGAGGAACAAAATACCATCTCGCGCTTTCTGATTCTCAAAGAATTAGCCGAGAATGATATGGTTACCAAAGAAGAATTTTTAAATGGCCGTATGGCAAATGTCGGCGGTCTTCTGCCTTTGACCAATACGCCTCCGGCCGCAGGGGTTATCAATCCCGTTCCCTCTCCTGATTTAATTTTGGAGAGGATTAAGGCTTTGAAAGAAGCTGTTGCTTCTCGCGCCATCACACCGAGAGAGTTTTCCGCTGAGCGTGATTTGATAATTGAGGCGATTTTGCCGCCGCACCCGCGCCAAAGATTGAAGAAAAAAGCGCCTTCCACCAACATTCTGGATGCCGCGAAAGATATCCGTAAGCTTGAGGTGATTTATGACCTGAACTTGATTACCTCCAAGGAAAAAGCTAAAGAGCAAAAAGCCATTGAAAAATACTTAGGTATTGCCCCTGCTCCGAGCAAAACAGCCAAAGCTGCTGCTCCGGCTGGTGCCCCCAAAAGTATGAATCCGGCACCTTTGGCTCCAACCGTTCCGGAAGTAACAACCGAGGTTAGCATCGCTGTGGAAGAAGCGCCGGCAAACACGCCGCAACCGCTAATTCCGGCCGTAACCAGCCCTTTTGAGAATATTGAAATAAAATAATAAAAAACAGAAGTAATAATAAAAATGAATAATACCATAAATCCGAGAAAAACCTTTGCGATTATCTCGCACCCTGACGCGGGTAAAACCACCCTAACCGAAAAACTTTTGCTTTTCGGCGGTGCCATCCAACAAGCAGGTGCCGTCAAAGCGCGCGGCGAAAACCGCCATGCCCATTCAGACTGGATGAAAGTTGAGCAAGAACGCGGTATTTCCGTTGCCTCTTCGGTAATGAATTTTGAATATGAAAACATTACGTTTAATCTGCTTGATACACCGGGCCACGAAGACTTCTCTGAAGACACCTATCGTGTTTTAACAGCGGTCGATTCGGCCGTTATGGTTTTGGATTCGGCAAAAGGTATTGAAAGCCAAACCAAAAAACTTTTTGAAGTTTGCCGTTTGCGCAATGTTCCGATTATCACTTTCATCAACAAGTTAGACCGCGAAGGGCAAGATCCTTTCTGCCTGCTGGATGATATTGAAAAAACTTTGGCTTTGGATGTAACACCTGCAAGCTGGCCTATTGGTATGGGCAAAGATTTTTTGGGTTGTTATGACCTCTTAAACGACCAACTGATTTTGATGAACAAAACCGGCAGCAAATCGCTTATCAACTCTACGATTGAAACCTGCAAAGGTTTGGACGACCCCAAATTAGACAGCTTATTGCCGGCACATGCCGTAGCCAAGCTGCGTGAAGATGTAACGATGGTCAGAGAGCTTTGTCCGGCCTTTGATAAAGAATTATATTTGGCAGGTGCTTTAACTCCTGTCTTCTTTGGCAGCGCCATTAACAACTTTGGTGTTAAAGAGGTGCTGGAGGGTTTGCATAATCTGGCACCCACCCCGCGCGAACAACCCGCCGCGGAAAGAACCGTTAAGCCGGAAGAAAACAAAGTTACCGGATTCGTTTTCAAAATACAGGCCAATATGGACCCCAAGCACCGCGACCGTATTGCTTTTATGCGCATTTGTTCCGGCCACTTCAAACGCGGCATGACCTTAACTCAGGTTCGCACGGGAAAAGGTTTGAAAGTTCCGACCCCTGTTATGTTTTTGGCACAAGAACGCGAGCTTGCGGAAGATGCTTATGCCGGAGATATCATCGGCATCCCCAACCACGGACAGCTTCGCATCGGCGACACCCTGACCGAAGGTGAAAAGCTGCACTTCACCGGCATTCCGAGTTTTGCGCCGGAACTTCTGAAAAGCGTCCGTGCGCTGGATCCGCTTAAATCCAAACACCTCGGCAGCGCCCTGCAGCAGATTGCCGAAGAAGGCGGCGCCAGCGTCTTCAAACCGGTTGTCGGTGCCGAATGGATTGTCGGCGTTGTCGGAGCTCTGCAGTTTGAGGTTATGGCGGACCGCATCCGCACGGAGTTTAATATTCCCGTTGCCTTTGAACCGACACAATATTATACCGCGCGTTGGGTTGAGTGTGATGATAAAACTGTTATGAAGAAGTTTTTAGACACCAACCAAATCAGCATTGCCGAAGACCATGACGGGGCAACCGTCTTCTTAGCGCGCAATGCTTGGCATCTAAACAAAGTCAGCGAGGATTTTCCAAAGATTGTCTTGCGCAAAACCCGCGAACAGGTACATGGAGATTTACTCTGACATCATTCCTAAAATTCAAATACAGGATAAACACACTTACTGTCTGTCTTATAGTTGGATTGTAGGTATGGAGATACCCAATAACCGTTCCAAGCCTCATGACTAGATGATGCCGTAGATGACCATATTTGGGTATTCCATAGGGTTGTGTCTCCATTAATCTTTCTTAATGAGTTATCGATGGTTGCTTTTTGCTTATATATACATTGTACAACTCCTGCTGCAGGCAAACACCATGTTTTCGAACCATGTAAATAATTTCTTGCGGCTTCAGCTGCTGGATGATCAGCTTGTTTATCATTAATCAGAACATTCGTGTTTGCACAACTGGCAAAATCGCCACTGGCTTCAAATTCACTGCCCATACCAACCAAACCCTCTACATTCTTTTCTTCACTAGACCATCGCAAACCGGTGCTAGCTCCACCGCATGGTGATACAGGTTTGTGAGCCATAACATGTCCTTTGTTAATTTCAACATCAAACTCAACCACAACACCTAAAACAGTCTTGCCGGCGTTATAATTACTTGCTGAACTGCAAGTATCATCACTGTAATAAATACTGCCAACCTCACATGCCTCTGACACTGCCACACAAATACCACCATTTTTTTCATATCCTGAATTGCAACTCCAGCCACTGATTTTAGACAAACAGTCGGAAAAATAAGTACAGGTTGCATTGGCAGGACAATTTCTGGCAACGGCTGTTCTGTTTCTACAGTTGTCCGTATAAGCCTTTTGACACTTGGTCGAGCAGTCGCTCCAGTAAGTCTGACAGCCATAAGGCGTACTGACCGCCGTTCGGTTCCTGCAGTTGTCCTTATAAGGCGTTTCGCATTTGGAAGAACAGTCCGACCAATATTTCATACAGCCGTAAACCGCCGAGTTGTTATCCGTACGTTTATGGCAGTTATCCGTATAAGCCTTTTTGCAAACCGACGAACATGGTGAACCGTAATATTCGGCACAGCCATAAGTTCCTGCGCTTACACCAGACGGACAGGAACAGCCGGTATACTTGCCCCCACAGCTTGCACCCGATAATGACCTTGGCGACTTACAGTTGGAAGAATTGTAAACATATTCCGATTTGCAGGCACAGGACTGATATTTACCTCCGCAGGAAGCGCCCTGACCAACCTGATTGGAAGCACAACTGACCAGTTTCGGGTCGCACTGACAGGAGGCATACTTGCCGCCGCAGCTCTCCCCAACGCCAACCTGTCCGGTCGGACAGGTTATCAGATTAGAGACACATTTGCAGCCAAGTCCATAGGCAGAATGATACGGACAAACACCATCAATCGTCTGTACGGAATTGCAGTTCTGCTTGCTGAATCCTTCATTCAAACATTGTAATTCAGGATCAATCTCATAATCCTCATTCGTGTCGCAGTCACCGTACCCAAAAAAGCAGACAGCTGCCGTTTTGAAAGCACGGTTCATGTCAATAAAACGAGATGCAGGCTCTGCCGATAGGGTGGATGTGTGTGTATGTGTGCAATCGGCTGTGGAAGCGTGACCATGACTTAACGCTGCCGCTTCGGGTGAAGACGGAAAGGCAAAGAGAGCCGCCGGCACCAGAGCCGAAGCGAGCAGAAAACGAGAGTAAGACATGGCACACCTCCGACAGTTGACAAAGACAAAGCCTGCATGAGCAGAAGGCATGCTGTAAGAAACGGAATAAGACAAAGAAGCCCAACAGAACAAGGTCGTTAACACGACCTTCCGGAACTTATCTTCCGGTCAACAACACACCTATTAACCCTTATCTTAATCTCTTTTGTAAAAAGAGTCAACATTTATTGAAACGAGACTTATTTTTGGCAATAAAAAAATTCCCCTCTATCTTTATTGGAACAAAGGGGATTTCAAAACATAACCACCAGATTTTAATAATCTTTACTTGAAATTTTATTCCAAACCTGTGGATTCAACTCTTTCTTGGCTTCCGGCGTTTCCTGCCGCCGCTCTTTGTTATATTCAGACAAAGCGGTTACCACCTCACGTATCTGAACATTAGCATGTTGCATACCCAAACCGACGGTAGATTTAAATTTTTCCTTAGAAATTTCAATAGCCATAGCTTATTCCTCCGTCTCTGCCAACTTCAATAATTTATCAAAAACACCATCAATCACGCGCTGCTCTTGCTCAGTCAAAACCTGATAAAGCGGAATATCCTCAAGCATAACCAAGTTGGTCAAAACGCGTTTAAGCTTTTCATAAAACACCTTACGATACATTTCCTCATCAACCGTTTCAGGTCTTTTAACCAACTCTAAAAAAGCCTCGTGGCGAGCCAAATCAATCATATCTTCTTTGCGGCACTCACCATTGGCATCATCTGTTATGACAACAGCTTTAAAGACTTTTAAAAGCTTGCGTCCCGTATCATCGGCAAAATCAGCAGCTTTTTTCATAAAACCGGCCAAAAGCTGAAAATTAACCGCCGCTTGTGAGGGATAAGGCAAAACCGCTTCCACACTCATTTTTTCATCCTCTGTTTCTAATATAAACTTCTTTTATTATACTCTTTTACTGTTCCCAAGTCAAAGCCTTTATCAGTTCCAAGGGCGTTTTCCCGTATAACCGCGGACCGTCTCAATTAAGACTTTGCCATCTTTGCCAATAAAGAAGCGCGCGCCGTCTGCCTTATGCAAATCAACTTCTTGTCCGTCAACTTCCACACCGCCGAACTTAATGATTTTAACGGCGTTTTTATACAAGCATTCACGTTCGTCACATTCCAAATCAAGCCAAGATTTATCTATCAGCTTTCCGTCAAAAATCTTTTTCAACTGACGACTATCTTCTTTTGAAAGCTTTTTGTTAGCTGTCTTTTCCAGCCAAATCTTCTTGGTAAAGCTGTTTCCGCGAGATGGCAGAATAACCAGCTTGCCTTGTTCATCTTTAAGAGCAAAAACCTCACCATATTTATCCGCCATAGCATCAGGAATTCTGATGGTAAGAATGCTCAATCCGCCAATAAGAATAAGCATCCAGCCCCACAAACGCCATTTCAACCGCCAAATACACAACCACAAACCACCAAACACAATCAACATCAAACCCCAGAAAGGCATTGCCACAACCCGATATCCGGCCTCAGGCATTGAGGCAACATAAGCCGTAATTTCATTGACTTTTTCTACACCGAAACCAACAATTTTAAGCGCCCAAACCTCCAAATTAAAAGGCATCAACAATAGCGCAATCAGCACAAAAGGCATAATCACCAAACCGATAATCGGTCCGGCTAAAAGATTGCCGAAAGTCGTGTATAATGCAATCTGATTAAAATGATAAATAGAGAAAGGCAAAGTTGCCAAACTCGCGACCAAATCCGAAACCAAAATACCCGCGACATAAGCAAAGACAATGCGCAAAATCTTAACCGGCAAAGAAAGTCCGTCATCTCTTGAACCGTTTAAGAACCGATGCAATGGTGCCGCAAACCGCTCATAAAAAGCAATCAATGCCACCACAGCCGCAAAAGACATCTGAAAACTGGCGCTGATTAAGGCCTGAGGAGAAAGGATTAAGACAATAAGCCCCGCCCAAGAAATCATCCGCATAGAGATAGCCTTGCGCGAGAACAAAACCCCAAGCAAAACAATAAAGGTCATAATAAAAGCTCTCTGGCTCGGAATCTCCGCACCAGATATGACCAAATAAACCGCACTCATAAAAATAGCAAATACTGCAGCCACTTTTTTAGAATCATAGCGCAGAGAAAGCGGCGGAATCAGTGCAAGCACCAAGCGCACCAAAAAGAACATCAAACCGGCCAGCATACTCATATGTAAACCCGAGATAGACAAGAAATGTGCCAAACCGGAATCACGATAATTTTCCGTAATCTCTTGGCGGATTCCGCCCCTCTCTCCGGCCACGATTGCCGCCGTAATTCCGGCTTCATCTTTAGGCAAAACAGCCTCAATTTTTGCCACGATTTTTGCTCTCAAATCCGATGCTGCTTTTTCTAATTTTGCCACAAACGGAAGTTCTTTTTCACAATCAACTGGCAAAGCGCGCGATGCGGCAAAGCCTGTTGCCGTAATCCCCTCATAAAAAAGCTTCCTATCCATCTGATACCCGCCGACCATATTCGGTCTGGGCGGAGCCGAAACCGTACCGATAAGCTCCACACATTGACCATTTTGCGGTTGCGAGCTCTTAGAAGTCAAGCTGATGCGATATTTTCCCTTCAACGCATTACCATCAAAATCCCGCACATCTTCCAACACAAAGCGCGGATTACCGCGATAATTTGTGCCAAGCTCGGAAACCCTGCCCGTCAGATAAAGTTTGCGGTCATAAGGAATAATCTCGTTTCTGGCCAGATAAAGCGTTTTGAGTTGAATATTGGCAAACCCGAGAGCCATAAGCATCATAATCAAAAGAGCAGTCAACTTTGCCGAAGAATATCGCCAGATGTAAGCCAACACCAACAAAGCCTCAATCACACCGAGCACAATCCATTTTGAAGGCTCTTCAGGCAACAAAAAATAAACGCCGATTCCCATCCCGAACAACACCGGAATCCACATAAACCAGCGCTCTCGTTCTTCTAAAAACATCTCTTTAAGTTTATAAAGAAAAATCTGCATTTTGCACCCTGACCAAAATTTTTCTATAATGTAATGCCAACTTGCAACAAATGCAAAAAAAAGTTGCCAAACTTCAACAGTCTGGCAACTTAAAAAATGTTTTTTATTAGTCTTTCCTCAACCTATCTATACTGAAATGACCTTTATCAACAAACAATCCCCAGCAATAGAAACTATCTTCCAACAAATGATCTTTATCCTTATTCAAATCTATTGGTGCTGGAACCAGATTTTCACAAGTCCAAGGAACAAGCATCATTTTTTTATCCATACAGAGAAGCAAGCGCTTCGTGCCTATATGATGAAGAACATTGTAAAAAATAACTACATTACTTTTTCCACGCTCCACCCAATATCCAAAAGACAAATCATTAGGAGATATGTCTATCTGAATATTTTGTTTTTGCAACTCGCTCTGCATCAGAGCAATAACTTCCGCATCACTAGTCGGATAACTTGGTTTCGGAAATAAAACCTGCCATAATTTTTTTAGGTTCATAATGATAAACTTTAGGCGCAAAACAAAAATGTCTCACGCAGTTAAACATATTCTTAAATAAAAACTCTTTTCTAAATAAAACTTTTGGACATTTCTGTCAAATTAAAAAAATCAAAACTCCTTTTTAATCAACTTAAATATGGCATCAGCCGCATTTTCGCTCGGTGTTTGCTCGCCCATTCCCAAAATACGGCGCACTTTCTCAAACCCTTCCATCTGCTTGTCATACCAATCGCCATGAGATAATATATTTTTCATATAAGACAATATATTAACCGGAATACACCTCTCCTGCAAAAGCTCGGGAATAATCTCCCGCCCAAGCAAGATATTAGATAAATTCACAAACTGAATATGCAAAAAATGCTTAACCAACATCGCAGACATCGGCGAAACCTTATAGGCCACAATATGCGGAATATTAGCAATAGCCAATTCTAAAGCCACTGTTCCGGAAGCCGCAATTGCCGCCTCAGAAGCGACAAAAGCATTATGCCTGTCTTCTTCCGTTTCCACCACCAAAATATCCACGCCGCAATTTTTGATCATTTCTTTAACTCGTTTGGCAACCGTTTGAACTGTCGGAATAACAAAATAAAAATTCTCGTCCGTCTGGTGCATTTGTTTGGCTGTTTCCAAGAACACCGGAAGCAAGCGCGCCACTTCATTATGCCTAGACCCCGGAAGCACGGCAATAATCCTCTTTTCCGGCGCAATGGCATATTTCTGTCTGAAAGCCTGAGCATCACCCTTGGTAACGTTGCTCTCAATCACCGGATGCCCGACAAACGTTGTCGGCAAATGATAAGGTGTAAAATATTTCGGCTCTTGCGGCAAAAGCGTCAACAAATGGTCAACATATTTATACATTGTTTTGGCACGTTTCTTTTTCCATGCCCAAACTTGCGGCGCGACATAATGCACTTGCGGGATTCCCGTCTTCTTTTTGCGCAAGGCTTTCTGAACTCTGGAAGCAAAACTCCAACTGTCAATCGTAACCACGACATCCGGCTGAACTCTGATAATATCATCAACCGTTTCCTTAATATGGCGCAAAACTTTCGGAATACTCGGAATAATCTCTGCCAAACCCATAATCGCCAAATCAGAAATATCAAACAGAGGCTTAATCCCCTCGCCTGCCATCAAATCTCCGCCAAGACCGAAAAATTCTACATTGCCGTTTGTTTTTTTCTTCATGGCACGCATCAATCTGGCCCCGAGCGCATCTCCGGAGGGCTCCCCTGCCACTAAATAGATTTTAAGTTTTCTGTCAGAGATAGTCATTAGGTTCAACTCCGATAACAAAAAGTCCTTCTTTATCCGCCAGCTTAATCACATCGGCTTCATCCACAATCAAACCGTTTCCGGCATGAACGGCAATTCCGCGCAAGCCGCTTTCTTTAGCACGCTTAATCGTTTGTGCTCCGATTGTCGGCAAATCAATCCGCATATCTTGCTGTGGTTTTCTGAGCTTGACCAAAACCCCGCCATCGCCTTTACGTTTATAATCTTTGCAGCGTTTAAGGAGCTCATCCGTCCCCTCAATTCCCTCAACAGCCAAAACCAATCCTTGCTGCACAACCACGGCCTGCCCGACATCAAGTTTGCCCAACGCCAAAGCAACTTCCACACCGCGGCGAATATCTTCTTGCGCTTGCTTATTCGGTTTGCACTTTGTCAGACAACCTTTTTTAACCAGCAAATCCTGCATAACTTCATGTACACCGCGCACAACCATACCTTCTGCTTCAATCTCTTTAACCAAAGCACGCAAAATACCATCATCGCCCAAAGACTTAGCTCCGATTTTAGCAAAAAAAGCCGTTGTCCGTATATCGGGAATCAAATCAAAGAAACTCGGTCTTTTGATTGTTCCAATCATAATCACTTCTTCAACTTTTTCATCGTGAAGCTTCTTAAAACCCGTTCCGGCTTGGCCGATTCTTATCCATAAATGAGGAACATTCTCATTTACCCAAGATTTATCAGCATTCCCCTCAATCGCAATCACAAAAAAAGGCCGATTGATTTTTCGGCAATGTTCAACCAGCATTTTCGGAATACTGCCGCCACCGGCGATAATACCAAGTTTTTTGAAGTCAGAAGTCATATTTCAAACCAGATAAACAAATAAAAACAAAAAAGGCTTCTGCCACACAACAAGTAGTGCCAGAAGCCCTAAAAAAGTTTAGTCGGAAACCATAATCTTGCGACGACCACTCAAAGCCTCTTCAATAAAGGCAATTTGCTCCATAACCATCTCATTGTCTTTATATTTCTCTTTAGCCTTTTGCAGACGTGTTTCAAAGTTGTCCTCTTTTCCTTTGAAGATATACATATAAGCATGGCTGATAGACTTAACAACTTTCTCGTCAATACCGCTGCGCTTCAAACCGATAACGTTCAAACCGCGCAATTTACCTCTGTCGCAGGTAACGATACCAAACGGAATAACATCGCGGTCAACACCCGTCATACCGCCAATCATAGCTTTGCGACCAATACGAACAAACTGGTGGACAGCACAGTTACCACCCAAAATCGCACCATCACCGATACGAACATGTCCGCCGATAACAGCGTTATTTGTCATAATTACATTATTACCGACAACACAGTCATGAGCCACATGGGAGTTAATCATAAACATACCGTCATCACCGACTGTGGTTGTAAAGTGCTCTTTCGGTGTACCGGCGTGCATCGTAACATTCTCACGAATAATATTACGTTTGCCGATAATCAACTTAGCTTCTTCCTTAAACTCATTACCATGATCTTGCGGACCGGCACCCAAAACAGCTCCCGGAAATACAATCGTCCCTTCGCCGATGGTGGTGTCGCCCAAAATCGTAACATGAGCAATCAGTTGTACATTTTCACCGATTTTCGCACGGCTGCTCACATAGCATAAAGGACCTATTTTTGCACTGGCCGCAATCTGAGCACCATCTTCAACAACAGCGGAAGGATGAATATTAGACATGGTATTATTTCCTCATCAAAAAAGTTAAACCTAAACTGATAATAAGCTATAAGTTTTTTATTACAATGTAAAAACACAATTCCTTACAATTTCTTACAAAAAATCCTCCCTTAGGGAGAATTTTTCATAAAAGTTTTGCTTATTCCATAATCATTGCCGTAAATTCAGCTTCGGAAACCACATTTCCATCAACCTTAGCCTCGCCTTTGAAGACATAGACATTACGGCGCGCTCTGATTTTTTCAACATGCATACGCAACTGATCACCCGGCTTAACCGGTTTGCGGAACTTCACACCATCAATAGACATAAACAACACACCGCGCTTATGTTCAGCATAATCTTCTGCAGAACAAGCAACAATAGCACCGGCAGTCTGAGCCATCGCCTCAATCTGCAAGACACCGGGCATTACCGGATTACCGGGAAAATGTCCCTGAAAAAATTCCTCATTCATCGTAACATTTTTAATACCGACACCCTTTTCGCCCGGAACTTCAACTTCCAAACGGTCAACCAACAAAAACGGATACCGATGCGGCAACATATTCATAATTTCTTCAATATGGTAAGTCTTAACTTCAGACATAGTTTTCCTTTCTTAAAATAAAACAAACTTACTTATTTTCGTTTTTATCACCCTTAACCAACTTTTGCAAGTAGGCTGTCTGGCGCATAAAATCCTTAATTCCGATAGCCGGATATCCCATCATCACGGCACCGGGCTCAACATCACGCATCAAACCGGACTGAGCACCGATTTGCGCGCCTGAACCAATCTTTAGATGGTCGGCAAAACCGGTCTGACCACCGCAAACCACATAATCACCAAAAGTACAACTTCCGGCGATTCCCGTTTGTGCCACAATGATACAACCTTTACCAAGTTTATCATTATGCGCAATCTGCACCAGATTATCAATCCGGCAGCCATCACCGATAACCGTGTCATCCAATGCACCTCTGTCTACACAAGCATTTGCACCGATTTCAACATCATTTCCGATAATCACGCGCCCGACTTGCGGAATACGCTTATGCTGTCCGGCTACCATCATAAAGCCAAAACCATCTGAGCCGATTCTCGCCCCGTTATAGATAAAGCAGTCATTACCCATAATTGTATAGGCAATGCTGGCATTAGCCCCGATACGGCAATTATTTCCGATTTGACATCCTCTGGCAATAACCACACCGGCCTCAATCATACAATTATCACCGATTCTTACATTTTCACCAATCACCACATGGTCGCCTATGCTGCAATTTTGCCCGATAATAGCCGAAGGATGGATTCTGGCAGAAGATGCAATATCTGCTCTGGGCTGGTATTCGGCATAAAGACGAGAATTAAGTTTCAAAAAAGCCATTTTTGGGTTAGCACAAATCAACAAAGCCACACCTTCTGCCACAAAAGGAGCCAACTCCTCAGTTGTAACACAAGCTTCGGCCTTAATCTCTGCTCCTTTAGCTTTTGCTTTTTTATCATAAAAGAAACAAATTTCACCCTCAGCGGCTTTTTCCATCGTATTAATATTGGCAATTTCCGTATTTGCTTTGTCTGTTGCTTTAAGTTCAGCCTCACAAATCTCTGCAACTTGCTGCAGAGTAAATGGTCCGTTATTGATAAAAAATGTTGTATCAACCATTTTTTTCTCCTCAAAAAATCTCATTATGCTTAGAGACGGCTACCGAAGTTCAAACGGAAGGTCTGAGTTTCATCATAATCTTCCTTAACAATCGGGAAAGCAATATCAACATCAATCTGCCCCATCGGCGACTGCCATGTGAAACCGAAACCAGCAGCGACACGAGGCGATGACGAATATTCAACAATCGCACGGTCAATATCATCCGGCTTACCAAGCATACCCATATCAACAAACGTACGTCCTTTAACACCAAGCTCGTCTAAGCCAATCGGGAAAGACATCTCCGCACCGGAATAAACCATCCAGTTACCACCCAACGCATCTTTGGTATACTTATCACGCGCACCGATACCTGCAGTATCAAAACCGCGCAAAGTAGAACCGCCCAGATAATAACGCTGAGACAAACGAACATTCTCATCACCATAACCTTCAATATATCCGGCATTAACAAACAATTTAAAGGTATAATAATCAGCCAAAGTATAATAAGTATAGACCTTACCATCAAAGCGCAGATATTTTTCATCTCCGCCCAGACCGGCGATATCATTACCAAATGACAAATAATAACCCTCTTTCGGATTAATCGCGCTATCGCGTTTATCATAGACCAAAGTCTGACCGATAACCGAAGCGGAAGATGTACCCTCTTCTTCCTTAATATAAACGGAAGCAGAGCGATCAACATTGCTAATTTTATCTTCACGTAATGTATAACGAACATACTGAGCCAAGTTATCAGTATAATTCCAGCCAAAACGGATTCTTCCGCCCGTACTTTCACTATCATAAGAACCTTCGTCTTGGTAATCCTGCTCGGTTCTGAATAAGTCTGCACCGGCACTCAAACGTCTTCCTAAGAAATAAGGCTCCGTAAAGCTCAAATTATAGTCAGAAGTTTCCTGCGATACACCGACATCAATACCGAGCTGTTGACCTTTTCCTTGGAAGTTATTTTCTGTAACACCGGCTCTGACCAAAGCACCGTTGATTGTAGAATATCCAACACCGACATTGAAATATCCGGTAGATTTTTCTTCCACTTTCACATCAATATCTGCTTTATTCTCATCATCAGTCGGCACGGTATTAATATCAATCTTGCTAAAGTAGTCCAGATTCTCCACATTTCTACGAGATGCTCTGATTTTTGCAGGATTAAAAGCATCACCTTCATCAATTCTGAACTCTCTGCGGATAACTTCATCATGCGTACGCGTATTACCATGAATATTAATACGGTTAACAAAGATTCTGTCGCCTTCTCTAATGTCAAAGACCACATCCAAATCGCCGGTTTGCGTATTTTTCTTCAGTTCCGGCACAACATCCACAAAAGCAAAACCTTTCTTGCCCAACTCATCCGTAATATCATAAACGGATTTTTCAACCAACTCGGCATTATACCAATCACCCTGTTTGAACAAAACTTCTTCATACAAAGGCTCAACCTGAACATCCTCAAGCTGAGACTTAATGGTAACGCTGTTAATCTTATAGCGCTTACCTTCGTCCAAAACAAAGGTCAAAACAAAAGACTTTTTGTCCGGACTAAGTTCCGCAATGGCAGAAACAACACGAAAATCGGCATAACCGCGTTTAACATAAAAACGGCGCAAAAGTTCCTTATCATAATTTGTTTTTTCGGGATCATAATTCTCCGCACTGGAGAAGATTCTGTACCAACGACTTTCCTTACTCATAATCTCGTTAGACAAATCCTCATCTGAATAATGCACGTTACCGACAAAGTTCACTTTAGTAATTGCCGCTGCCGGACCTTCATCAATTTCATAAATCAAATCCACTCTGTTTTGGTCACGCTTAATGATTTTTGGCTCAACCACCACGGCATAACGACCGGCACGTTTATAAACCTCCAAAATGCGCTGCACATCAGCCTGTACTTTCGCCCGATTGTAGATTGAACCTGAAGCAAGCTGAACTTCAGTTTCCAAGATACTGTCATCAACTTTATCATTTCCGTCAAACACACGCTTGTTCACAATCGGATTCTCGCTCACCTGAATCAAAAGCGTTCCATCTTGCGACATATTAAAGACCACATCATTAAACAAGCCTGTAGCATAAAGCTGTTTCAAGGAGGTATCTAACTGCTCTTGGCTGACATTTTCACCTTTTTTAATATCCAGATAAGAAGCCACCGTTTCCGGCTCCACACGTTCCAACCCCTTCACCGCGATTTGGCTGACATAAACATCTGCCGCCGAAACCTCATGGCTCAAAAGCAACGCAAACAGACAAGTCCCAAAATATAATTTTTTCATTTTTTAATATTCCTCATCAATATTGGCTCGTTTTAAGCAAACCAGCGGTGAAACAAACGAACAAAATCGTTCCAAGTTGCAAAAATCATTAATGCCACAATCAGGCTAAACCCAACCTTAAACAGCGCATCTTTAACATTTGCATTAATCTCTTTACCGACCACAATTTCAGCCAGATAAATAATGATATGCCCTCCGTCTAAAACTGGTATCGGAAAAAGATTAATTAAACCTAAATTAATGGACAACAAGGCCATAAAAACAATAAGATCCAAGATACCGCTTTGCTTAGAAATATCACCGGACATTTCGGCGATTCTGATAATTCCGCCGATTTCCTCGCCGCTACGCTTTCCCGTAATCATCTGTCCGACACCGCGCAAAGTTGCTTCGGTAACATTCCATGCCTCAAGTCCGGCTTCCTTAAAAGCCTCAAACAAAGACAATTTTTCATGGTTTAGCTCAATAACATTAACCGACTGAACACCAAGCATCGGGCGCTTGCTCATCGTTCCGTTTGCCTCGGGAACTTCCAGTTCGGTGAGCGGAAATTGCAGACGGATTTCTTTTCCGTCACGCAAAATTTCAACCACAATCTCATTAGAAACAGTCAAATCAACTTCTTTTCTGATATCATCAAAACTTTCAATCTTGTTTCCATTGATTGTCAGGATTCTATCATTAGGAATAATTCCGGCTTTTGCTGCAGCCGAGCCTTCAAAAACTTCGCCAACAATCGGCGGAAAAGTAATCTTTCCGAGCAAGAAAAAAATGCCTGCAAAAATCAAAATTGCAAACAAATAGTTTGCCAAAGGTCCAGCCAATGCAATAATCAATTTCTTGAAGGGGCTCTGAAACTGGAATGTATATTTTTTCTCTTCCTCGCTCAGTTCTGCTGCTTTACTCTCTCCGCTGGAAGAGGCATCATCATCACCCAAAAACTGGCAATATCCGCCTAAAGGAATAGCCGCAATTTTCCAATATGTTCCATGCTTGTCTCTCCGTCCCCAAAGCTCTTTACCAAAGCCTATGGAAAAGACATCAACCTTCACACCGCACATTCTGGCTACCAAAAAATGTCCCAGCTCATGCACAAAAACCAATACGCCAAGGACAACAACAAACGGCACAACATAATAAATTGCGTTAATCAGCCAATCCATTTTTACTTAAACCCCAAACAACATCAATCCAAACTTAAACCACAAAACCACCAAAGGTGCTGAGAAAATCAGACCGTCAACGCGATCAAACACGCCGCCGTGCCCCGGAATCAGATTACTGGAATCTTTGATTCCCAGACTGCGTTTAATATACGATTCTACCAAATCTCCAATTTGAGCAATAATAGCAATCACTCCACCAAACACGGCATAAAACAACACATTTGAATGCAAACTGAACAACTGAGAAAAGATTACGCTTGCCACAACCGAGAACATAACGCCCCCGATTAAGCCTGACCAAGTCTTATTCGGGCTGATTTTCGGCGCAAGCTTCGGCCCCTTCAGATTACAGCCAACAACATAACCGCCGATATCAACACACCAAACCATAATCAAAAACCACAAGGTTGTAACAAACCCCACCACATTAAACAACCAAATCAAAGAGCCGATTCCAACCGAGATATAAGGCACACCCAAAGTCAACAAATTACGTCTTTCTTCACCTTTTGCCTTAAACCACACAACCAATGTTGTGCCAACAATAACCACGGCAATAGCCAAAGGGCACGCAAGCAAGACAGATGCAGACAAAGACGTAGTATAAGCCGTTGCATATACCGGTGTATTTTTGTTTGGCACCATATGCGCCCATTCCCAAGAAAGCATCGCACCAAAGACCAAAGCCAAAACATTAATCCACGGCGTTCCGGCATAGATTAGACCGATTGTCAGCGGAGCCAAAACGAGAGCCGTAACCACCCGCTTGAACAAAGAACTTTTCTTAGGCTTTTCCATATCGTCTCTCCCTTTTGTTAAACTCGGCAATAATATCTTCCAACAACTTTTTATTAAAATCAGGCCACAAGACATCCGTAAAATAAAACTCGGAATATGCAATCTGCCATAATAAATAGTTACTGATTCTCTGCTCACCGCTGGTTCTCACTACCAAATCCGGATCAGGCATATCTTTGGTATAGAGCATATCAGAAAACAATTTCACATCAATATCATTGAGCGAAATATCACCCTCTTTTACAAGCGCAGCCGTTTTCTTCACTGCATTCACAATTTCTTGTCTGGAACCATAACTTAAAGCAATACAAAGTGTCATACCCGTATTTTTGAGCGTTTCGCTTTCAATCTCTGCCATTTTCTGAACAATATCGGCATCAAGCATCTCTCTTTCGCCAATAAAGCGGATTCGCACATTATTTTCCTGAACTTCTTTCAAATCACTTTTCAAATAATCGCGCAGAAGTCCCATCAGAGTTTGCACCTCATCTTCACTTCTCTTCCAGTTTTCGGTAGAGAAAGCATACAAAGTCAAAAACTCAACACCGAGCTCACCCGCCGCTCTTGTAATTTCTTTGACAACTTCGGCACCTTTTTTGTGTCCCATAGAACGAGGCAAACCACGTTTGGTTGCCCATCTTCCGTTGCCGTCCATAATAATGGCCAAATGCCGTAACTTATTTTCGTCCTTGCTCAAAATTTTTACCTTAACTTCGTTCTAAAACAAAACACACAAGCAAAAGCTGAGCTGCCGATTACACCGACAGCCCGACCTCAATCCTTGCTTAAACCTGCATAATATCTTTTTCTTTGGTTGCAAAAGCCTCATCCATCTTTTTGATGGTCTCATCCGTCAACTTCTGGATTTCATTTTCAAATCTCTTTTCCTCATCTTCAGAGATTTCATTATCTTTTTTCAGCTTTTTAATTCCATCCAGAGCATCGCGGCGCACGTTTCTGACCGCAACTTTTCCTTGCTCAGCATATTTTCCGGCAATTTTAACCAACTCTTTGCGGCGCTCTTCAGAAAGCGGCGGAATAGGAATACGAATAAGCTGTCCGTCAGAGGCCGGATTTAAGCCCAACTCCGATTCTCTCAGAGCTTTTTCAACACTTTTAGCCAAACCTCTGTCCCAAACACTGACAGACAACGTACGCGCATCCGGCACCGAGATTGTTCCGACCTGCGACAAAGGTGTCATTGAGCCATAAGCTTCAACCATAATTCCGTCCAACAAGCTGGCATGAGCTCTGCCCGCGCGCAAACCGCCAAAATCGGACTTCAAGGCTTCCAAGCTTTTTTCCATTCTGGTTTTTGCATCATTTTTAATTTCATTATAATCAGCCATTATTTATTCCTCATTTTTTGATAATTGTAAATTTTCCCTTACCGCAAACAGCATCAGCCAACGAGTTTTCACCGACCTGAGCAAAAACCACAATCGGAATATTATTTTCTCTGGCCAAAGCCACAGCTGCCGTATCCATAACCTTCAACTGACGAGAAATAACCTCGTCATAAGTAATCTCCTCAAATTTTTTAGCATTTTGATTCTGCTTGGGGTCGCAGTCATAAACACCATCCACCTGCGTAGCCTTCAAGAGCACATCACACTGCATTTCGGAAGCCCGAAGAGCTGCCCCTGTATCTGTGGTAAAATAAGGGTTGCCCGTTCCGCCGGCAAAAATAATAACGCGCCCTTTTTCCAAATGCCGCACAGCCCTACGATAAATATAAGTTTCACAAACAGCCGGAATCTGAATACCGGACATCACTCTTGCCGAAACCCCGATTTTTTCCAAAGCGCTCTGCACATACAAAGCATTCATAACCGTTGCCAACATTCCGACCTGGTCAGCCACCGTACGGTTCATACCTTTTGAGGCCTCTTTGGCTCCCCGAAAAATATTTCCGCCGCCAACCACAACACAAACTTCCACACCACTTTCATGCACGGTTTTAATCTGTTTGGCCAAAGCATCAATCACCTCGGCAGACATTCCGAAACTCTTATCACCCATAAGCCCCTCACCTGAGAGCTTGAGCAATATACGTTTATATTTAGGATTCATAAATTCCTCGCGAATATAACTATAGTTATGGGCTATATTATCCGAATAATCAGCTTTGTCATCAATATTTTTACACTTTTCTTCAGAAAAAAAAGCTCACAACTCAATTCACAAGCAAGCAAAATTAGAATTGCAAAAAAGCGGCAATAAGTTTATGAATGAATTAAATTCAAATTTTATAAGGACATAAGAGATGACTATTCACACGGTTTTATTGCTTTGCGCTTTGGGCGGTTACTTGCTCGGCTCCATTCCTTTTGGTCTGGTTTTAACCCGCATGGCCGGCTACGGAGATATCCGCAAAATCGGCTCAGGTAATATCGGCGCGACCAATGTTTTGCGCACAGGCAACAAAACTTTAGCTTTGCTGACTGTTATCTTAGATGCCTTCAAAGCAGGTTTTGCCGCTTGGCTGGCTTATAAATTTGTTCCGGCAACGGACTATGTCTTTTTCGGTTTGTTCACTCAATTAAATATTGTTGCATCTTTGGTTGCCGGTTGCTTAGGCGTTTTAGGACACAACTTCCCCGTTTGGCTCAAGTTCAAAGGCGGCAAAGGCGTTGCTTCGGCTTTTGGTTTCATTTTGGTAACCAACTGGCACTTAGGACTTTTGGCTTTCGGTGTTTGGTTGATTATGGCCTTTTTGTTCCGCTATTCTTCCCTGGCAGCACTGACCGCGGCGGTTTCCGTTCCGGTTTTTTCCTTCTTTTTGGTTGAGCCGGTCTATGCCATCTTCTACAGCTTCATTGCTGTTTTGGTCATCATCCGCCATCATGCCAACATCAGACGGCTTCTCAAAGGCGAAGAAAGCAAAATAACTTTTAAGAAGAAATAACCTTGGCACAATCAGAGACGGAAATTCTGGCGCGCCTTCGGCTGATAAATACGGAAGGCATCGGACCGATAAGTTTTTACAAACTGCTGAACAACTATCATACGGCAGCAGAAGCCCTGAAAAATCTGCCGCCGAAATTCCGTCCTTTTTCGGAAGCTCAAGCCGAACACGAACTCAAATTAGCTCAAAGCAAAAACATTAAGTTGCTGGCTTTTGATGATTTGGCCTACCCGCAAAAACTGCGCGAACTGGAAGATGCTCCGCCGTTTATTTATGTTTTGGGCCGAACAGATATTTTAAACCATACGCC
This sequence comes from uncultured Pseudomonadota bacterium, assembly GCA_949298065.1. Classification (GTDB taxonomy): domain Bacteria; phylum Pseudomonadota; class Alphaproteobacteria; order RF32; family CAG-239; genus Scatacola_A. The sequence goes on along the minus strand of CASFUZ010000010.1, from coordinate 17,547 downwards.
TTCTGTAGCCATTGTCGGCGCGCGCAACGCCTCCATCAACGGCAGAAAATTAGCCTCCAAAATCGCCTATGACCTAACCAATTCTGATGTTTTGGTTATCTCGGGTATGGCCAGAGGAATAGATACGGCCGCTCATAAAGGAGCTATGTATGCCCTCAATCAACAAGGCCCAACCATCGCCGTTTTAGGCACGGGAGCAGATGTTGTCTATCCGGCAGAGAACCAAGCCGTTTACGAACAAATTGCCGAACAAGGAGCTGTCGTTTCAGAATTTTTGCTTGGTACGAGTGCACAAAGCAACAACTTTCCGCGCCGTAACCGCATTGTCTCTGCTTTGGCTGATGCAACCTTGGTTGTTGAGGCCGGCATTCATTCCGGCTCCTTAATTACGGCTCGTTTGGCTTTAGAACAAGGAAGAGATGTTTTTGCCGTCCCTGGTTCCCCGATTGAAGCCCGAGCGGCAGGTCCGAACAAACTGATTCGCGAAGGAGCTTTTTTGGCCGAAAATGCAGAAGATATTTTAAGCAACCTAAACTTAAGCCGCCACAAAAAAATAAAGCCCCGCCCACAAACAGCTCAAGATGATTTATTTGCAAAACCGCTTGACAAAGTAAAAAATAATGTTGATATTCCACAACAGTCGGACACTTCAAAATCCGAGCTCAAAGTCATAGACTGTTTGACGGCGGAAGGCGTTTATGTTGATGAGATAATTCGTGCAACGGGGCTGGATTCTGCAACGGTTTCTTTAGAGCTCTTGGAACTTGAGATGGACGGTCGGATTGAGCGCCAAGTCGGCAACAAAGTGGCATTAATCAAAAAAGCAAAGAAAGACGCATCATGAAGTTAGTTATCGTTGAGTCCCCTGCCAAAGCCAAAACCATCAACAAATACTTAGGTTCAGATTACAAAGTTCTGGCCAGCTTCGGTCATATCCGAGATCTTCCGAGCAAAGACGGCTCCGTCAATCCGGATGACAACTTTGCCATGACCTGGGAGCTAAGCTCCGGCGGCAAAAAACGCCTCAATGATATCATAACCGCCCTCAAAGACTGTGATACGATTGTCCTCGCATCCGACCCGGATAGAGAGGGAGAAGCAATCGCATGGCATATTTTGGAAGAACTGACCGCACGCAAAAAAATCAAAGACAAAAAAATTGAACGTGTCGTCTTTCACGAAATCACCAAATCGGCAGTTACCGAAGCCATCAAAAACCCGCGTCAGATTGACAATAATCTGGTTTCGGCCTATATGGCGCGCCGCGCATTGGACTATTTGGTTGGTTTCACGCTTTCACCGGTTTTGTGGCGCAAACTCCCCGGCTCAAAATCGGCAGGACGTGTCCAATCCGTTGCCCTGCGCCTGATTTGCGACCGCGAAAACGAAATTGAAAAATTCAAACCCGAAGAATATTGGACGGTTGATGTAGACCTCATCACCAAAACTCAGGCGCTGATTCGCTCACACTTAATAACCTTAGATGGCAAAAAGCTTGAAAAATTTGACCTCAACACCGAAGCCAAAGCCTTAGAAGCCAAAGCCAAGATTGAGGCTCAGGAATTTCACATTGCCAATGTTGAGCGCAAAAAAGCCAATCGCTATCCGGCTCCGCCGTTCACAACCTCAACCCTGCAACAAGAGGCTGCAAGAAAGTTAAGGTTTAGCGCGAAGAAAACCATGCAAGTAGCTCAAAAGCTGTACGAAGATGGTTATATCACTTATATGCGTACCGATGCGGTTAACCTCTCACAAGAAGCTATTACGGCTTGCCGCGAGGTTATTGTAAAATACTTCGGCGAGGCTTATCTGCCTAAAGTTGCCAAAGAATACAAGACCAAATCCAAGAACGCTCAAGAAGCACACGAGGCGATTCGTCCGGCTCACGTAACCGACACGCCAAAGAAATTGGAAGCCAAGCTTGATTCTGATGCTCATAAGCTCTATGAGCTGATATGGAAACGCACTGTCGCTTGCCAAATGAATCCGGCCGTTTTGGATAAAGTTGTAATTGATTCTTCTTCTGCCGATGAAAAAATCATTTTGCGTGCAACAGGACAAGTCATTGACTTTGACGGCTTCCTCAAGCTCTATCAGGAAAGCAAAGACGATAGTGATGAAGATGATGAAAACCGCATTTTGCCAAATGTTGAAAATGGCGAAAATGTAAGCAAGGGGGACATCATCCCCGAGCAACATTTTACCACGCCGCCACCGCGCTTTACCGAAGCAAGCTTAGTCAAAAAACTGGAAGAATTAGGCATCGGTCGTCCGTCAACTTACGCTTCCATCATTGCCGTTTTGCAGGAGCGTAAGTATGTTCGTGTTGAGAAACTGCGTTTCATTCCGGAAGACAGAGGTCGCATCGTAACCGTCTTTTTGGAAAACTTCTTTAAGAAGTACGTTGAATATGACTTCACCGCCCAACTGGAAGAATATCTGGATGATGTCTCCGCCGGCGAAATGGAATGGAAAAAGCTTCTTGGCGGCTTCTGGGTTAAGTTCATCAAAAATATTGATGCCGTAAAACCCTTGCAAGTCAGCGAAGTTATTGAAAAGATTGATGAAGTATTGTCTTACCACCTCTTTCCTCCGCGTGAAGATGGCTCCGACCCGCGTATTTGCCCCGAATGCGGCAAAGGACGTTTGTCGGTCAAGCTTGGTAAGTTTGGTGCCTTTTTGGGTTGTTCAAATTATCCCGAATGCAAATATACCAAACCTTTGACGGATGTCAAAGATGAGGAAATGAACGACACCCCGCGCCCGACAAATCCGGAAGATAAAGAGCTCGGTGAACTTAACGGCCTAAAAATTTATCTCAAAAAAGGACCTTATGGCTACTATGTCCAGCTTGGCGAAGATGCAACCGCAACAACCGAAAAACCCAAGCGTTCTTCTTTGCCAAAGTTTTTAAAACCTGAAGAAATTACTTTAGAACAAGCGACTACCTTATTGACTTTGCCCAAACAATTAGGAAACGGTATTGAGGCAAATATTGGCAAATTCGGCCAATATTTGAAGCAAGGGAATAAGTCAAAATCCCTAACCGGCGCAGATAATATTTTTAATATTACCTTGGAGAGAGCTGAGGAGATTTTAAAAGGCGTTGCCGAAAAACCTGCTGGAAAAGTTTTGGGACAACACCCCAAAGACAAACAGGATATCACTTTAAATTCAGGACGTTATGGCCCATATCTAAAGTGGAGCAAAAACAATTATGCCATTCCGAGAGAATATAAAGATAAGGATTTAACCTTAGAAGATGCCCTAAAAATCATCACCGCAAAGAAATAAAAAGAACACCCCGTTTGGGATGTTCTTTTTATTGAAATTTATTGCGCTTTTCCAAATATTTTTCTCTAAACTTCTTACGATATTTTTTAATAACAATCAAATTACTCAAAAACTTTAAAAACGCAATTTTTGCCTTTTTCTTCAAGCCATTGAGATAAACCGGAGAAGTATACCACCGAATTTTTGTTTTAAATGCCAAACGGAAGCCTTTTAAGGCCCTATTAAAATATTTCGGATTTCCCTGCCACTCAAAATCTTTTTCACGCTGAAAGCTTATTTTTAAGATATTTGAAGCCAGCAATTTGCGTTCAAATTCAATTTTTTCTTCCGGTAAATACAAATATAAAAAATCCACCTGCTGTTTAGGAAATTGCTTTTGCAAAGCTGTAAACTCCGCAACCATTTCCGCGTCAGAAAGAAAATCTCCTTCTGCCTCAAACGCCATCAATACAGTTTCAGCCTGCGCCAATCTATCCTTAAGTTTAGCGATTCGCCGTTTAAATTTGACCATAACTTCCGGATAACAATCATGAATGGAGCGATTTGTATCAAAATCATGAGCGGAATAAATTCCCGTCCCCAAGTCATTAACCTCATCAAATTTAGGTTGTTTTGAGCGCAAGCGCAAATTTTCTTCCCGAAAAAAGTTCTTAAAATCAGTTGCAAACAAATTTTCTATAACCAAAGGATTCTGAATATAAATCCAATCAAACGGAAAAGATTCCTTCTGCAAACCGCACCGCCGCAAATTATGAGACATTTTGCAGCGCGAACCTATCGACACAATCAAATCATAAGTTTTTAGCACGAAATACTCCAATTCATAAAAAAACTTGCATATAAATACAAACACATTACTATATGCAATAAAAAGAAAAAAAAATCAATGACCCGTTTTTTTCTAAATTTTTAAGTTGTATTTAAAATAAATTATGCTATAAAGGTTACGACAATTAAAAAAGTTTGAAATAAAAAAAATTCCTTCAAAAAAAAACAGAAAAAATGAGCATTTATGTAACTAAACCTTTCCTACCCCCGATTGAGGAGTTTAACCGCTACACTCAAGATATTTTTTTGCGGGATATTTTAACCAACCAAGGACCTTGTGTGGTTGAGTTTGAAAACAAAATGAAGGAATTTTTGTCTGTCAAAAATTTTCAATATGTAACCAACGGAACAATTGCTCTGCAACTTGCCCTAAAAGTATTAGATATTGATGAAGGAGAAATCATTACAACACCATTTTCCTATGTAGCGACAACTTCAAGTATTTTGTGGGAAAGATGCAAACCAATATTTGTTGATATTGAACCGAATAACTTTACTATAGATGTTAATAAAATAGAAGCAGCTATCACCCCCAAAACAAAAGCCATTATGCCTGTTCATGTTTTTGGCTATGCTTGCGATGTAGACGCAATACAAAAAATCGCCGAAAAACATAATCTTAAGGTTATTTATGACGCTGCGCATGCCTTTGGTAGTTCTTATAAAGGACGCGCACTTGCCTCTTATGGAGATGTCTCCACTCTATCTTTTCATGCCACAAAACTATTCCACACAATAGAAGGCGGAGCTTGCATTTGCCACAATGACATTATTGATAAAAAGCTTGATTTAATAAAGCGTTTTGGACATTTGGGAGATGACTATCAATATTTAGGCATAAACGGCAAACAAACAGAATTCAATGCAGCCATGGGGCTTGCCATTTATCCCTATATCAAACAAATAATGGAAAAACGCAAAAAAATTAGCGAACTTTACGATTCGTTTTTAGGTGGATATGTTCAGCACCCACAAAAACAAAAAGATTTAGAATACAATTATGCCTACTACCCTGCTGTCTTTGAATCAGAAAAAGAACTGCTAAGCGTCTTTTCAAGTTTGGAGCAAGCTGATATTTATCCTCGTCGCTATTTTTACCCGAGCCTGAATAAACTGCCTTACCTTAAAGATGTAAGCTCTTGTCCCATATCTGAAGACATATCAACGCGAATAGCTTGTTTGCCCTTATATCCTGATTTAAGTTATGAGGATGTTAAAAAAATTTGTAATATTATTCTTTCAACAATTTCCCGACACAGAGAAACGGCATGCTAAAAATTAACTGGAAAACGAATACGGCTTATTTTAATTTTTGCGGTATGACTGCGGAGTTGCCTTATTCAATTTCAAAAAAAATAATAAATTATTACCACCGCCATAAACAAAACACTTTTAATACAAAAAACATAAAACAAGCGCAAATCATAAACTTGTTTTTATTACCCAATACTTCGGTTGTCGGTGGCGGCATACAGTCAATATTTTCCATTTGCAAATATTCCAGGCAAATTTATCCGGAAGCGTGTAGCATCATAGCAACGGGTCCGTGGAAAAAATACAGTTATTCTGAAATAACTTGGTTCAAAAACAATGAAAAAATATACCGCTGGGATCAGATTATAAAGAATCTTAAACACACAAAAAAACTAATCATTCACATTCCGGAATGCTTATCAAATAACTTTTATCAAAAACTAAGTCCTTCTGACAAAAAAAATCTAAAAAAAATAAGCGATTTACAGATTAATATCCTGAATCAAAACATTAGTCTGATGCCTACCCCCGGAGAACTAAACACACTAAAACAGCTTACTCCAAACATTACACAAACCATTGCACATGACAGGTATGCCACACAAGAAATTTGCAACAAATATCAGATTCCTACGCATCTTTTATCTGTATATATTGATTGCAGCGAATATGCCTCATATTCTTTTGAGAAAAAAGAAAAAATCATTGCCCTAAGTCCGGATGAAAATGAATATCGTGATAGAGTAATAAAAAAATTAAAGCAAGATTTTCCAGACTTTGAATGTATCACAATAAACCACCTGACTTTCAGTGAGTATATGGATTTAATTGCGCGCAGTTACTTTACCATCACCTTCGGAGAAGGTATGGATGGCTATTTTTTACAGCCTTCAGCTGTAGGTTCTGTCGGAATAGCTGTATATAACAATGAGTTTTTTCCAAATAAAACTTGGAATAATTTATTTAACGTATATACTTCCTATGAAGAATTACTAAACAACATCACAACGGACTTAAAAAAGATAATAAGTAATAAAGATTTATATTACCAAACCTCATCCGCCGTAACTGAAAAATGCAAAGAAATCTACAGTTTTGAAGGCTGGCTTAATAATATAAAAAGATTTTACCAAAGAAACTATGATTTTATTCCAACAAAAATATAAGAAAGAGAGACCCATGGCTTTTGCGCATTTTACAAATGTTAAGATTAAAGGAATGTTGACTGTTGTTCCCGAACAAGAAATAAATATTTATGATGAAGCTGAATATTACGGAAACAGCATCAAAAAAATAGACCGTATGCGTAAGATGGTTGGTTTTTATAAACGTCGCGTAGCTGATATGACCACCACTCCGGCAGACTTAGCCTATGACGCAGCAAGAAAACTTATTGATGAGATGAAAATAGATAAAGATTCTATTGATGCTCTGGTTTTTGTTGTTCAACAACCGGACGTTGTTAATCCGGCAACCGCCTATTTTATTCACCAAAAACTAGGTTTATCGGATAACTGCCTTGCCACGGACATCAACCAAGGCTGTGTCGGTTGGGTATATGGTTTATATATGGCTCATATGATGATAGCCTCCGGAATGCATAAAAGAATATTACTGTTAAATGGTGATACACCTTCTGTCGGCGTAGACTTATCTAACCGTAATGTTGCCCCTATTTTCGGAGACGGAGGCACTGCAACACTTCTGGAAAAAACAGAAAATCATGTTGATGCTTATTTTAACATTGAAACGCAATCCTATGGCTATGAAGCCATTATTGCCCCATTTTCCGGCACCAGATTCAGAACACCTATCATCAACGATGAAGACTTTGAGCTTTTATCAAAACTACGCAAAGAAAGAATTATGATGCCGACCGGCAATGATGTATCGTTATTCAGTGGATATATTGATGGATTAGCCGTTTTTGACTTTACGGTAAAATTTGTTCCCGAAAACATCAAAAAATTATTAAACTTTGCTCAAACCAATAAAGACGAAATCTCAGCTCTGTGCTTGCACCAAGCCAATAAACAAATCGTACAAGCCGTTGCCGCCGGAGCCGGTTTTGATGAAACAGATGAAAAACGCGTTCCTTATCAAGCCTTTGAGAACTATGGCAACAACACCATGTGTTCCATTCCTACCACTATTGCTTTGTTGGATAAAAGCATTGCAAAAGACAAGCTTTTGTGTTGTGCTTTTGGCAATGGTTTAGTAAGCTCAAGCTCAATTCTTAATCTGGAAGATACCTACCTTCCTGAAATCAAAAATTTTGACAAACCGTCTTATGTTATGACCAGAGACGAATATATTAACTATTGGAGAAATAAAATAAAAGGAGAAAACTAATGAATAAAGCAGATTTTTTAACCGAATTGGAAGACATTCTGCAAAGAGAAGAACCCTGCCGGGAAAACGATAATCTGAATGACTATGACGAATGGGACTCTTTGTCCAAAATGGCTGTTATGGCTTTTTATAACAAAAACTTTGGCATAAAAATCACATTAAACGAACTAAAAAACTTCAACACGGTAGCAGACCTAATCAAACTTGCCGGAGATAATATTCAATAATGATTAGCTTTACCCCCGACCAAATTTATATTGTTACAGGCGCAAGCTCCGGCTTGGGAGAAGCAACGGCATTGTTGTTAAACAAACTCGGTGCGACGGTTGTTGCAATAGCACGCAATGAAGAACGGCTGAACAAGATGAAATCTCGTTGCGAACATCCTGAACATATGCACATTGAAATAAAGGACTTAGCTGAAGATATCGGCGAACTTCCCAAATATGTAAAGGCCTTAAAGGAAAAATACGGCAAATTTTCCGGCTTAGCATATTGTGCAGGAATTGGAGGATTATTGCCCCTACTTATGATCGAGTATGAAACAGCAGAAAAAATATTCAAAACAAACTATTTTGCCCCATTATTTTTTGCCAAAGGCTTTTTGGACAGAAGAAACAACATCGGACGCGGTGCCTCTCTGGTTTTTCTGTCTTCCTTAGATGCTCTGGCCAACACTAAAGGACAACCGTTATACGGCGGTTCCAAAGCCGCGCTCTCTGCCTCCATGAAATCCGTTTCCAAAGACGTTGCCCCACAGGGAATTCGCATAAACTGCTTACTTCCTTCTATGATAGCCACACCAATGACTCTAAACGACTGTTGTGCTTCCGTAAACACACATAATGAAATTAGTGAAAAATATCCTTTTGGTTGGGGCGAACCCGATGACGTGGCCAATATGGTTGTTTATCTGCTCTCAGACAAAGCCAAATATATTTCCGGGCAAAATTATGTCATTGATTCCGGAGGAATGCTCTGATGAAAACCATATATATTGTCGGAGGAGATGGTTTTGCACGCGAATGTTATATGCGCTTGCGAACTCTCCCCGGCTATGAAACAGAAATAAAATTCGGTGGTTTTTTAGGGCACGGTGGCTATGGTGCCAGTGTTGATTATAAATCATTTCAACATCTTTATATCGGCGAAGTTTCTGAACACCAATTCTCCGAAGATGAATATGCCATCGTCGGTGCAGCTTATCCCCAACTCCGCAAAAAAATATATCTGGAGCTCAAAGCACGCGGCATCAAATTTTTCAACCTCATTTCACCTTATGTTAGTATAGACCCGTCTTCCGAGATTGGTGAATGTAACGTTATTGTCGGAACTGGCAGTATATCAGTTAACTGCAAAATCGGAAATGCCAATGTCTTAAACGGTGATGTAATTGTCGGACACGACTGCATAATCGGAGATCTCAACTTTTTAGGCCCCAGAGCAATGATTCTGGGAAACATCAAAATCGGTAATGAAAACCAGATCGGCACAAATGCCGTTTTATTACCAAAATCACACATCGGCAATAACAATATTATCGCCCCGATGAGTGCTATTTATAAAGGCTGCAAAAACAATTGCTATATGGCAGGGAATCCAGCTCTTAAAGAAGGAACTACGGAGAACTAAATATGCTTAAGGATACTCAGCTAAACACCGTCATTGACAAACACAAATGCACAATGTGTGGTGCTTGTTATAATGTTTGTCCCGTTAAAGCTATTGAGATAAAAGAAGATGCCGACGGCTTTGCCTATCCGCATATAAACAAAGACAAATGTACAAACTGCGGTCTCTGCACCAAGAGATGCCCTGCTCTTCATCCACAAAATACATCTGAGATTGTTGAAAAACTTCCGGCACCTGTTTGCTATGGCGGCTACAGCAAAAATGATGAAGTCCGCGAAAAAAGCTCTTCCGGCGGTGTTTTTTCTATTTTAGCAGACTATGTTTTATCCAAAGGGGGTTATGTTTGCGGTGCAAAATTTGTAAAAGGAGCAACCTTAGAACATGTTATTATCAATAACAAAGAAGACTTAGCTCCGCTCAGAGGTTCTAAATATGTTCAAAGTAATGTTCATGATGTTTATAAAAAAATAAAAAAACTTCTGGAAAAAGATAATTACGTTTTGTTTACGGGCACGCCGTGTCAAGTCGCTGCCTTATATCAAGTTCTTGGAAAAGATTATGAAAAACTGCTTACGATAGATTTGTTATGTTTAGGTGTTCCTCCTCAAAAACTTTTTAAAACATTTCTTAAAGAACTAACTAATGGACAAGAAAAAAATGTAAGAAATATTTCTTTTCGAGATAAATCTCAAGGCTGGAAAGAGGCAACATTTACTTATATGCTAAACGACAAAAAATATGAACATAAATTCTATGAAACGGCTTATGGCAAAGCGTTTGGGCAATATATGTCTATTAGAAAATCCTGTGCATACTGTGCTTTTGCAAAAACGCCAAGACACGGAGACTTTACAATAGGAGATTTTTGGGGAGTAAAAGACAAAAATCTTGATGATAATAAAGGAACTTCTGCCATTTTAGCAAATACGGCTAAAGCTCAGAACATTTTAAAAAATATTAAAAATAAATTTAAAATAATAAAACAAGTAAAACTCAATGAAATTACTAAAATAAATCATATTGATGAAAGACAGCCTTTAATTCATGCTAATCGTAATAGCTTTTTTGAAAGCTTAAAACATGATTACAAAAATGTTTCTGAAAAAATAGAAGCATTTTTAAATAAATCTGACGGAATTGCTATATTGAATTGCCATTGGGCAAAATTTAATTATGGTAGCATTTTAACCGCATATGCATTACAAGAAAAAATTCGTAAATATGGTTATAACCCGCAAAATGTAAGATTAAGAAATACGCTAAACGATCCAGATGCTTCAAACTTTACAGAATTCCAACAAAAATACATTGAAGAAACTCCGTATTGTGAAGATTCTGAAGCTATGAAAACACTTAATAAATACTACAAAACATTTATTGTTGGGCCAGACATCATGTTTATGAACTATGGTATCACAAGAAATTTTTATGATCACCTATTTGAATTTGCACCTTTTTCAAAAAATTTATGTTCCTTTGCTGCTAGCTTCGGTCAAAAAAACATGCATGGATGTTACTTAAACAATCAAGGAAAAGCAATATCCGTAGAAGAAGATATACAAAACAGAAAACGCCTTTTTAAAAGATTTTCTTTAATCAGCGTCAGAGAAAAAAGCGGTATTGATATGTGTAAAAATTTATTTGATGTAGATGCTACGCATATACTTGATGCCGTATTTCTACTCCGTCAAAACGAATGGAACAAATTAATCCAACAATCTGATATCAATGTCGAAAAAAATACCATAGCCAGATATATTTTAAACTATGAAAGCTTGCCTCAAGATATGCTCTCCACAATCAACAACTTAAATAATGTGGTCAATTTATATAAAGCTGACAATTTTGAAAAAATATATACCAACGCAAAAGAATTTTCATGCTCAGGACCTAAAATTGAAGATTTTCTTAAAATCATATCGCAGGCGCAAACTGTAATTGCAGACTCTTATCATGGTCTTTGCTTCGCAATAATATTCAGAAGAAATTTTATTGTAACTGCACCTTTAGCATCAGAAAGACACTCATCTTTACTTAAAATGTTTAACCTTGAAGACAGAATAGCATTAACAAAAAATGACTTTATAAGATTATTAAACACTCCCGTAGACTACACAAAAGTAGAACCTTTGCTTGAAAAATATATCTCTGAAGCCGATGATTTTTTACAACAAATATTAAAATTTCACGAAACAAGAGATAAAACACGTTCCTATCTTGAAGCGTTGGAGTTAAGAATGGAGCTCAACGAATTACAACAAAAAGGAGACACCCCCCCCTATTACAAACAAAAATTGTATTTATTTGGTCTTCCTTTAATCAAAACAAAAATCAAAAACGGCAAAAAGAAAGTTTATTTTTTAGGGCTGCATTTAATAACAATATCAGAAAAAAAGAACACCAAACGTTACAAACTCTTTGGAATTGAGCTACTGAAAAGAAAGAATAAATAAACAATGTTAAAAACCATTCAAAATGTCAAAATATCTGCCATAGCCACTTGTGTTCCCGCAAGAGAAGTGGATATTTATGACAATAAAAGCATCTATGAAGGCAACTTAAAAAAGCTCAATAAGGTAGTTAAAGCAACAGGATTTCATAAACGGCATATATTAGATGAAAATTCGCATTTAACAGCAGGTGATTTATGCATCAAGGCCGCAGAAAAACTCTTTGAGAACGGATTTTCCAAAGAAGATATTTCCGCCGTAATTATGGTAACTCAATATCCTGATTATTTTGAGCCGGCAACAGCCTGCGTAGCACACGGCAAACTTGGACTACCAGATTCTTGCATTGCTTTTGACATCAACCAAGGTTGTTGCGGCTTTCTTTTTGGTTTACTTGTTGCCTCTAACATAATTGACAACATTAACAAAAAAATTCTATTACTTTGTGGCGATACTGCCTCTAAAATACTTGGTTCTCAAATAAACGCAATTGATGATATACCTATTTTTGGTGATGGAAGCTGCGCATGTATTTTAGAGTATGATACATCGGCCACCCCTATGTGTATTGAAATCGGTACCAAAGGAAATGATTATGATGTATTAATAACAAAAAACGGCGGATACCGTAATCCTCCTAAATTATCAATGTTTGATTCTAACGGAAACTTCCAATATGATAATTACATGGACGGCTTAAAGGTTTTTGACTTTACCATGAATATCGTTCCACCTTCCATAAACCACGTAATGGCGGGTAAAAATTGGCAGGAAAAAGATGTAAATTATTACATTCTGCATCAAGCCAACAAAATGATTTTGGAAAACATTGCTACCAGCGCCAATATTGATGTTAATAAAGTATTGCGACAAACACTTTCCAAATACGGCAATTTAAGCTGTGCATCAATTCCTTCGGTTATTTGTGATGAACACACAAAATTTAACAATAAACAAAACAATGTTGTTTTGTCCGGTTTTGGTGTCGGTTTGTCCTGGGGAAGTGCCGCTTTAACATTAGACAAACCATTGGTTCTGCCGATTATATATTACTAAGGAGATAGAGATGAAAGAAAAAATAAAAGAAATTATTGCAGATAACAGACCTGATATTGATGATTTGGACAATGCCCATTTTGTAGAAGACGGCTTGCTGGATTCCTTTGACATCATCACTTTGGTATCCGCTTTTGACCAAACCTTTGGCATTTCCATTGATGGTGCTGACATTACCCCCGAAAACTTTGACACCTTGGACAACATTGTTGAACTGCTGAAAAAGAACGGAGCTCACTAAGTGAAATTTAGTTTTCAGAACAAAAAAATATCCGGCATATTAACTGTTGTTCCGCAAAATACGGTTAATTTTGATGATGAGATTCAAAATTATAACTTTTCGGAAAAACAGTGCAAAAAGCTCAAAATGATTATGGGCTATGACCAAAAGCGCATTGCTCCTAAAGGTGTTTGTTCTTCCGACTTATGCGAATATGGCATGAATTATCTGTTTGACAACAAATTGCTCAACAGAGAAGATATTGACGCCTTAATTATGGTAACCCAATCACCTGATTATTTTATGCCGGCAACGACAAATATTCTGCACGGAAAACTTGGGCTAAAGAAAGACATTTTTTGTTTAGACATCTGTCAGGGTTGTTGTGGTTTTATCATCGGCTTGTTGCAAGCTTTTATGCTCTTGGAACAAGAAAGCATCAACAAAGTTGTCTTGCTCAATGCCGACGTTTTATCGCCGAAAGTATCCAAACGCGACCGCAACTCTAATCCCTTGATTGGCGACGGAGCGAGCATTACGATTGTAGAAAAATCAAACAAAGGCGAAGAAATCTATGCCGACATAAAATTTAACGGTCAAGAGGCTTTTGCCCTAAATATTCCGGCCGGCGGCTTCAGAATGCCCTGCTCTGCCGAAACTGCCGTTATGCATGAAGATGAAGCCGGAAACTTCCGCTCTCTGGATAATCTGGTTATGAAAGGCGATGATGTTTTCAACTTTGTTCTGAACCAAGTACCGCAACAAATTGAAGAGCTTTTAACCTATCTGAATTTGTCCAAAGAAGATATTGATTATTTTATCTGCCACCAACCCAACAAATTTATGTTGCAAAAACTGGCGGATAAATTAGGCGTTAGTTATGAAAAATTGCCAAACAACATTGTTGAAAAATTCGGCAATGCCTCAGGCGTCACTATTCCAACCAACATATGTTTTAATTTACCAAACAAAAAAGAGCCTCTAAAACTATGCTTATCCGGTTTCGGCATCGGTCTAACTTGGGCAACCATGGTTTTGGATTTGGATAACTTAAACTTTAATCAAATAATTGAATATTAGGAGAATATGATGGAAGAATTTGAAGAAAAATTACTGGACATATTTGAAGTTGATACATTAAATGATGATGATATTATGGAAGATATGGAAGCATGGGACTCATTAGCCATAATTTCTATTATTGCATTAGCGGGCTCAATATTTAATAAGCAACTCAGTGTTGCTGAAATAAAAAATGCAAAAACTATAGGAAACCTCAAAAAACTGGTAAACAATTAATATGTCTGAATTTAACCCATTAAATCTAAGCGGCAAAAATTTTATCATAACAGGAGCCGCTTCCGGAATAGGAAAAGCAACTGCCGTTTTGCTATCTAAGCTTAACGCTGACCTGGTATTATTAGATATTAATAAAAAAGGCTTAGAAGAAACCTTAACACTTTGCAAAAAAACAGACCTTGCTTTGACCGTTAATTTAGCAGACAATCAAGCTCTCAACAAAACAATTAAAGAGGCAACAGAAATCAAAGGAAAATTTGACGGCTTCGCACACATTGCAGGAATTCCAAGCATCGCACCATTAAAAATGGTGGATAATCAATTATGCGAAAAAATAATGGAAATAAACACTTTTCCCGCAATAGAATTGGCAAAAACATTATCCAATAAAAGGTTTTGCAAGGAAGATGGAGCTTCTTTTGTTCTTATTTCTTCTGTTTATGCCAATGTTGGTTCTGCTGCAAATGTAGCATATTCTATGAGTAAATCAGCCATACAAGACATAACCAAATCATTAGCCATAGAACTTGCCCCCAAAAATATCAGAGTTAATTGCATAGCTCCGGGTTTTATAAAAACAAAAATGGGAGAAAACATCAGCCATTTTTTCAATCCTGAACATGACAAAATAATAGAAGAGCTACACCCTCTTGGGTTAGGAGAAGCTACAGACATAGCAAACGGCATAGCCTTTTTACTATCTGACGCAGCAAAATGGATAACCGGTTCAATAATAAACATTGACGGAGGTTTTTGTGCAAAATAATGAATATTTATTAATCACCGGAGCATCATCGGGAATTGGACGGCAATGTGCCATCCAGTTATCTGAAAAATATAACCTGATTTTATGCGCCAGACGAGAAGATAAATTACAAGAAACCAAGGGTCTATGCAAAAACCCCGAAAAGCACCTTATTTTTGTTTGTGATTTAGAGCACATTGAAACATTAGAAAATAATTTAATCAACTTCATCAAAGAAAAAAACATCACCATTAACAAATTTTTGCATTGCGCAGGAACAATGGGAATGCTACCTCTAAAACTGGTTACGCCAGATTTCATGATTAATTGCCTGAAGATAAACCTAGTTAGTGCAGAAATTATAACCAAAACACTTACCGGAAAAAGACACAATGCAAACATGCTCAACAATATTGTTTTTATTTCCAGTAATATTTCCAATATGGGAGCCAAAGCATTTAGCGTCTATAGTGCATCAAAATCAGGATTAGATGGGATGATGAGAAGTTTAGCTATGGAATTAGCCCCCAAAGTACGAGTAAATTCGGTTCTACCCGGGGCTGTAGAAACGGAGATGACTAAGTCTATTTATGAAGATGAAGAAAAGATTAAAGAAATAGAAAGCACCTACCCTCTTGGTTTAGGTTCTGCACATAATATTGCTGATGTTGTTGAATTTCTATTTTCTGACAAAGCCAGCTGGATAACCGGACAACAAATAATCGTTGACGGAGGACGAAGTATTAATATCTCAGGATAATTTCTTATAACAAAAATTCCAAATTTTAACAGACTAAGAATAACCATTCTTAGTCTGTTAAAGTAAACCCTTTATTATTAATAACAAACACACCACCATTCGTAAGCAAGTCAATCTGCTCATCTTTCATAATTTTATACTTCTCAATAATCAGCTGCCTATTATTTATTTCCACAATTGGCTTTACAAATTGTTCTACACATCCCCAATCAAGTGCCCGCAGAAAAGCACTCATTTTAGACAATGACCAAGACAAATCTAACATTCCATTATTCGGCACATCCTTAGAATAATGTATTTGATAAACATCCATCTTAGGCATTGGTGTTGCCTTAACTGTCCAATCTAACAAATCATTTTCAATTTGTTTATAGGCATCAAAAGCCAAATTCATAAGTTTTCTAATCAAACATAAAGCTGTTTCCGAATTATCCAAATCAATACTTTTCTGAATAATGATATTACCATCATCAATATTCTCATTAACCAAATGCCAAGTAATGCCGGCAATCTTATCTTGTTCATAAATCACCCATGTAGGGGCGTTCATTCCTCTATGTGCCGGCAAAAGAGCATTATGAAAATTAACAATTTTCAAATTGTCCTTAGCCACAACCTCTTTAGGAAATAAAAAAATATTATTAGCAGATATTAAAAGCGAACTTTTTTCTATTTTTATCAAATAATCACTCATCTCTTTTTTATCAGAAAAAGATTTATGCTCTATATTTTTTGATGAAACAAAAATAGACAACGGAGACAAACTATGCTCCCTATACATAAGCACAATCGGACTTATTCCTTTTGAAACAAGAGATTTAACAATATTTATGCAAATAGAACCACTACCAACAACATATACTTGTTCAAAAAACACCTTTATTCTCCATCAATATTTTATCTTTCTGTTGCAAATTCTGATAAAATAACAAAGCTACATATAATCTTTAGAGGAATAATAATATGATTTATGGCTATATAAGAGTAAGTACAGAACAACAAACTTGCGCCAACCAACATCACGAAATAGAAACTTTTGCCCAACAAAACAATCTTCACATAGATAAATGGACGGAAGAAATCATCTCATCCCGTAAAAATTTACAAGATAGAAAACTAAGCAAAATTTTAAAACGCATCAAAAAAGATGACATTCTGATTGCTACAGAACTCTCTCGTTTAGGCAGAAATATGCTTGAAGTCATGGGAATTTTACAATTTTGTCTGGAGAAAGAATGCCAAATCTGGACCATCAAAGAAAAATATCGCTTAGGAGCAGATATTCAAAGCAAAGTATTAGCCTTTGCTTTTTCGCTAGCCAGTGAAATAGAAAGACAACTCATCTCTGAGCGAACTAAAAACTCACTACAACGCCTCAAAGACGAAGGAATACATCTTGGGCGACCATTTGGCTTCCAACACAACAAATTAAAAAAACAACACAAAAAAATTAAAGAGTTGATAGATAAAGGCGTTTCCAAAGCCGAAATAGCAAGAAACGTCCATTGTTGTTGGGGAACATTAGACAAATACATAAAAACCCATTTTTCACAATAATTTACAACCAATAAACATCTCAGAAATCCGTCATAAACGGATTTCATTTTATAAAAAAACAATAGTCTCTGAAACCTATTTTTACAAAACGACCGTCTAG
>CASFUZ010000009.1 GCA_949298065.1 uncultured Pseudomonadota bacterium | reverse complement strand
GGGGTTTGAACACTATTACAATTATTAGCGACAAAGCCCTCATTTTTACATTGAGCGGAAGTGTCTAAAGTATAATTTTCATCACCTTTACCGAAACCGACATTAGGGTCGCAATCTCCGATCCCCAAAAAGCAAATAGCCGCGGTTTTAATGCCGGAAGAAGGAGATATGGGCTTTAACTCAATAGGTGTGGTGTGTGTATGTGAGATAAAATCGGGAGCGGCTATGGCAACTGCCGGTACCACAAATAAAGAAACAGTAGATAAAAGCAAACATCGCATAGTCATTCTCCCAATAATTTAGAATTAAAGTCCATATCTAAGGGATATGATACACTGATTCGCGGTAAGAGTCAACTAATAATGAGGGTACATTTATTTTTGTCTACCATTAATGAAGGTATATATTTTTTCCGCTAAAAGCTACAGGGCACAAAAGATAGATATGCACATGGGAAGCAACGCGATTCAGTAAAGGTCGCCACCACAGCCATTACCGCGGTCAAGCTGGCGACAGTTTGTCATTGCCGGACTTGATCCGGCAATCTCTTAAAAAGATTCTCGGGTCAAGCCCGAGAATGACAATTTATTATACAAGGCACAATCTCACGATATGCACATCGGAAGCAACGCAGTTCAACAATGGTTCGCGCCGCAGCCAGTGAGGCGGTCAAGCTGGCAACAGCTTGTGTTAGTGTTTTTTCTCAGAGAAAAGTTCTTTAGCTTTGTCCAGCAGAGAGTTATGCGTTGCCAAATCCGTAAAAGCATGAGTTGGCGCAGTGGGCATAGGGTGAGTCGGCGTAACATTGACGTAGTTTATGTCCGGTTTTTTCCAGATTCTGTTTAAGGTAAAGATAATAAAGAAAGTTGGAAAAAGAAAATAAGCCACCATAAAGAAATCCGGTCCGAACAGGCTCATTCCGGCAGAAACAATAATCGGGCCGGAAATCAGGCCGATACTTTGCGCCAAAATAAGCATACCGCTTATGTGTACGCGTTGCTCGTTTGAGACCAAATCATTAACATGCGAAACCGAAATCGGATAAAGCGTAAAGGTGCAAGCGCCGAGTAGCATTGTAAGAATAATCAGATACCATCCGCCTTTGATAATCAGAAAATCAGCCATTGGAACGATAAAACCTAAAGCACAACAAATATAAAACAAAATGTGTCGTCTGTCTGTCAGGTCAGAGAGGCGACCGAGCGGAATTTGCGCAAGCAAACCGCCGAAAACACCAAAAGACATAAACAAAGAAACATCTTTAATACTCATACCGATACTGGAGGCATAAATTGTGCCGAGCAAATAAAAACTACCGACCAACACACCGCTTACGATACAACAAACAAAGCCGACCGGAGAAAGATTAAAAGCTTCTTTTATGGAAGATGACTTGAATATCTGAATATTAGGCGCGGGCAGGGCGGTCAGAGAGATGGGAATAAGCGCAACCGAGAAGATGACCGAAATCAAGACATAAACCAACACGCCGCTTTCATCGGGAATGTTTAATGAAAGTTGTCCGATACCCGAGCCGAGATAGGTCGTAACCATATATAAGGACATAACAAGCCCGCGGTTTTTGTTGGTTGCGCGTGTGTTAAGCCAACTTTCCATACATAAGTTGATTGTGCCGATACAGTAGCCTTCGCCAAAGCGGAGCAAAACCAACAGAATTGGATTTTCGCTGAAAATATGGAACAAAACAAAAGCGGAAAGCAAAGATGTAAAAGCGGAAAAAGCTCGGATATTGCCCACCTTGTTGATGAACTTGTAAGCGCTTACGGAAGCGGTAATACTTCCCAGATAATAGCAGGAGAGAATGAAACCTGACAAAAACATAGGTGTATTGCTGAGGTTGAGCCGCAAGCCGAAAGTGGAGTTAAGCGAAGCATAGGCGCAACAGACCAGAGCTGTTCCGGTTAAAAAAGCAGATAGGGGAGAGACGGCGGCTTTAAGCGTTGCCCAAAAAGATTTCAAAATTTCCATAGCATCCTGCCTTGTTAATCAAAAATTATTATAAAGAAAGATTGCTAAAAAAATCTTTATTTTTAGGGAGATTGGAATATAAATATTATCAACTTGATTAAATAAAGGATAAGCAAATGGCAAAACAAGTCAGCACGGGTATCATACTGCATGAAGGCAAAATCTTAATCGGACAACGCAAACGCGGCAAACCGCAGGAACTGTTATGGGAGTTCCCCGGCGGCAAACAGGAAGAAGGAGAAACAATGCCGGAGTGCTTGTATCGTGAGCTCAAAGAGGAGTTTGGTCTGGAAACAAAAATCGGTGATTTTATTATGACTTCGCCCTATGATTATGAAACCGGCTCAATCGTGCTGCACGCATATTTTGTATCCGCGCCTCAGGCTGAGATAAAAAAGCTGGATGCGCATGAGCAATATAAATGGGTTTCGCCGCAGGAGCTGGCAAATTATGACTTTGCACCGGCAGACAAACCCATTGTAACAGAACTTTTACGGCGCAAAATCTTTAACGCAGCATAAAAGCGACAGCTGCTTTTTTCAACATTTCCGGCATATAAAGCAAGGATAATTCCTCATCTTTGCTCAAGTCTAGGTCAACTTGGTAGTTGAGCCAGTTTTCCAGCTTCATTCTGGCTTTATCCATTATCTCGCGTGAAAATTCCGGTGCCGGACCATTAACCGGCAGCATAAAGATGTGCAGATTAAGCATTTGGTTGTCTTTGAGCAACAAGGCAACACCTTGGTCTGCAACCGAAGTCTGCTCAAGCTTTTCGCCATAAGAGAGAGCTTTTTGTATAATTACCGGCACATCAATCTCTTCAGGAATAACGAAGAACTTGTGCTTTTGTGCCCAAAGTCCGGTGCTGACTTTTGAGGTAAACATAGAGATAGGAATAGAGAACATCAAACCAAGCGTAATCGGCAACATCCACCAGAAAAGCTGCTTGGCGTATAAGGCAACCACGATTGTGGTAACAATGCCCAAGATTGTGTGCCAGATGTGGCGTTGCAAGGCTTCTTTGAAGGAAGTTCCTCTATCGCCGCGGTTTTGAGTGTTCCAGCCGACGGAATGTCCTGTAAAAATCTCTAGGACAAACTTGCTCTGAAACATCATCATAATCGGAGCGGAAAGCGCGCTCATAACAATTTCTGCCAACATACTTTTGAATGCGCCTTTAGTCTTTTTCTTATTGATGTAATAAATTATCAAGCCCAAAATTTTGGGGAAAACCAACATAAACATAGACAAGACAAACAAAGCGATTGTCCCGATTTTATCAAAAATCGGCCAGGTCGGAAAGAGGGTGTGCACTTCCGGAAAATAAACCGGCGGAAAGATAACGCGCCCTAAGGCAATAGCCAAACCAACCAACAAAAAGCACAACCAAATCGGCGAGGAGAGATAAGACATTATGCCGATGGTGAAATGGATGCGGCTGATGGGATGTAAATGCTTAGAAAGCAAAATTTTAATATGCTGCATATTTCCCTGACACCAGCGTCTGTCTCTTCCGGCAAAGTCAATCATAGTCGGCGGTGGTCCTTCATAGCTGCCTTTTAGTTCTGGCAAAAGCCAAGCCGCCCAACCGCCGCGGCGGATAAGCGCAGCTTCAACAAAATCATGGCTCAAGATATGCCCACCGAAAGGTGCCTTGCCTTCCAACACGGGCAGACTGCAACATTCCATAAAAGCCTTAACCCGAATAATGGCATTATGCCCCCAATAGTTACTGTCTCCGACTTGCCAATAAGCCAGTCCGGCGGAAACAATCGGTCCGTAAACTTTTCCGGCAAACTGTTGCATACGCGCAAACAACGTATGTCCGCCCACTGTCATCGGTGGCGCCTGAATAATACCTGTTTCCGCGTTTGCTTCCATCAGTTGCGCCATACGCAGCATGGTTTTCCCATTCATCAGGCTGTCAGCATCCAAAACAATCATAAAGTCATAATAAGAGCCCCATTTAATGCAAAAATCTTCAATATTTCCGCTCTTGCGCGCAATATTTTTGGCACGGCGGCGATAATAGAGATTGATACCTTCAGGCATAAGTTTTTTGGCTTCCAACCAGCAACGCTCTTCTTCAACCCAAAGCTTGGGGTTGGTGGTATCGCTTAAAACAAAGATGTCAAAAGCTTTGCCTTGTCCTGTAGAGGCAAGGTCGTCAGCCATAGCAAGCAAATTGGCAAAAACATCTGTTGAGTTTTCATTGTAAACCGGCATCAAAACGGCAGTTTGGGTCTTAAGTTTTGTCTTTTCATCCGGCCACTTAATCCCCGGAACACCACGCTTGAACAAGAGCTCAACAAAGCCGAAGATACTGGACCAGAAGAACAAAGCAATCCATGCAAAAGTGAGCACAAACAAGGCAATCATCAAAAATTTTGTCAGCCAATTTGAATCGGTTGGGATAACATACATCCACTTAAGCGTGGCAATCAGGGTTGAAAAGATCATCAACCCGAAGACTTTTATCCTACGGTTTCTGATACGTTTGGGATTTAAGACAATGGGGTCAATATTCATTTTTAAGAAGCCTTTTTAAGAGAAAAACGCAACAAACGTTTAAACCAATGTTGAGGAATAGCCGGTTCAATCTTTTGCGGCTGCATTTGGCTCAGAGCATAATTCGGAGCCTGCGTCATATTATGCGATGCCATAATTTTATACAAATCTTCAGGGATATCTTTGTCATAAAAGATAATATCTCCCCATTTTGCCGCACCGTCATTCATCAGATAAAGGAGCTTGAACAAAGCCACAATTTGTTCGGACTCATATTCAGAAAGCGGCCAAATTTTACGTGCGTTACTTAACAAACGTTTATCCAACTCTGTGATAATTTCTTCACCGTTTTTGATGTCGTCATCAAAATTTTTTTCCAAATCCGAAGCACATTGCAACGCAGCCTCAGGCTCAAAGCCCAAAGTTTTGAGATAAGCGTTGATAATATCGCCTTGGCTCTGAATCTTTATGGTAACCATTGATAACTCCAGACTTCTGAAATATTTTTGCCATCTTTTTTCAAGACGATTCTAAGCTCGGATGTTTTGTTGTTTGGCTCAAAATCCATATAAACCGTAGCCCCCTTGATTAAGGGATTATACATTAGGTGTTTTCCGACAATTCGCCCTTCGGAAGCCGTAACCTCTGCCGTAATTTTGCCAGCTTCAATGTCTTTTTTCATCTTAGGACCTTTGAAGTCAATCACAAATTTACGCTTATTTGTTTCCAACATTCCGGAAACCCCGCCGATACCGGTGCGCGTAGCCACAACTTTAGCCAGCTTTTCCTCCAAAGGAGCTTCATTGCACCAATGCAAACGATACTTGAAGCGATATTGCTTCATCACTTCAACCGGTTTTTCCGGCACCCAATAGGCTACAATATTATCATGAATTTCCTGAATGCTCGGAATTTCTACCAACTGCACCATACCTTTGCCCCAATCTTCCAAAGGCTCAACCCAAACACTCGGGCGTTGTTCATAGTTGGCTTCAAAGTCAAGATAATGCTCGGCATCGCGATCTCGTTGCATAAGACCGAAACCCCTGGGGTTATTGTCCACAAAGGAGCTGATTCTAAGATACTTAGAATTATCTAAGGGTCGCCACAAAACCTCATCATTACCGTTTGCAATCAATAGTCCATCACTGTCATGCACCTCGGGGCGGTGGTCATCAAAACGATTTTTGGTGTTTTCGCCAAACAAAAACATAGAGGTCAGCGGAGCGATTCCGATTTTCTTAATGCTCTTGCGCGGAAAAAGAACGGCATCAACATCCATAGTGGTTGTTTTCCCGGGGATAATATTGAATGTATAAGCGCCGGCGACACTTGGGCTGTCAAGCAAAGCATAAACCTTGATGTTTCTTTGCCCTCTTTTAGGTTTTTCAATCCAAAATTCTTTAAAAATCGGAAATTCTTCACCCGTATCTATGGCCGTATCAATAGCCAAGCCGCGAGCCGAAAGCCCATATTTTTGCCCTTTTGCCAGAGCGCGGAAATAACTTGCGCCAAGGAAAGAAATCAGCTCGTCATAATAAGCGGGGCTGTTTAAGGGATAATGCAGCCTGAAGCCGGCATAGCCGAGCTTGTCAAAATCTTTTTTGGAAAGTTTGTTTCGTCCATAATCAAAGAAGTCGGAAGAATATTTGATTCTAGCCGCTTTACCGTTAACAACCTCATTGATTGGAACCGAGACTTGGAAAAGAGAGCCAAGATGAAAAAATTGCAACTCAAAGGGAAGCCTTTTCCCATACCACGGGCCGTTTTCCCGCACAAACCGAATGTCGCGATGTTTATCATAATCCAAATCTTTAAGTTCTTGCGGCAAGATATTCGTCGGTTGCTCAAAATCTTTTCTGGCAAGTTTATAAGCCTTTGTAATCAAAACATTTTGGTCAAAAGCCTCATTAACCGGCGCTTGTAATTCTGAGACAGTTTCTTCTACGGCTTTTTGTTGCCAAAACTTATATCCGGCTGTGGCTATACCGCAAAGAACAACGGCAGAAACCAAGGTTATAGGTAATTTCTTCATCATAATTTTTTAAGTGCCCCTTTTAAGTGTCCAAAAGTATATCAGAGCAGATTACCTCAAAAGTCAAGCTAAATAAACTTGACAAATACCAATTAGATAATAATTTAAAATAGATTTTAGGCGGAAAACAAATGACAATAGAGTTTACAAAGCAACAACAGCAGCTAAGCCTGACAATAAGAGGCAGTATAGAAAGCTTTGATGATGAAAGCTTAAAGTTAAGGTTGTTTGAAACCTTGCAAAAGCACAAACTCCAAACCGTAAATATCAACGCTGAAGGATTGGAAAAATGGGATTCTACATTAGTTGTCGTGCTTTATGAATTAGAGAAGGAATGCCGCCGCAAAAAAATTTCCGTAACTTATCAAAATATACCTACCAATTTATCCCGTTTAATTGAGCTTGCTTTTATGGTAGACCGCAAGCCGTCAAAGTCTCAGGGAGAGTCGCTTCCGTTTCTGGAAACAGTGGGCAATTTCGGTATATCTTTATGGCGGAGTATAAATAAAGGTTTGGATTTTATCTCAGATAGTCTGAGTTCTATCGGCCGTTGGTTCGCTGCCAAAGCCATTATGCGCAAGGTAGACTTTTTGTTTGCTTTGCAGGACTGCTCTTATAAAGCTGTCGGCATTGTCTCTCTGGTCAGTTTTATGGTGGGGCTGATTTTAGCATTTGTCGGCGCTGTTCAGCTCAAAACCTTTGGCGCACAGGTTTATGTTGCGAGCTTGGTTGCCATCGGCATGACCCGTATTATGGGCGCGATTATGGTTGGCATCATT
Source organism: uncultured Pseudomonadota bacterium (assembly GCA_949298065.1). Lineage (GTDB taxonomy): Bacteria > Pseudomonadota > Alphaproteobacteria > RF32 > CAG-239 > Scatacola_A. The sequence continues at coordinate 46,161 of CASFUZ010000009.1, read as the reverse complement.
ATGGCAGGCCGCACGGGCGCGTCTTACGCTGCCACAATTGGTACAATGCAGGTAAACGAAGAGGTTGATGCTCTTAAGACGATGGGCATTCCCGTAACAGATTTTTTAGTCTTGCCGCGCATTATGGCTCTGACTTTAGCGATTCCGTTTTTGGTTATCTTGGCTGATTTTATGGGCATCTTGGGCGGCGGTTTTGTCGGCGTGCTGATGTTGGATATTCCCTATCAGGAATATTATCGCTACACCAAGGAAGCTCTGGATATGACCAACTTTTTGGTCGGTTTGTTCCATGGCTTGGTCTTTGGTGTGGTTATCTCTCTTTGCGGCTGTTATTTTGGTGTAAACTGCGGGCGCAATGCCGATAGTGTCGGTAAAGCAACCACGCAGGCAGTCGTAACCGCCATTGTTTGGATGATTGTTATGACCGGCATCATAACGCTGATATTTGAGGTTTTAGGTATATGATGAAGACACAAACACAAATATCTGTCAGAGGTTTAACCGTTGCTTACGGCGACTTTGTTTTGTTTAATAAAATAGATTTTGACATAAACAAAGGCGATGTCTTTATCATTATGGGAGCCAGCGGCTGCGGCAAGAGCTCTTTATTAAGAGTTTTGACAGGGCTTGTTCCGGCAGCAAGCGGCAAAGTTGTCATAGACGGGGTTGAATTTACCTCTGCTTCCGAGCAAGAGCGCAATATCTTAATGCAAAAATGCGGAATTTTATATCAGGGCGGCGCATTGTTCAGCTCTATGACTTTGGCAGAAAATATTGCTATGCCGCTCAAGCAATATACAGATTATTCGGACAAGCTCATTTCGGAATTGGTTTCGCTCAAATTAGCCTTGGTTGGGTTAACCGGCTTTGAGGATTTTTATCCATCAGAAATCAGTGGCGGAATGAAAAAACGCGCAGGCTTGGCAAGAGCTTTGGCGCTAGACCCTGAGATTGTTTATTTTGACGAGCCTTCCGCAGGTTTAGACCCCATCAGTTCCAAAATGCTGGATGATTTGATTTTGGACATCAATCAGAGTTTGGGCACCACGATTGTGGTCGTAACTCATGAATTGGCATCTATTTTTGCCATCGGCAATAACTCAATTTTCTTAGATGCCAACACAAAAAACATATTGGGCAGGGGCAACCCGAAAGAGCTATTGAAAAATCCGCCCAACGAGGAAATATACAAATTTTTAACACGGGGAGCAGAGAAGAAAAATGCGTAACGAACCCAACAAAAAGCTAATCGGCCTGTTTATGATTATCGGCATAGGTGTGCTGGCAATCATCTTCGGAACATTTTTGAAGTCAAAATTTTATGATGGCGACAGCAAAACGCTGGTTATGTATTTTGAGGAGTCAATAAACGGTCTAAATGTAGGTGCGCCGGTAGTTTTTAAAGGTGTGCAAATCGGCAAAGTTGCAAGAACGGAGCTTATTGCCAACCCTGATGACTTGAGTTTCAGCATTCCCGTATATGTCAAGATGGATACTAAGCAAAGTATTAATCACGCGGCAACATATAATGCCAAAGAAAGTATTTTGAATGCGCTGATAGAGAAGGGCCTAAGAGCAAGGCTGACAACACAAAGTTACTTAACCGGACAATTGATGATAGAGTTGGAAATGTTGCCGGATACGCCGGTCGTGATGCGTCAGCCGGAACAGGAAAAAGACTATTTGGAAATCCCAACAGTTTTGTCCCCGTTGGGCGAAATATCCAGAGGTATTCAGAGTGTGCCGCTCAAGGCTTCGGTTGAGCAGTTCAACAAGTTTTTTGCATCCTTAAATGAGGAGATGCCCAATATCAGAAAGGCTGTTCATTCCCTGAATAAAGTCATTAGTGGCAATGCGGCAGCAACGTCAGAAACAATAGATAACTTTAACGAGGCGGCCATAAATGTCAGTCAGGCGGCAAAAGCCTTGCGCAACTTTGCCGACTATTTGGAGCGCCACCCTGAAGCATTGTTGAAAGGAAAGAAATGAGAAAAATTTGGTTATTCGTCCCGTTCTTGTTTTTGAGCGCCTGTATCGGCACAACACAGAACTCAAAGTTTTATTATCTTCAGGCGGAAAACACGACCGGCTATGTTAATAAAAATATCAAAGCAACAATCGGTGTAAGAGAAGTAAACATTCCGGACTATCTGGACAAGCCGCAAATCGTAACCCTAAAATCCGGTGGCGTTGAGTTGGATATATCTGAGCTCAACCGCTGGAGTGAATCTCTCGCAAGTATGATGCAAAGGGTCATAGCGAATGATTTGAGCTACAATTTACCCAATGCGGTGGTCAAACCGCGTGTATCTGCCAGAGAAGATTTTAAGTATCTGGTGCAGGTAGAAATCGGTAAGTTTGAAGGCGCATGGGATAAGACAGCTAGCTTGGAAGCTTGGTGGACTATTACCAATTCTTTGGGTGAAACATTGGTGCAAAAAAGAGTTTCAATATCCACACCGATGGGCGATAGTTATGATGAATATGTAAATGCGCAAAGCAAGCTTTTAGCTGAGCTTTCCACCCAAATCGCCCAAGGTTTCAGCAAATTAAGATAAGAAATGGATAAAGTAAAAAATCCGAAGATTAAGTTCTTCGGATTTTTTTTGTTTAAATTGTTAACGAAAGGGCACAAAATGACAAATTTAATTCAAAAGCAGTTCGGAAGATATACAAAAAAGCATAAAGAAAAACCGCTCCGTAGACGAACGACAACGCGCTTTGGAATTATTACTAAAATATCCTAATTAAACCTTATAAAGGTTGAGGATAAGTTGAGATATATTTAAAGTTAATGATGTCGGACAACAGATATTCGTAATAACGTCCAAGTGCGGCATCATTAACTCCTCTTCCCATAACGCCGAAATCTTCTCTATTATATAAATCCCAATACAAAGAAAGAACACTATCTTCAAACTTATTAAGAGCATCTACCATTTTTTGAGCATCTTCTTTAGTCGCTAACGCGTTTATTTGAGCAATAATCACATTTTTCAAGCATTGATGATATTGCTTATCCATACATTTTAATTCATCCGTGTACATATTAATTGTGCCCAAATCTTCGGGATATGATTGTCTAAAGCAGTCTTTTTTATATTTTTCCGTTTCTTGTTCTATCAGTATCTGCTCCTTATCTTCTGCTTCTTGGCTTTGATAAAACCAATAAATACCACCGCCGATAGATATAACAAAAATAAGCATAACACAAACGAGCCAAACTTTTTTCATCGCACAAACTCCCAATTTTGCCTTTTAATATAAGGTACAAAGCTGAAAAAAAGATTAAGTAGGAACAAATGTCAAAAGCACTAAAATCTTCATTGAAAATTAGCAAATAGCTTTTATAATAACTTTTGCCGTCGGGAAAGGTTAGCCCGCCGGCGGAGTATGCAAACTCCTTACTTAGATTATAACCTCCACTTGTGGAGGATGGTGTGAAATAAGCCGCTTTTAGCGGACGAATAAGCACGCTGACTAAGTACAGTTTGCAACTCCTCCGCTCTCCGTTGAGAGCGGTTTTGTTTTATCCCAAAACAAAGAGGAGTTGAACGTAATGACTTATGACCCTAGTTTTGCACGCAAACAGCGTTTGTTACGAAAAAAATTTGGCGCGGTTTTGGTCGGGCTTCGTATGAGCCGCAAGTTGACGGAGCAACAAGTTGCGGCAGCAACGGGACTACCGTTAAGAATTTTGCGAAGGTTGGAAAATGGTTGCGGTAACGCTTCTTGGGGCGAATTATTATCCTTAACGGATTTTTATGACGCTCATTTTGAGTTTAAGTTAACAACCTAAAAATAAAGCCCTCCGAAAAGAGGGCTTTAATCTTATTTGTTTTCGGCTTTTGCCTTAGCGGTTTTAGGAGCCGGAGTTGCTTTTTTCACAACCTTTTTGGCGGCAGGTTTTCTGCCCGGTTTTTTCTTTGCCGGAGCGGGAGCTTTAGGCTCTTCTTTCTTCTCGGCAACAATTTCCTTGGTTTCAGCCTTAACATTTTCTTTTTTGACCGCAACTTTTGCTTTACGCTGAACGGGCTTCTTTGCGGCAGGCTGCGCTTTCTTTTCAACAACTTCAACTTTAGCAGTTTCTGCTTGAGCGCAAACTTTGCAAGGAGCGCATTTAATCACAAACCAAGTCAAAGCGCAGATAACAACCACAAAGAAGAGCAAGCTGCTGTCAATGCCGATAAAGCTCAGCGGCAAAAAGATGATATATGTGGCAACCAGAACCAAAGCGCTCAAGCGCATTCTGCGTTCAAAGTTCATATCTTTGCGTGCGATTTTGGCAATAAGCTGAGCGCAAAGAGCATAAAACATTGTCAGAATGAAGTATAAAACAAACAACAAGACAATGCCGCAAATACCCAAGACAAAGGCAGACCAGTTCAGCCAGCTTTTAAATACTTCTGTATAATCAGCTTTGGGAATAAAGTTGTCACCTTCAAGCTTAATAACTTTTATCTGATTATTGGTAACGGTATAGATATTTGTGCGTGTAACATAAACACCTTCCGGCAGCAAGTTGGCATCAAGGTTGCTCACTCTGGTATCCAACACCAAAGGCAAAGCCAACGGGGAAGATTTTCCTTCAATACTGATTTGTGCCATTTTGAAAGTGTTGAGCGGTTGAACGATTTGTCCGTCCACAATTTTAATCGGCAACATCTGGTCAGCCACTTCTTGAGCATAAGGAATATATTGAGCGCCCTCAACCCGAACAAAAATGGCAAACACCAAGGAAGCCAAAATGGCCAAAGCTGCCAAATACTTGATACCCAAGCCCTGACCGTTAAGAATATAATTTTTGATTCTGTTCATTTTTAACCCCGTTATAAGTTGTTACTGCTGTCTTTTTATAACCTTTTTTTGCAAAAGTAAATTTATTTTTCATTCCAAATCAGCGGATAAGCATTTTCCCAGCCGGAAGAATGCGTTGCGCCTTCAATTTTAACAATCGGCGATTTGCCGTTAACAAAGGTTTCCGTGAGTACAGGCGGGATAATTTTATCATCTGTCCCGACAAAATGAACTTGCGGAATTTTGAGATATTGTTGCTGATAACTTTCCAGATTAAGAGATTCGTTTAGCTCCGGCAGGTTGTGATATTGCGTCCAAGCCAAATGGTCCAAATTACCGGCAATGGTTATCAGTTTTTTGACCTTAAGGCCTGGCTTGGCTACGCTGATAAGTCCGGCAATCTGCGCCCCGCCGGAAAACCCGATTAAGATAACCTCATGCGCACCGGCAATCTGCTTTACTGCTTCATATTCGGCATTAATAACTTCCGGTGCAAAACGAGCCGTTGTCCAGTGGCGTTGAGAACAAATCGGCGAAGAGATGAATTGACATGGTCTCGCCAAATAAACCACATTCGGCGAAGGGTCTGCAAAAGCAATTTCTCGGAGCAAAGCGCCGCGCGGGGTCGGGTCTTGGGTTGGTTTTCCGTAGGCGTTAAAAGCATAGCCGTCGCCCTCAATATATATTTTATAAACCCCTTGGGGCTGTGTAATCTTTTGCCATGAGGCAAGTGTAAAAGTTCTAGTCTTAATTTCCTTATAAACAAAATCATCGGGAATTTTTACCGTAGAACAGGCAAATAAGAACAAAACACTCAAAAATATCAATCGGCGCATAAGAAACCTCCCTAAATTCCTTTTAACATAATATGGAAATGATTAAAAAAATGATTAGATACAAGAGGCTTATAAACAAAAAAGGAGAAAAATATTATGGCAGAAACAAAAATGCAGTCAAATATCGGTATATGGCATTTGATTGCCGGCATAATCATCGCCTTATTGGGTATTTATGTTTGGTTTAATCCGCTTGCCACGCTTATGGGCTTGGTTTTGTACTTAGGTATAATTTTTGTAATTGTCGGTTTAGGATACTTCATACTCTCAATGTCTTATAAATCCGGTTGGTATTTAGCAGTTGGCATTTTGGATATATTTATCGGCATCATCTTCATCGGCAATCTGGGCTTAACGGCGATGACAATGCCCATAATTTTGGCTTTGTGGTTTTTGGCGGTCGGCGTTATGCAAATCGTTGCCTCATTTAACTTGCGCAAAGAAGGTTTCCCTTGGGGCTGGTCGTTCGGCGTTGGTTGTTTGGGTGTATTATTTGCCTTCTTAATCTTATCTCACCCCATTATCGGAGCCATAACCATCACCGCCTTAATCGGCATTTATTTCATAATGTATGGTATTATAGAGATAATAGAATATGTGATAAATAAGCGTTTGCTAACGGCGGAAGAAGAACTATAAGAAAAAAGCCTCAATGAAAGTTGAGGCTTTTCTTTTAATTAGCGTTGTCTGCCGTCCTCAAAAGTTCCGGTATGAAAATAATGATTGTCTTTGGTATCATCGCGAACAAAGTGGCAAGCGGCTATAACAGCAAGCACGGTTAAAAGCAAAATCTTTTTCATTTGTTTCTCCTCTAAGCAAATACAATAACAATATAATCAAAAATATTTATGAAACAACAAATTTATGAATTTTGAGAAACAATAATAGATTGCACAACCGTCTGCGGATTGACGATATTATTTTCTCTAAAGGATTCAACGATTTGTTTACGAATACGGAAAGAGATTGCAGCGCAGTTATAAACATTAGCCGTGTAGCAGTTAAGCTGAAAGACAAGGCTGTTGTCGGTCAAATCCGTAAACAAGAGGGACGGCGGCGGAGATTTTAAGACATCAGGGTCATTCTCGGCAATGTTAAGGAGCAGATTTTTCACCAAAGGAATATCCGTGTCAAAGTCAACCGCGACCTTAATTTCCACGCGTCCCATTCTGTCGCTGAAAGTCTTGTTTACAAAGCTTTGCGATAAGATGATTGCATTAGGCACAATCACGTTGGACTTATTCCAAGTTTCAAGCTCGGTAGAGCGCATATTAATTTTTTTAACAATACCTTCTTGCCCATCAATAATCACCCAGTCGCCGACTTTAATTTGGCGTTCAAATAAGATGGTTAAACCGGCGACCAGATTGCTGACCATATTTTGCAAGCCGAGACCGGCACCCAAGGAGAGCGCACCAGCAATGATGGCCAAGCTTTTGATGCTTCCGCCCATAACCGCAAAGCCGACCACAAGGGATATGATAACGCCGAAGAACCCCACGGCCGAAACAACGGAGTTTTTAACCCCCGGCCGCCAGTCAATTTGGCTTAAGGAACCGCTCTGCAAACTTCTGGCCAAGAGTTTGAACAAGAAAGAAGATACCAGAAAGCTGATAATGCCAAGCACAATGGAAGAGATGGAAATATAGAGCCCGCCGATATTAAATCCGTTTAAAAAGTTGCTAGTTTTATTAAGCATAATATCAACCGAAACACCCCACAAAGCCAACAAGGCCAAGATTGTGGCAATTCCGAGCAAAGGCGAGAGGATAAGAGCGAACCAAAAATTTGTTTTAACCAATTTTCGGGGGCTGATATGCAAGTTTTTGTTCCAAAATTTAAGTTTCATAATTTGGCGGAAAATGGCGCGTAAAAGTCGGTCCAGAATATATGCCGCGGCAATAACCACTGCGGAGAGAATAAAATGATTAATCACAAACTCGGAGAGACGAATATATCCGAACAAGGACAAAACAAAAGCCAAAATCATAATTATCATAATTATCAAGCTGATTTTTGCTTCCGTACTCGGTTCATTGTCGTTGTCATCATCTGTTGTATCATTATCGCAGTCAAACAAAAACTTGTTAGACACCCAAATCACGCAAAAAGCCTTCACGGCGTTGGCAAATATTTTAAGCGAATAAAGCGTTTCCGCTTCAACATTTAGCTCTTCAGCTAAGGACTGAAAAAAGCTGACAATACAGATTAAGGCTGCCGAAAAAATCAAGGCTCGGCTGCCGAGAGTCGCACGAATATCGCAAACTTCAATAATCCGCCACTTAATATTATCCGGTGTAAACAAGCTTTTGACCAAAGCCCGAATTAAAAAGAAGTAAAGCAGATATAAGGATAAAGTAAAAAGCATAATACCAAAGTCGCTTTTATTAACCATATCTGCGCTTTTAATCCAAAACATAAAGCTTCCGATGGTGGCGGCCGGAAACAATCCGCGCGCCAAAAACATCCAGAGCGCGGCGCGAACTTTTTGTGAATAATTAGGGTTATTAACATCATCTTTGCAGCCGAACTTGGTTTTGATAAAATGTTGGAGATAAGCCGCAATAAGGATTGCCATAAGGATATAAAAGAAGGCGTAGATAATATTATTGTCCGCAATAATTTTTTTGTCTGCGGAAAGTTTTTGGTACCATACAAAAGGCGAGTGTAACAAGTTTAAGGAGAACTTGAAGAAGCTTGCCAGAGAAACAAAAAATTCATGCGGATGAAAGATGGAGCTTTGCTTAACAAAGATTCTGTCAAATAAGTCTTGGTTGCGCAGTTTCAAAATCAGCGCACTGATGTCCTCAATTTTGGTCTTGGCAAGCTTGATTTGTGCCACAGATGTCTTAATCTCATCAGCTTGTTGTGTAAGAAGTTTTAATTGCTTGGCAATTTCTTCAGAACTTTCCGAGACATCACCGAGTGCGTCAATTTTTTTCTGAATACTCTCCAACTCAGTATTTAAGATGGGCAAAGCTTGATTAAGCTCATCTTGTTTGCTGTTTATTTTTCCCAGTATTTCGTCGGTTTTATCTGTTCCGACTTTTCCAGCATCAAGTTGTAAAGTAATTTTATCAAGTTGTTGGTTCAAGAGATTATAATCAATATTATCCTCTTGAGAGAAAGCATTACCGGAAATTAATATAAATACCAGAAAAAGCGCAAGAAACTTAGTCATCAGAACTCCTTATATATTTTTCAAGGATATATAATCAGCAAAGCAAAAATATAAAGGAACATGAGAAAAAAAAGATAATGTGGAGAGTTTTATTTTTTGGTTTAATACATATATAAAAACAAATTTGTAAGCAAAAGAGGACATAGGGAATGAAAAGATATATTATTTTATCAATACTTTTAGCTGTTTCATCAGAGGCGCAAGCCATTACGCAAACCGTAGCAGCGGGAGATGAAGTTAACGGCGGCGATGTCAACTCTATTGTAACGCAGCTTGTGTATGGTACGACAAGGAATATGACGGTTTCCGGCGTGCAAGATATTATGTCCGGTGGCAAGAGTTATAATAGCACGGTCTACAATCAGCAGATTGTGGAAACGGGCGGCACATCATATAATACTTATGTCTGGAGTTCGGCAACTCAGCGTGTGAGCGGCGAGGCATATTCTTCAACTGTTTCAAGCCGAGGAAGCATCAGCGTCAATACGGGAGGATATGTTGAAGGCACGACAATGACCGGCGGAGTTTTAACCGTTGCCAGCGGTGCAACGGCAAGCGGAACAATCCAAAAAAGCGGTGTTTATAATGTGTCAGGCACGGATGAGAATGCGACAATAAGCGGCGGCACGCAGGAGATTTTGAGCGGCGGTAGCTCAAGCGGAGCGAATATAACCGGCGGCACGCAGCAGGTAGATGCCGGAGCTCAAAGCACAAGCGCAACCATATCGGGTAATGGTCGGCAAAAAGTTTATGGAACAATTTTGAACAATACTATAAACTCGGGAGCCAGAACAACGGTTTATTCAGGAGGTGTGGCTGAAAACACACAGATAAACGGCGGAACTTTGGAAATAAACAGCGGCGGCAGTTCCTCAAACAGCATAATCAATTCCGGCCGCGAAAATGTATATGGTACAGCTACGGGAAGTATAATAAACGGCGGAACGCAAACCGTTTATTCCGGAGGCGAGGCAATTAACACACAAATCAAAAATGGCGGCATATTATCAGTAAGAGATGGCGGAACATTAAACGGCACCACGACACTGACAGACAGTACCATAAACATAGGCGGAAGCATACAGATACCCTCATTGGTAGCCACCAACAGCAATATAAACATAAATTCTTCATATGATTATTCATCCGTTGTTTTTGATAATTTGTCGGGTAGTGGTACAATTAATATGAGCAGTAGCTTGTCGGAAGACTTGGCAGATACGTTGAGTATCAATTCCGGCAGCGGTAATTTTGGTTTGGTAATCAATGATTATAGTCCGAGTGGAGATACCCCGAACAGATTTAAGGTTATTACTGAGACCGGAGCTACGGATAATTTTTATTTAATAGGGGGCGCGGTAGATGTAGGCGCATTTGAATACAAATTGGTCAAAAACGGCAATGATTGGTATCTGGCCAGAACAGACAATGTAACTGACAGTTCGGTTATTGCTAAAGATACATATTCATCATTATCTTCTTTATTTTACACACATTTATCGCCGGTATATAACCACATCCGCAGCCGTCGCAATCACGCAGCGACAGACAACGGATTATGGATAAAAGGTTTAGGGCAGAAACTAAAGTTTGATTATGAGGACAATAGTCGTAGTGAGATAGAAATTTACGGTAGTGAGATAGGATATGATAGAGAAATCTGGCGTGGTGGCGGAAAATATTTGAGTTTAGGTGTGTATGGAGGCTTTACATCATCTCGGCAAAGATATGACAGAATGGGAAGAGGTGAGGCAGATACAAAGGTTGTGGGCCTATATTCGGTATTAAACACGGATGATGACTGGTTTGCAGATTTTGTAAGCAGCTATTTTTGGCACACCCAAAAAATAACAAGCTATACACCGGCGGGAGAACCCGTAAACGGCAAATATAATACCAACAGTTGGCAGGTTTCAGCCAATGTGGGTAAACGTCTAAAGTTTGAAGAAAGCTGGTTTATAGAGCCGTCTGTCGGGGTTAATTATATGCGGATTAAAGGCATAAGTTATCGTACGAATTTCAACACTTTGGTTGAGGCTGATGACGAAAATTATTTGAGCCTGAGAGCGGACCTCGTTGCCGGAAAGACTTTTACCTTTGATAATGGCAATTACTTAGATATCTACGGGCGTTTTGCTGTTATTGATGATATGGATGGTAAGAACACGGTTTGGGTTGCCGATTATGCCTTTTCGGAAGATATGTCATCGGTGCGTTATCAGATAGGTGCCGGTATCAATGCCGGTTGGAATGAGCAAGGCAGCGGATATCTGGACATTTCCACCCAACCGGGCAGCCGTGTGCAGATACCTTGGGAGATAAACTTAGGCTTGCAATATCGTTTTTAGAAAAAATATAAATTACTTATTGACGCTTTGACAAAAATATGCTATAAAACTAGACATAAAATTAAATTGTGTCTATTATTGTGAGCTGTAACATGGATTTTTTTCCGCTGTTTACCTCTTTTAATAGGCATACAAACTATTATGTATAAACTTGCAAAAGAGGAAACCGGAGGTGCTTACAGGACACCAGCCTCTATAAACAAACCGGAAAAAACTATGAAACAGAATATCTTGATTATGCGCAGCAAGTTCGGCCACGAAGTGGCAATCTGTAATGAAGCCTCAAGAAGAGGAGCAAAAATTGTTCTATTGCCGAAGGCAGAAAACGCAGAGCAGCATTTTGCAGCCTGCTACGACATAATCTACTTTATGTCGTTCTTCTATCCTGCTCAGAATTTCATCATCCCCGCCTATGAAGAGCGTGAGATGTATGAACAGATAGGACAGGATTGGGTAGCGGATCTTCGTGCCGGTAAGTTCGACCAGGAATACTGGAACGAGTTTGCCAGCCACAAGCTGACACCGACAAGAACCAACCACCGCGAATTTTCTGTATCCTCAGATGCCATCATCTGGGTGCCGCAGAAACTTGTTACGGATGGCCTCTGTGGAGTGTCTGCAGAGCAGCAGAGCCTTGTTCCTTCATTCTTCTGGTTTATGGAAGACAATGAAAAAGTTCTCTTCCAGAACTTTGACAAGGTGAACAACAAGGCTGCGGTAGAAGAGCTCGTTAAGGCGCACCCGTGCTACGTCCCTGGCAAGGATGAATACCCAGAATTGTTTGGACTTCGTGGCGTTGCTCACGAAAAGTTCATCAACCTTCTGGCAAAAGCCAAAGGGTTTGTAGGCATTGCCGGAACCCATACGTGGGAGGCATTGACCTTATTCCCGGAAAAGAAAAACCTCATCCTCTACAATAAGAATGGGGTGGAAAAGTGGGATCAGATTGAAAAGGCCTACCAAAAGCAAGGATATCCAGTCCGTTGCTGCGGTTTTGAAGACGGAACAGACAAAGAGGCATTCAGTGTGGATGTCGCTGAAGTCTTCACCGAACTCTTCAAGTAAGCAAAACAAAAACAAAGGACACTGCACCAAATATTGGGCAGTGTTCCTTTTTTTTAATCAATTTAACCAAAAACTTACCTTTTGTTTGTATCATATACCCCAAAAAAAGAGGACCAAAGATGATAGATATTGTTTTAGATGCCAACTCCGGCAACACTTTTTGCGGCAAGGAATTTCCGCTTGTCCGCCTCAACAAAACAAAAGCAACTTCTTGGTCCGACTATCAGCATCTTGCGGCAGATTTCATCAAAGCGCACGCAAAGGAAGAGGCGGCCATCATCAGCGTTAACGATGCTGATTTTTCCATCAACAAATTTTCGGTCGCTCTTTTTGCGGAATCCGTTTTAACCCCGAGCAAACTGGACTATGTGGTTTTCAAAGTTTCTGATTTGGAAGCCGCACGTGAGGCCTATAAACCTTATCTGGCCATAACCATAGCCATCAAATATGTCTTGCGCTTGGTGGATGATACACCGGAATCAATTTACCGAAACCTTGCGGACTTGGGTTATCTTGGCTTAGAGATTACGCATAACTACGGCAACAACATTATGACCTTGTCTTACAATGCAGGTTCAGCCCCCGCCAAAGAGTTTGATGTAGACAATGCTTTTGATGCTTTGGTACTTGCCGCGGTTCTAAAGACCATATCTCTGGCCAAAATAGAAAGCTCGATTACTGTTAAAATAACCCTCAATGACAAACCGCAAAAAATAGATGCCAAAAGCCTTGTGCGTGCCATTATGCAGCTTGTCGCCGCTTGGATAAATTAGCCTATGAAATTCTGCTGAGAACCGTTTCGGCAAACACACGGAGCGGGTTGGACAAGACCTTGGGTTTAAGGTCTTTGGGTTCAACTTTCATATTCTGGCTAAAATAAACAAACTCATCCCAATCAATAGCATATTTCGGGCAAAGCAATTGCACCAGATTATGGCAGTCTGCGCGCAAATCGGGGTCAACATATAAGCCCTTGCGGCAAATGGCGGTATTTATGGCAGCGCTGGCTGTTTCACAGCTGGAATAAGAGTCCATTGTATGTACAACCAACAAGTTATCAAACCCCAAAACCCCCGGATAAATATTGCCGAGCTTTTGCAAAACCTTAAACTCATCTTCATGCGGACCGGAATAAATCCGCCATCTATGCGGCGCTCTGTCTTCATCAGATTGAGCAATATTTTTGCAGTTGTGGAAGATAACATCAGGTGTTTTTAGGGCTTGCTCATATAAATAATCCGTAACATCATTCGGCGTTCTTGGACCATTAATAATAACCACGCCATAGCCGCATTTGGCCAAAATTTGCGCGTCATTAAAAATCTTTTTGCCGAAGGGCAAGCCAAAATTAACTTCAGGTCCCTCAACGCGTCCGCCGAGACAAACCACAACTTTCTTAGGCATTGCCACAAATTTTTCAAACTTTTGAATGATGCCGCTGAGCTCTTCATCGCTTTTCAAGCTTGCCAGTTTTTTCACCAGTTCCTTGTGTTTTGTTTTAACATTTTTCTGGCTGAAGTTATTAATTGTGCCGATGGTAACCAAAGTCTTTTTGCGCATTTTTGCGTTTTGCAAAAGCCTGATACGAGAAGTAAAAGTCATCAGGTGCTTGGGCACATTAATCAGGTCAACATATTTATAATTATGCAAACGACTGGTTAAAACAGCCGTAAAAACATTGCCGAGATTATGTTCTTTATAATAATCTTTAACAGCACGGCAGATACCATCCACATTGCTTCCGGCAAACTGATTCTGCGCCTGAACATAAGCCGTAACAAACACACGCGGTGTTGTTTGTACCTTGGCGAAAAAAACATCAAGCATTTCAAACAAAGCTGCCTTAAATTGACTATAATTTTTATAATCGGAAGGTCTGATGGCGTCTTTCATTTCGGCAACAGAGCTAACGCCGAGCGGCAACAGAAACATCTGCTCAAAATCATAGCTATTGCCGGTCAACTCCGCCAAAGCTGCAAAAGCACCGTAAACTTGGTTTAACTCGCCTCTGTTAGGCGTGCCTAAACCAAAAACAGCAATATTTGTGTTTGTCATACAAAAACCTCCCATAAAATTAGAACTATCTTATAGGAGGCTTGTAAAAAAACATTTAAAATTTCTTAGTCTGTCAGGCTTTTGTAAAAATTCCAACCGCCGGCATAGCTCAAAATCTTGTCAAAGCCGTTTTGTAGCAAAATCCTCGCCACCACATAGCTGGTATATCCCTTAAAACAATGAACCATAATAGTCTTGTCTTTGGGGAGCTCGTTTAAGCGGGAGCGAATTTGTCCGGCCGGAATATTGATTGCGCCGTCAATATGCTCCTTGGCATAAATCTGTGGCGGCCGCACATCAAGCACGACCATATCATCAAAAGTCGTTCCGAAATAAGGCTTAACCAAGCCTTGTCTGGCATTCTCAATCGCCATTCCGATAAGGTTAACCGGATCCTTCGCGCCGGAATAGGGCGGCGCATAGCAAAGTTCGGCATCGCGCAAATCTGCCGTTGTGCCGTTCAGACGCATAATTGTTGCAATCACGTCAATACGCTTGTCTACGCCATCCTTGCCCACGGCTTGCGCACCAAAAATTTTACCCTCGTGAGAATAAAGAACCTTGAGTGTCATACTTTCCGCCCCGGGATAATATCCGGCATGAGAGTTGGCCAAAATAATCATTTTTTCATAAGGAATATTGTTGCGTTGCAACTGTTTTTCATTGTTACCCGTAAATGCGGCAGTCAAGCCGAAAACTTTAACAATACCTGTTCCTTGCGACCCCGTATAAGGGTAGGGGTGGTTATTGGTAATGTGGTCTGCAATCAAACGACCTTGCCTGTTAGCCGGTCCGGCTAAAGCAATCATACTAGGTTGTCCGGAAACAAAATCTTTGACCGCCACATTGTCGCCGCAAGCATAAATATCATCAAAATTTGTCTGCATATAAGCATTGGTGATAATCAAACCCTTATCGGTTAGTTTAATTCCGGCTTTTTCGGCCAAGCTTGTTTCGGGACGAACGCCGGCTGCCAAAATCAGCATATCAGAGGCAATCTCTTTGCCCGAGGTAAGAAGTAGTTTGCCTTCTTCAACCAGCTTTAAGCCGTCTTTGAGGTAAAGTTCCATACCGTTTTTTTCCATCTCTTTATGAACTTGTAGCGCCAAATCCGTATCAAGCGGAAGCAAAACTTGGTCAGCCATTTCTACCAGAGCTGTTTTAATTCCGAGATGGCAAAGGTTTTCCGCAACCTCAACACCGATGAAGCCGCCGCCGACAACCGTTGCTCTTTGGGGTTTATTTTGGGCAATATAAGCTTTGATTTTGTCGGCATCGGCCAAAGATTTAACCGTAAAATGCGGCATCTTGTCCAAACCTTCCAAAGGCGGAATAAAGGGTTTGGTTCCGGTAGCTAAAACAAGTTTGTCATAAGCAAAATGCCGTCCGTCGGTTGTTTGCACAAATTTTTCTTGCGGGTTAATAAGGTCAACCTCAGCATTAAGCTCTACGTTGATATCAAAAAGTTGTTTCAAAAAAGCAGGGCTGGCAACTTGCATATTGCTCCTGTCTTCAATAACTTCGCCGATATAATAGGGCAGGCCGCAACTGGCAATAGATGTCTCGTCTGTTTTTTCCAAGATGATAATTTCGGCCTTGTTGTCAAGCCTTCTCATTCTGGCCGCAAAGCTTGCGCCGCCGGCACCGCCGCCGATAACCACAATTTTCATGTTTTTTATTCTCCCGCAAGTTAATTTTTTCTCAAGCTTATCTGAAGTTTTGCCTTTATGCAATTAAAATTATGGTTATAAAAAAATCCCTCCGCCTTTAGCTGACGGAGGGATGAAACAAATGCAAGCGGGCTAGTTTCTTGCATTGTTTTTGAGGTTTTTCAAGTGCATAAGCTGCAGATGAGAACTTGCCATATCAAAGTTGCTGGTTTTAATTGAGTTATTGTCGGGTTTTACTCCCGTACCTTTTTCGCCGGCTTTTTCAACCAGATTTTTAATATAATCGGAGTTTTCTTGCCCACCATTCAAGAGGTTTTGAATAGCTTTGTTTTCTTTAGAATTTGGGCGGATGAGATTATACATTGTAAAAGAATGTGCATAGCGCTTTGCGTCCAAGCCATTTTCAAAACTAATCTTGCCAGCCTTGTGTAAGGAATCAATCTTATCATACAAACCTTGTACGGCAGATTTCGTTTTCAGGTGAATAAGCAAAGCCGTGTCATAATAACTCTCGCCAACACTGGTCTTTTGTGTCTCACTCTGTTGCATTTTCTTTTGTTCTTGAGCAAAATCTGCGGTTTTATCCGGCGAGGAGGAAACACCTGTTTTTTCAAACGGATTTTGATATATGCTTTGCTGGTATTTCAATTCGGATTTTTCCATTGTATCACAGGCTTTATATGTGCCAAACCCAATTAAAGCAAAAGAAAATGCTGCAATTTTGTACTCGTTTCTATAGTAAAAGACTTTGATATTATGTCTGACTCTATCAAGCTTATTTAACATCTTATGTCCGAAATTCTTTAATCCCGACAAAAGAGAATTTCTTTTCGGCATTGTTTTGGTCTCAGGCATTTTTGCTGCTTGAGGTTTTGTAGAAGATTTAATCTGCTGTTGCTTCTTGTGTGCTAAGCCAAAAACGCTAACAAAGTTTTTGGCAACATCGCTTGAGTTAAGCTCACTTTTGGAAAGGGAGGAATATTTGAGCAAGGCATAGCTCTGCAACTGTTGTTTAAGGCGTTGTTTGAGTTTTGCCGGATTTTCTTGGTCAGCCTCAATTGTTTTATGCGCCATAACCAATTCTTCAGGGCTGAGTTTAACTGCGCGTTTTTTGTTGTTTAATGTGTAGGCAACAAAGTTAATGTCAGCAAGCTTTTTCAAATTTTCTTTACGTAATCTCAAAGCAGGGATAAGTTTTTCCGCAAGCCTGATAGCCTCTTTTTTTCTACTTCCGGAAGCAGATTTCACATAGCTGTAAACCAAAGCCTCAGCCGTATCAATATCCTCAACATTAAGCTCTGCTGTGCCAACAGACAAATCTTTTAAAAGATTTTCGGATTGCTCCATAATGCTATCCAACATATAAGAGCTTCCGTCTTTATAGTTTGTTTCTATACCGCGTTGGGATGCCAAACACATATTTAAAGTCTGTTTTCCTACATACATTTTCAATCTCTCCAAACAAAAGTTGAGAGAGTTATACACTAATTTCTCTATTTTGTCAACAATTATGTCTAAAAATAAAAAGGCCTTGATATAAGATCAAGACCTTCATAGAAATAAGACTATTTCATAAAACCGACACGCACCGCCTCCGCGAATATTGCGCCGTTTTTATTTTCTGCCTTTTGGTAGAAAATAGTATCTCCAGGCTGAGCCAAGAGCACATCTTCCACAAAAGCAGCTTTGTCAAAACGGTAAAGAACAAAATCTTGCCCTTCTTTTGCATAGACAAGCTTTCGGTCATTTCCGTTCCAACAGCGGTCAATAATAACGGCGTTGTTAATCTTTGTGCCCTGTCGTTGAGAGATAAAATAAGGTATGGCTTTGCCATCCTTAAATATCATTTTATCGCCAACGGCACAAAGAACATAGCCGTTTCCTTTCTTAATTCTGAGGTTTGTACCGTCATCAAACTTAAAATACGCTTGAACTCTTCCGCGTGTTTGTGGCGAAAGATACATTCTGGTAATTGTTTTGATGACAATAACTGTATCGTTCTCGGCTGTAGCAATATTTTCCTCTGCCTTGTTGCTACTGCAAGACATTGCGACCATCATCATCCCGAAAATGGCAGCAAAAATTTTAATTTTATACATAATGAATAGTTTAGATTTAGACAAAAAATATCATAAATTTAGGTGGATGTCAATGTGTCATAAATTTTTTTATTGAAATTAAGCTCAAAATCTAATAACTTTCGCAGAAAATTATAAATTTTGTTAAAATTATTCGGTTATGAAAAACTTATTATTAAATTCTTTTTTGCAGAAAAAGATGGTGTTTAACAAGAGCGTATTATTTGGGGCAACAATTTTTTGCCTGAGCGCTTTTTTATGTGTGAGTGTTGGCTGTGCTTCAAAGAGAGTAGGGATTGATGATAATTTACATTATCCGGATTCAATTCCGACAATCCATGAACCGGATAATCCCACCCCCGAAAACTTGCCGCTAAAACGCCCAAAGAGCAAAACACAAAAGCATTCTGCAAATAACGCAATGTAAACAAAAGGCTGGTTAACCCCAGCCTTTTTAGGTTTGTACAAAACTATGACTTTTCCACTTTTTGCAGAACAGCTTGCTCTATTCTATGTCCATTTGTTTTCACCAACCGAATACGTAGGTTTTTATAAGTAAGCCTAATATTCTTTTTATCACTGGATATTTCGCTCATCAAAGACAAAACAAAACCGGCAAAAGTATCACAGTCAATTTCTGAGAGCTTCATTCCCAAAATTTTTTCAACTTCTTCAATAGGTGTACATCCCTGAATAAGCCATGAGTTTTTATTAATAGGTTTAATGTTAGGTATTGCCGGAGGAGCGTTTACATCATCTTCCAAATCGCCGACAATTTCTTCCAATAAGTCATTCATGGTAACAATACCGGAAATTCCGCCATACTCGTCAACCACAATAGCAAAATGAATACGGCTTTTTTGCATATTATGAAACAGGTCATCAATATATATGGTCTCAGGAATAAAGAGTACAGGCTTAACCGCCTCATTCAAAATTGCAGATTTTCCTTGCGGCTTATATTTGAAGTAGTCTTTTATGTTTAAAATACCTAAGATATTGTCATAATTATCCTGATAAATGGGATAAACGGAATATCTTGTCTCAATCATAATATTTTCCCAAGCGCTTATGTCATCATCAATATTTAAGAGCTGAACATTTGTGCGGTGTGTCATTACGTCATAAGCAACTTTGTCATCAAACTCAAACACATTATGAATCATTTTCTTTTCATCGTCATCAATTGTGCCGTTTTCGCTGCCGACATCAATCATAATCCGGATTTCTTCTTCCGTCACATTTTCGTTTTTCTCATCAGGATTAATCCCGATTAAGCGAAGGGATATATTGGTTGAAACGGTTAAGAACCAAACAATGGGAGAGAATATTTTAGCAATGATATAAATCAATGATGACATAAATAAGCCTATTTTTTCGGCATGCTGCATTGCAATTCTCTTTGGCACCAATTCGCCCCAGATGAGTGTGATATAAGAAAGAATAAGCGTAATACCGATAACAGATAAAACATCCAATTTTTTAGGAGAAATAGTAACCCCCAAAGAAACCAGCCAGTCTACAATCCTGTCCGAAAAGTTATCGGCAGCAAAAGCACTGCCTAAGAAGCCTGCTAAAGTAATACCGACTTGGATGGTTGCCAAAAACTTGGCGGGTTGTGCCGTGAGCGAGGCGAGGCGCATAGCGCGTTTGTCGCCGTCTTCGGCCATTTTTTTGAGCTTGTTATCATTGATGGAAATAACGGCAATTTCCGCGCAGGCAAAAATCGCGTTAAAAAGGATTAAGATAGCTTGGAATAATAATAACTCGCAAATTGTGTATTCTGACATAAAATATTTCCGTTGTTGTTTGTAATTACTATAAGTTTATAAGCATAAAAATTTTTTTCAAGCATATTTATTTGTTATTTAATAAATACAATTGACAAAAAATGACGTATTCATCTTCTAAAATATTACACACAAAAAGAGGAGATGTTTATATGGAAAAATTTGAACAATACAAACTATTGAACTATTTAAGTAACGCCTTAAAAAGCAAGAATTTTTTGAAAGAGCATTTAATTGATGTTTATGATTGGCATGATATGCAGGGAAAAAGTTTTGTAGACTATTCATGGACAACCAAAGACGAAGAAGAAAGGTTTTTAGATTTTAAGGATATATCTCGCACTCAAAAGAAGCAGTCCTATCAGAGAGGTGAAAATTTTATTATAGCCGTAGATAAAAAAATGAAGTCTCTGCAAAACAGTCCTATGTCAATTTTAGAAAAAAGGCTTGGATATATATCTGAACTGTTGGAGTTGACGGATGAAGAGCAAAATTTGTATGGTTTATTGTCCAGAATTAAGTTAGATGAAAACTTTGAAGATTTCAACCGAGAAGTTTGCGGAAGATGTAACAAGTTAAAAAAGAATGCCTCTTTGTTGTTGGCTCAAAAACAACGTAAAATAGAAGAAATATTAGATAAAAAATCTCCATTATTGCAATTTGGTCTGATTGAAAGTGAGTATAACGGAGATATTTGTGCCTCAGATTTAACGGTAAAAATACTTTCACAAAATATCAATAACGCTATGGATATAAAGAATGTAATTTTAGGAGAAAAGCGTAAGGCAAATTTGGCGTGGAAAGATTTTTCGTATTTAGAGGAAAAAGATTTTTGCGCTCGGATTTTCAGCCATGCCGTAAAAGACAAAAAGACAGGAGTTAATTTGTTGTTTTACGGCGAGCCAGGAACGGGAAAAACGGAGTTTGCCAAGACATTGGCAGAAAGAATAAAAGCGGAGTTATATGCCGTAGGAGAGCAGTTTGAAGAGAGCGAGCGCAAAGAGAGTTTAAATTTGGCCTATAGACTGTTATCCAAAGACAAGAATGTTTGTTTATTGGTAGATGAAGCTGATGATTTTTTAGAAAAGGATAGTTTGCCTTTTATGAGAAAAAAGGAAAACAACAAACTCTATGTCAATCGGTTGTTGGAAAGTAATAAAACGCCGACAATTTGGATTATAAACTCTATTGAGGACATAGAAAAGTCATATTTGCGCCGTTTTACTTATGCACTAAATTTTAGTAAGCCTAATCTGAAGACCAGAACAGAGATGTGGCAAAAAGAACTGAAAGCCAACAATTTGCCATCAGATAAAAAAACGGCGGAAGAATTTGCGCTTCAGTATAAACTTTCACCCTCATTTATTGTTACTGCGGTAAAGACAGCGCAGCTTGCCGGAGGAGGTTTGGCGGAAGTTAAACAGAGTCTGACCTCATTAGAAAAAGCCTATAATAACGGGTATTGTCTTCCGCCGAAAGCCACTCATGCGGCAACATTTAATCCGAAGTTGTTAAACACGGACACGGATTTAAGCCTTTTGTCGGAACGAATTAAGAAGTTGCCGCAACGAAATTTTTCTTTGTGTTTATACGGGGCTTCCGGAACGGGTAAGTCAGCGTATGGTGAATTTTTAGCCAAAACATTGGAAATGCCGGTTGTAAAGAAAAAATGTTCTGATTTATTATCCATGTGGGTTGGCGGTACGGAACAAAATATTGCCGCGGCGTTTAAAGAGGGGAGAGAAAACCAAGCCGTTCTGATTTTTGATGAGGCAGATAGTTTTTTACAAGACCGTAGTAGAGCATACAATTCATGGGAAGTAACTCAAGTCAATGAGATGCTGACACAGATGGAAAGCTACCCATATCCGTTTGTTTGCACGACGAATTTGATGGATAATTTAGATAAAGCCAGTCTGCGTCGTTTTACTTTTAAGGTAGCTTATGATTATATGACACCGGAACAATCAAGCCTTGCCTTTAAGCATTTTTTTAATATTGCCAAGGTAAACTTATCGCATCTAAACTCTCTTGCCCCAGGAGATTTTGTTGTCGTAAAACAAAAAGCTCAAATTTTGGGTTTAGAGAAAAACAAAAACGAACTCATAAAAATGTTGGAGCAAGAGCAGCAAAACAAAGCACCGATTCAACACAAAATTGGTTTTATCTAGGAGAATAGGCGATGATAGATTCTAAAAAAATAATAGATTTAAGAAAAAATGATGATTTGCAAAATATTGCAAACACAGTTCAAAAATGGCTACAGAAAAAGGATGACTGGAAAGCCAGATTTGAAGAATATGCAACAGGAATCAAAGCTCAAGAAGAAAATATAATATCTATTAGGAAAAATTTTCACAAAGCAAAAAATCTCAACCTTTACACCAGCATCGGGGACATTAAGAGCAAGAAAGGAATAAATCTGCGTTATAAAGGTCAAAGCATAGCTTATTTGAAGCTAAAACAAGGCAAATTGATGTTGTATACAAACAAAGATCTAGATATAAGTAACAAAAGATATTTAGGTTGGAGCAAACCGCTTAATTGCCCTTGGGATTCATCGGAAGCAGCAGAATTTAGAAAACATTTCAGTCAGAACTTACCGAAGGAAAATAACATTGAACATATTTTTGAGAGCGCCTTAATTGAAAATATGTCTAAAACCAGCTCCAAGGATAAAAAATTATGCAACATTCAGCCAGTTAGAATATATGATGAATTGGCTTTCCAAATGACAACAGTATTGTCCGGTTCTGGTAAGACAATCTGCTTATCAGAGCGGGCACGCGCCGGTGGAATAGATATTTTAGCTCGGGTTAAGCAAGGGGGAAACACCAATCTTTGTGTCATAGAGCTGAAAAAAGATGCGGTTAAGACCGCCAAACAGGCTCATATTATAAGAGGACAAGGGCTTGGCTATGCCGTATTTTTAAGAGAACTGCTTCGCTCACCTAGTGGTGCAAAATGGTTTGAACATTTTGGATACAAGCAAAAACTGCCCCAAAGTCTGGTTATCAATGTTTGCATTGCGGCTCCGGCGGGAAAATATTGCATTTCCGAAGAACCGAAAGATGTTTACCTCGGTCAGGATATTTTACGTTTTAAGTATATTATGTTTGAGGCGAATAATGAGGCCATAAAATCTATTCATACAGACTTATTTGATGGGAATTTCAAATAAATCGCCGTCATTTAAACAAACGGCATTATCAAACATTTGCATAAATTTCTGCGGATAAAAGGTATGAATGGGAATAATTATTTTGGGCTTTAATCCGGCAACAATTTTTTTTAGTGTTGGGACATCCGCATGTCCGGAAGTATGAATATCCTGCATGGGAATATTATTGTCTGCCAAGAAGGTTAATTGATTTTGATATTTTTCCTTATATCCCTTCCACATGGAATAAACATAAGTTGTTTGGTTATTAATTATTCCGGCATTTTTAAGTTGTTCATAGATTTTTGAATCTAACAAAACAACATATTTTTGAGGATTAAGCATAAGTTCGTTAACACCTGTTTCATGTCTTTTAAGCGGATGTAAAGAAAATTTTTTAACATCCGGCCATGTAAAATTAGGCAGGCGCGGGTTACCTGTTCCCTGTAAAATATGTCCGGCATAACCGGATAAAACAATATTTCTTCTACATTTTTTTGCGGCACGATATATGGTAACAATACGGTCAATATTTTGAGCAGAAGTTTGGACTAAAGCCAAGCCCTTTGATTCTTTCCAGAAGTCATAAAATTTGTTTTCCAAATCTTCTTCGTATTCGTAATGTTCAGAGTTTTCACGCCCCAAGCAAGAACCTTCCAGAAGCAAAACATCAATATTTTGGGGATGATTACGCAAAAATTTATAAAATAATTTTCTTTTGCGCCCATGAGCCCTGAAATCACCGCTGTAAAAAACTTTTTGCCCATCGACCTCAATAAGAAAGCCGTAAGCCCCATAAGCAGAATGGTCAAACAGATAAGGTGTAATTCTAAAATCATTGAGCTGAAAAGTTTTTTCATTTTCAAAACAAACGGTATTCGGAAAGACAAAAGCCCCCGGAAGGCGATGAATATGGGCAATTTGCATAATACTTTGTGCCTCATGGCTCAAATAAACCGGAATTTTGTCATCAATATATTTTCCCAAGCCATAATGGTCTTGGTGTGCGTGAGAAATGAGCAGAGCCAATAAGTCATCGGACTTATGCGTTAACCCTTTAATATCAGGTAATAATTCAGGAGAAGTGTCTGCCGCATCCAAAGGCAAGCCCAAATCAACAATGATTCTTTGCCCCTTGTCAGAGATTATTTCAACGGCAGAACCGCCTATTTCTTTTGTTCCGCGCTTGATGGAGATTTTCATTTTATACTTTCGGCAATTCTTTTGTTACGACGATTAACAAAATCAAGCTGATTTTCATACAAATCTAGCCAATCTCGCTCCGTTTGAGGATAAGGAACATTAGACAAATCTTTGAAGCTATTAAAATATTTTATTTTGGAAGAATTAGGGTCTACCAAATCTTGCAAATAAAAGAAATCAACATATTGTTCAAAATCTACAAACAAATCAAAAAAAGCTTTATTGGCTTGAAGTGTAGCAAACAAAGGACTTTCTTTCTCAAGATAATATAAGCGGATACATTCCAAGGTCAAATCAAACCTATCTTTAAGCATTTTTCCGCGCTCGGCATTAATAGAGTTGCTTTTAGGAAAGATGATAGCCCCGCCGATAGTATAAGATTTTATGAGATAATCTCTCCAAAAAGAAGTAAAATCGCTAAAACCATATTTTTGACAGAATGTATTTTTAAGCTCGTCTGTTAAATAATACTTTGCAACACTAATATGATGAAAATACATATTAACAATAGAATCAGACCCAAAGTGAAAATCTTTCCAAGCCAAATAAGTCGCATCTTCGCTTAATTCCATCTTGTCGCCGTTTGGAAGCGGCTTGCTCCACAACACTTTGTGATAATCACGAAGTGTTTTACTGCAACTGTCAGGATCAGGACAATTACGAGAAGATTTTTGTTTATCAAACATTTCCAAATATTTTTTTGTATCTGATATAAAAGAAAAATTCACATCAATCTTAATACTCATAAGTCATCTCCTCTCTAAGCTAGTTTTTGAAATCATAAAAGATATTTAACAATTTGTAAAGCAAAGGCAAAGCATTCCACGATGCCGTAACAAAGCCATAGGTTTCTTTTTTGGGCTTAGGTCTGTTAAGAGCCACCCAAAGTTCATAATCTTGGTTATTTAGTCTGATTTTAGCGAAAGCCACGGCTTCAACTTCTTTAGGCGAATTTTGAGCTATGGTGCAAAAATATGCCCTAATTTCTTCTCCGTAAATATTAACTATTTTAGCAAAACATTTGGCTTTTTGCTTTTCATTTAAGGGGGAAAAGGAATAGTTGCCAATACCATATTTTCTTTCGGTCAGATTTTTTGTCGTATTGATAATTAAAATCTGTCCGCCTTCAGCATCAAATTGTTTCACGCCTTTTTCCAAAAGGTTTTGTATTAGATATGCTTCGGAATTGATATAGAAAACAATACCTACGAAAACCACAAAAGCTGCAAATAAAAATTTTTTCATAAAATAACACTCCAAAGAAAAAGTTGTTTGATAAGATAATATTAATCTTACCTCTGACAAAATATGTCATAGCCTCATTTTATTTTATAATTCGGAGATTTGCTAATGGCTTATGAAAAAACATATGATTTGCTGGATTTAGCAATTTGGATGCAATCAACGCGAGAAGGCATCAGCTTAAATGATATTGCTGAAAAATATCAAGTTTCCCGCCGCACGGCTGAACGTATGCGTGATATGATTATCACTCGTTTTCCTCAAGCAGAAGAAATTATTTGTGAAAACAATCAAAAACGCTGGTATATCCCGCAAGGAACATTAAAGGACTTAATAAACTTCTCTGCTGAAGAATTGTCAGCTTTGGAGACAGCAAAGGAAATTTTTGCCCAAAAGCAGATGACAGATAAAAAAGACATATTGGAAAAAGTCATAAATAAAGTCAGAGCCAGCATCAAACCGGATGTCATACGCAAGATAGAGCCGGATGCCGAAGCGCTGTTAGAGGCAGAAGGATTTATTTGCCGTCCGGGACCAAAATTACAACTTGATGAAAAGATAATTTCCAAAATCCGCCAAGCAATTTTGGAATGTCATCAGATTAGAATAAAATACTATAATCAAAAAAGCGGCAAAACGAGCATAAACACATTAAACCCTTATGGATTTTTGTATGGCGAACGTAATCACTATTTAGTAGCGCATCATAGTGATGGTTTTTTTGGAGAAGAAGTGCATAATTTTATTTTGAGCAATATAAAAGATGTAGAAATATTAGATAAAGTAATTGTACCGCTACCGAATTTTAGCCTGCAAAAATATGCCGAGGAATCTTTTGGCGCATTTCATGAAGAACCATTTGAAGTTGAATGGCTTTTTGATAAGGAAGTTGCAGAAGATGCCGCACAATATATTTTTCACCCCACACAAATCATGATAAAAAATAAAGACGGGACGCTTACCGTTAAGTTCAGAGCCGGTGGCAGATTAGAAATGGATTGGCATCTCTATACTTGGGGAGATCATGTAAAAGTCATCAAACCGGAGAATTGGTATGATAAATAAAGAGAATAAGCCTCTGTTATTATCCAAATCTGACTATATGTTAGGAAGTTCATGTTCCAAAGCACTTTGGCTGAAGAAGCATAAAAAAGAGCTTTTATCAGAAGAAGCAGATGAGTGGAGCGCAAGCGGATATAGTGTTCAAGAATTGGCTCGGGCGCTCTACCCAGAAGGGGTAGAGGTTTCTGCCCCGATATGGGATTTTAAGAACGGCGCTGAACAGACGAAAATATTAAGCAAAAATAATGATGTATTGTTTGAGGCGGTTGCCTGCTTGCCTTGGGGTGCAACTTGCCGAATAGACATTTTGCAAAGAGAAGGCAGAGGCTGGAATTTAATAGAAATCAAAAGCACAACGGAAGTCAAAGACGAACATATTGAGGATTTGGCTTTTCAGTATTATGTTTTTTCCAATGCCGGATATAAAATAAAAGATTGCTACGTTTTGTATCTTGATAAGAAGTACAAACTAAAGAAGAAATTAGATATCAAAAAACTTTTTACGTCAGAAAATGTTACGGCAGAAGTTGCAGCGCGTTATGATGAAGTTGAAGAGCAAGCAGCAATCTTGTCAGATATGCAAAAACACAAGAAAGAACCCAAGATAACAATATCTAAAAAATGCAAATCTTGCGGATTTTATGATTATTGTTGTGCCAAAGTTCCACAATATTCTATTTGGGATATTTTTCCGCAACCAACTGCAGATAAAATCTGCCAAAAACTTAATTCCTACGATATTAAAGATTTGGTTGCCTCAGAATATAAGGAAAAAAGATTTATAGATATATCAGCATGGCAAAATCAGAAAATTTACTGTGAGAAAGATAAAATCCGTGAATTTTTGAGCAAACTGAAATATCCGTTGTATTATTTGGATTATGAAACCATAGAGCCGGCAATACCTTTGTTTGAAAACTCTGGTCCGTATCAGCATATTCCGTTTCAGTTTTCCTTGCATATTCAAGACAGCCCGAACGAAGAGGTCAAGCATATAGGATTTCTGCATAAAGAAAGGACAGATCCAAGACGAGCTTTGGCCGAAGCTCTGGTAAAAAATTGCGGCAAGAAAGGTTCCGTTATCGTTTATAACGAAATTTTTGAAAAAAAGCGCAATGAGGAATTAGCCAGATTATTTCCTGATTTAGCGGAAGCAATTCTGAATATAAACAAAAGAGTTTTAGACCAGTTAGTTCCGTTTCGGCAAAGAGCTTTGTATCACTATGAGCAACATAGCTCAGCCTCCATCAAAAAGGTTTTACCTGCATTCACGGATATAAGTTATGATAAACTTGAGGTAAAAAACGGCGGAGAGGCTATGGAGCGTTACTCTAAATTTATGTTGGGGAAATTATCCGAGGAAGAAGAGAAAGTTTTGTTTGACGGACTGGAGATATATTGCGGTCAAGATACATTTGCGATGGTTAAACTGATGGAAGTTTTGTATAAATTTGCGGCATAGTTTAGAGCAAGGTTCTTAGAGCGTCATAAGAACAAATATGTAGATTGTGTTGGGCATCTTCTTTGATAAACCAGCCTCCCTGTTTATTAGGATTTTCATAATAGCAAAATCTGACGGGAAAGCCGTTTTCATCAAACCGCCATTCCTTGAGGCCGGATTGAGCAATATGTTCACAATTTCGCCAACATAAATAAATTTTGTCATTAGTAAGTGTTTTCATAAAAACCAACATAAAAGCAGACAATGTCAATTTATGACGTTGAGAAAAGGTTAATAGGATATGATTTTATTTTCCGAAAAATTTAGCAAACAAGAAAGTTTTAATATTTTTAAGGTATGCAAATATAAAAAGTTGTTGCTCATATGTTGACACAGCTTTGTATTAGACATTTGGGCAAAAATATGATATTATGCGTCTATGTTCATAGAGCGGATAAGAGAAAAGCCATGGATGATGTGTCTTTGCGTAGGGCATCAACCATATCACCGACTACGGTAGCAGCGTGCAAATCGGTACCTTGGGGAGGGATAATATATATCAGGTGAGATACGAAATTGATTAAAATCCCGTAAGCTATTGAAATACAAAGATTGGTAATAAAAAAGTTCGGATGTTGCTCAAAAAAAGCCTATTTTGACTTTTAAACATCCGAATCAGTATAAATGCTTGATATATAAAGAAAAAACCGTCATTTCTGACGGCTTGTATTCTGTGGCTGGGGTGGCTGGATTCGAACCAACGAATGTCGGCACCAAAAGCCGATGCCTTACCACTTGGCGACACCCCAACATCTTAATTGGTAAGTTCGTGTCTAATTTATAAGTTTTTTTTTATTTGGCAAGTGTTTTTTTTTCAAAAATATCATTTTTTTGCAAAAAAGTTTTCAGCTTTCAGATTTTCCCTTATTTTTGGGGAGATTTTGCAAAATATGGATGCAAATTTTAATGTGAAATTATATGCTCATAAAAAAAGGAGGTGCGAAATGAAGGTGATTGTTTTAGGTAGTGGTTCGGCTTATGGCTCTCCGATGATTTTCAATAACTGGCGGAATTTATCCCCCAATCAGCCCAAGAATATTCGTAACCGCGCATCTGTATATATGGAGATAGAAGGCAAAAAATTTATTATTGATACGGGGCCGGAGTTTCGTCTGCAAGTTAATCAAAATTGCATCACAGATTTAGATGCAATTTTCATCACCCATGGTCATTATGATCATATTGCCTCTCTGCCGGAATTATCGCGCGCCTGCACATTGCTTAATCATCCGATAGAAATTTGGAGCAGTCAGGAAACCCAAACTGAGCTCAAGCAGGTTTTTGGTTTTATGTTTAAGCCTGAAACGGAAAACTCGCCCTCCTTGCTTTGGCGTACTTTGCCGGATTGTGGAAATTTTGAAAGTTGCGGTGTAACCTTTGAAACCTTTCAGGTCAAACATCATCATTTGCATTGCTCTGCATTTAGGTATAAAGATTTTGCTTATGTAACCGATTGGGAGCAAATGCCGGAAGAAAGCATAAACAAGCTCCAAGGCGTTTCCACTTTGCTGAT
The DNA here is from genome assembly GCA_949298065.1 of uncultured Pseudomonadota bacterium. Taxonomy (GTDB): domain Bacteria; phylum Pseudomonadota; class Alphaproteobacteria; order RF32; family CAG-239; genus Scatacola_A. Next base: position 16,660 of record CASFUZ010000009.1, on the reverse strand, counting down.
AGAATGCAACAATGGTCTTTATCCTGAAAAGAACGGTCATAGCGATATTGAAAACGTGAAAGCCGTTGCAGCAAAAATTAAGCCGCAAAGAGTCATATTAACCCATTTGTCTGCCCGTGTGGATTATGATGAATTAAGGCAAGCTTTGCCGCAAGGATTTGAAGTTGCCTATGATGGAATGGAGATAAATATATAAATTATTTTACCAATAATTTTTTCTTTTCTTCACGGGCCTTGAGCTCGTCCAAATCTCTTTCCGTAGCGATTTTATCCAAAATGGTCTTAACCACTTTGTCAATATCTTTATTTTCGCGATAATCAGCCGGCAAGGCGAAGTTAACGCGCCCGTCGGAAAGAAGTTTTATCGCTTGACGTTTGTGCTTGCCTTTAGGAGCATAAACGGCGATGGCATTGCCACGGCGTTCTTTAACCAAGCGCATGGAAGGAATATCGGTCATTCCGTCGCCGAAATAAATCATTCTTGTAAAGGGAATGGGGCGTTCATCATCGGGCATAAACTCATTCACGGCACGGTCTTCCAACTTGCCGAGACCTTTGTTGATTTTGGAAAGATATTGGGTCTTGGTGGAATAATTCACCACACGTGCCGGCCAAACAGGGCAACCTTCTTCATCATAGGCATAGCTACAACCGAACACATCGGTAAAATATTTGCGAATGGCGCTTCCGGCAATAATCTCTTCATATCCGGCGGAGATTATGTAATGTTCAATTTCCAAGTCCAGAGCCGCGCCAAAACGATTAATACGCTCAAACCAAGTTTCCACGCCCTCAAAATATTCAATATTTTTACCGCAACGATTAAAATTTTCCTTCGTGAGTTTAACACCTTTTTCTTTAGCAACTTTAGTGAAATAATACATACTTCCCGTTACCTGGTCGGCAAAATTATCAATTGACCATTGGTTGGCTTTTTTCCAAAAGGCTTTAGGCTTCATACCAAGCTCGGGGATAAGACCGTAGTTTTGCATATCTGTTGTGCTGAGAGTACCGTCAAAGTCGTAGATTAAAGCAACTTTTGTCAAATTCTTTGCCATAGTGTAATATCTCCCTTGCTTTTTAAGAATAATTATATTAGAACAAATAAGTTAAAAATTAATCAACATTTTTTGTGAGTAAGGAATTTTACAATGGTTGCAAAAACAATGGATCAGCTTGTGGCGCTATGCAAAAGACGCGGCTTTATTTTTCAAAACGCCGATATCTATGGCGGTTTGCAAGGTGTATATGATTATGGTCCGTTGGGTGTGGAGCTGAAGAACAACCTCAAAAACGCTTGGTGGCGTTCCATGGTTTATGAGCGTGATGATATTGAGGGCTTAGATGCCGCCATTTTGACCAACCGTAAGGTTTTGCAATATTCCGGCCACGAGGATACTTTCTCTGACCCGATGACGGATTGCAAAAAATGTAAAGGCCGCTTCCGTGCCGACCATATCAAGGACGGCAAATGCCCGAACTGCGGTTCAACCGAGTTGACCGAACCGCGTCCGTTTAACCTGATGTTCAAGACATCCATTGGTCCGGTTGATGATGGCTCCGTGTTTGGCTATCTGCGTCCGGAAACCGCGCAGGCAATTTTCACACAATTCCGTAATGTTGTAGATTCTACATCTCGCAAACTTCCGTTTGGTATTGCCCAAATCGGCAAGTCTTTCCGTAATGAGATTACGCCGCGTAACTTTATCTTCCGCGTGCGTGAATTTGAACAGGCAGAGCTGGAATATTTTGTAATGCCTGGCGAAGATGAAAAATGGCACGAATATTGGAAAGAAGCCCGCATTAAATGGTGGGAAGAGCAGGGCCTAAAGCGTGAGAATATGAATATCTACACCACCCCGAAAGATGACTTGGCACACTATGCCAAGGCTTGTTATGATATTGAATATCAGTTCCCGCATGGTATGGAAGAGCTAGAAGGTATCGCCAACCGTACGGACTATGACTTGGGTAACCATACCAAGGCTCAGGAGGAAATGAACCTCACCTCGCATTGCCACCCCAATCCGGATTCAACTCAAAAACTCTGCATTATGGATGATAACAACAAATGGGTTGTTCCTTTTGTGATTGAGCCTTCAATGGGTGTTGACCGCGGCGTTTTGGCGGTTATGACCGAGGCTTATGAGGAAGAAGATTTGGGCGAGGGCAACACCCGCGTTGTCTTGAAGCTTAAGAAGCATCTGGCTCCGATTAAAGTTGCCATTATCCCGCTCAAGAAGAATAATGAAGCCATTATGAACAAATGCCACGAGATTAAGCAAAACTTGCTCAAATTGGGTATCGGTCGTGTGGCTCTGGAGAACACAGGTAACATCGGTAAGGCTTATCGCCGTCATGATGAAATTGGTACACCTTTGTGCATTACGGTTGACTTTGAGACAATTGAAAACCAGCCGGAGAGTGTAACCATCCGCGACCGCGACACAATGGAGCAACATCGTGTAAATGTAGCGGATTTGCCCGCATATTTGAGAGAATATTTTCTCTAAAATAAAAGGATAGATAACAAAAAAAAAGCCGGAGCATAAATGCAACGGCTTTTTTTGTTGTGTTTTGAACCTTCTTTAACGCTTTAAAGCAAGGTCCAAAAGTTCTTTCGGACTATGGATGACTTCAATACCTGAGGTGTCCATTTCGTCCCAAATGAATTGATGGTGCTTATTGGACATCCAGATAGGGTGGTCAACAATACCCAAGCTGTCTGTTAAGTGGCGCGGGTTGTCGTCAACGAAGAAGACTTCGTCATAACCCTTCACCGCTTTGCGCAGGGCCTCTTCCTTGGTTTGCTCCATCCCGACGCAAATGATTTTTTCAAAGCAGCCGGGGTAATGGGTCTCAATGTTTTGGCGGCGTTGCTCAGCAAAGCGAGGATCGCTGGAGCTGACAATCGCCAAATCAAAACCTTTATTAAGCAATTTAAACACCACTTGAGGCATCCCCTCCACAGGTGTTAAGGTGCGGAAGGTTAAGGATTTCTGGAAATACTCCCCAAACTCTAAATAGGGTTTAGGGTCGTGCAGAAAATCTACAACGATATCATCCCAGTCTTCATTGCTCAATAACATGCCGTGATACACGGCGAAAATCGGTTTCATGGATGTCCAGAGGTCTAATAACACTCCGTCAACATCAAAGATAAATAATTTTTTCATACGCAAAATATTTAAAATTATATACAATATACTTAATTTAAGAGAAGCACATTATGCCTTGTGTCAAGTTTTTTGTCAATAGTTATTGCGTTTTCTTTTTAGGCTATCATCGGCATAATATCCGGCGCGAACGGCGGCCTTACGGATTTCCGGTGGTTTGTCAAGGTTTTTGCGCTCAAGGGCTGCCTCCATTACTTTAATCCGACTTTCCTGAGCCAGCCACTGAGCCTCATCTTCAGAGGCGGGCGGAAGAGTTTTCGGCGGTTTATTGAGGTTCTTAAGTCCCATAGCAAACATCATTTCCCTGATGGCATCTTGCTGCATATGGGTAAGGTGTCCCGTGCCGCCTTTTTGCTTGCGTGATTTTTTAATCAAGGCCATACGCAGATTGGTAAAGAAGCGGTAGCGGAAGTTTAACAAAGTCCGCCGAATGATTTTGGTAATGTCCGAATGCCGCAAGCGTTGAAATTGGTAGGTTTGCGCAATCATAATGGCTTTGGTAATTTGCCGCCTGAGTTTTTCGCGGTTGCGGTGTTCTTCCACCATATAGCAGTAGCGAATTTTTTGTTTGAAGGCTTTTTTGCCTTCTTCATCAAAATTTCCGTTATGTTTGAGATGTTGGAGTGCGCGTCTGCGTTCGGCGGTCTTGCGCAACACGCGGATAAGTGCCGCAAAACAAAGCACCACAAAGATTGCGGTAAAATAGAGCAGGGAAGAAATATGTTGCGCCGTTGTTTCCATAACCGCATTATAAACGAATATTTCAGAAACACAAGAATTTGCTGTTTTTTGCTTGACTCTCTGTATAAAAGCCTATATAAAGCAAGAAAAAAATAAGGTTAATTACCAAAAACAAGACCAAAAACTATAACACGCCGAGGCGTGCCGCCAGTCAGCGAGGGTTCGCACACTGGCGTGCAATAGTATGTAGGTACAGGTTTTGAAACAGGTGCTAAGGAGCATCGCGGTTCTCAAGGCAGTGTGCTGGCAGTTAATCGCTCAGGCCGTCGCCTGCGTGCAATAGTATGTAGGTACATGTTTTGAAGTGGAGATAAGACAATTTTTGAAACTTTGACCGATAAATTAGGCTCAGTCTTTGCCAAAATCACCTCTCGCGGTGTGTTGAGTGAAAAAGACATTGATGACGCTATGCGTGAGATACGCATTGCGTTATTGGAAGCTGATGTATCTTTGCCGGTTGTTAAGGATTTCATTGCCAAGGTCAAAGAGCAGTCCATCGGCGAGAAGGTTGTGCGTTCCATTCAGCCGGGGCAGATGGTTGTCAAAATCGTCCATGACGAGTTGGTCAAATTATTAGGCGGAGAGGGTGCCGAGCTCAATTTGCAGGCTGTTCCGCCGGTATGTATTTTGATGATGGGCTTGCAAGGTTCCGGTAAGACGACCACCTCGGCAAAGATAGCCAACAAGCTCAAGAACAAAAAGAAAGTAATGTTGGTTTCTTTGGACATTTATCGTCCAGCCGCGCAGGAGCAATTAGCACAGTTGGCTTCTCAGATTGGGGTTTATGCTTTGCCGATAATCAAAGGCGAAAAACCTGCGGAGACCACGCGCCGCGCCATCAGCGAGGGCAAAAAAGGCGGCTATGATGTCATCATTTTAGACTCAGCCGGACGTTTGCACATAGACCAAGACCTGATGGATGAGGTTGTAGAGGTCAAGAAGATTGCCAACCCGACAGAAACTTTGCTTTTGGCAGATGCAATGATAGGTCAGGATTCCTGCACTGTTGCCAAAGAATTTAATGAAAAAGTCGGCATCACGGGCATTGTTTTAACAAGAATAGACGGTTCGGCCCGCGCTGGTGCGGCATTGTCCATGAAGATGGTTGCCGGTGTACCGATAAAGTTTTTGGGTACCGGCGAAAAGATAGAAGATTTTGAGGAGTTTCATCCCGACCGCTTGGCCGGACGCATTTTGGGGCAGGGCGATGTCGTTTCTCTGGTTGAAAAAGCCATGGAGAAAGTAGACAAAGCCGAGGCAGAAAAAATGGCAGCCAAAATGATGAAAGGCAAGTTTGACCTTGAGGATATGTTGTCGCAGTTAAGACAGCTGCAAAAATTGGGCAGCATGGGCAGCCTGATTGGGATGATTCCGGGGCTTTCAAAGTTTAAGAACCAGATTGAGGAAGCCGGTGTCGGCGACAATTTGGTCAAAAAGCAGGAGGCGATAATCCTTTCCATGACGGTTAAGGAGCGCCGTAACCCTGATTTAATCAAGGCTTCGCGCAAGAAGCGTATTGCGGCGGGAGCCGGAGTTGAAGTTCACGAGGTTAACAAGTTGCTCAAGTCATATGAGCAAATGTCAACCATGATGAAAAGAGTAGGCAAGATGGGCGGCATGAAGGCATTTGCCGGCATGGGCGGCTTATCCGGCCTCAAAAATAGTCCGTTAGGCGGAATGTTTAACGGCATGGGTAATCGGTTTCCGTTTTAGCCATAAGACGGCAGCCGGAATTTAATTAACTTAAGAAAGGATAAAAAAATGGCAGTTCGTATCAGACTATCTCGCGGTGGTTCCAAAAAGCGCCCCTTCTACAAAGTAGTAGCCGCTGACCAGAGAGCTCCCCGTGATGGCAGATTCATTGAAAAATTAGGTACATTTAATCCTCTGCTTCCCAAAGATCATGCAGAGAGATTCGTCATCAACGAAGAAAGAGTTAAATATTGGCTCGGCAACGGTGCTCAGCCGACCGAAAGAATGCAGAAGATGTTGTCTGCATTGGGTCTTTGCGCTGCTCCCGTAATTCATGACCAGCCGAAGAAATCTGCTCCGAAAGCTAAGGCTCAGGAAAGAATGAAAGAGAAAGCCGAGAAGGCTGCCGCTGCTGCTGAAGCTGCTGCACAAGCCGCTGAATCTTCTTCTGAAGAAGCTCAGGCTTAATCTAAGATTTTGCTTTGTTATTTTTAGGAACACAGCTTAAATTATCGGAAAATCGCGATGGAAGAAGATAAGAGAGTTTGTTTGGGAGCCATAGTCGGTGTTCACGGCATCAAAGGCGAGGTAAAGGTAAAGAGCTTTACCGAAGTTGATACGGACATAGATAAATATGGCTTGGTAGAGAACAAAAAAGGCGACAAAACTTATTCCATCAAAGTAACCGGACATTCCAAGGAACTGCTTCGGGTAAAAATAAAGGGTGTAGATGACCGCAACCTTGCCGAAACACTTGTCGGTACGGAGTTTTACGTAAACAAGGCGGCTCTGCCCGAAACCCAAGAGGACGAATTTTACCATGCTGATTTAATCGGCTTAAAGGTAATTGAAAAGTCTTCTAAAAAAGAGGTCGGCAAAGTAGAAGGAGTTTATAACTTCGGAGCCGGAGACATCTTGGAGCTCAAGGTCAAAGCGACCAACCGGCTTGAGATGATACCTTTTACCAAGCAATATGTTCCAGAGATGAATGTTAAAGAAGGCTATATTATTGTTGAATCTGCGATAATGAACTTTGCACCAGAAGAAGCAGAGGAAGAAGTTGCCGATGAAGGTTAAGATACTGACCATATTTCCGGAGATATTTCCGGGGTTTTTGGGGTATTCCTTAACGGGCAAGGCCTTAGACAAGGGCTTGTGGCAACTGGAGACGGTCAATATCAGGGATTATGCTTTTGACAAGCATGGTTCGGTAGATGACACTCCCTGCGGCGGCGGAGCAGGTATGATAATGCGTCCTGATGTTTTGGATGCGGCCATAAAAGCCAATTACAAACAGGGTCGTCTGATATATATGTCCCCACGCGGAGAGCCTCTTACCCAGGCTAAAGTTCATGAACTGTCATTGGAAGAAGAAATCACCGTCATCTGCGGTCGGTTTGAAGGGATAGACGAGAGAGTCATAGAAGCCCGTCAGATTGAGGAGATAAGCATTGGCGATTATATTCTTACCGGGGGCGAGCAGGCGGCCATGATAATGTTGGATGCCATAATCAGATTGATTCCGGGAGTTTTGGGCAACTCAGAGTCCACAACGGATGAGAGTTTTGAGACCGGACTTTTGGAGCATCCGCAATATACGAGGCCGATAGTTTGGGACGGACGCGAAGTACCGGAGGTTCTTTTAAGCGGACATCATCAAAATATTGCCACATGGAGGCACGAAAAATCCATAGAAGTAACAAAGCGCAAACGGCCTGACCTTTATAAAAAATATCTTGATTCTAAAAAGGTTTAGGTATATAGAGAACATAAATAATTTTTACAAAGGGTAAAAGTAATGAACATTATTGAAAACTTAGAAAAAGAGCAGATGGAGAAGCTCACTTCCGGTAAAAATATCCCGAACTTCAAACCGGGTGATACCTTGAAGGTTCATACCAAAGTAAAAGAAGGCGACCGTGAACGTATCCAAATCTATGAGGGTGTTTGCATCGCTCGTAAGAATGACGGCTTGAACTCTTCTTTCACTGTTAGAAAAATCTCTTTCGGTGAGGGTGTTGAGCGTGTATTCCCGTTATATTCTCCCAACGTAGCTAAGATTGAAGTATCTCGTATCGGTAAAATCCGCCGTGCGAAGTTGTACTTCTTGCGTGCATTGCGTGGTCGTTCAGCTCGTATTGCCGACGACTTGACGGCAGCTGCCAAAGCTCGTGAAGAGAACAAAGACGCAGAATAATCTTTTTTGCGATAAGAAATAATAAAAAAACTCCGGTAAGTTAACCGGAGTTTTTTTTACAAGATTTTCGCGATGCGTTGTGCGGAGGTAAGGGCCGCTTCAATGGAGCAAGGCCAGTTTTTCATTGTCCAGTCGCCGGCCAGATACATATTTTTCCACTTGCTTCGGCTGTTTGTCGGACGTAACGCATTGTTACGACTGTCTTGGCGGATTGTGGCTCTTTTGTGGCGCAACACTCTATAAGTCGGCAAAAAAGCACTTTGATGACCGCGTAGAGCGCAAACCTCTTTCCAAACGGATAAAGCCAATTCTTCATCCGAGAGTTTAAGATTTTCCGCATCGCTGATGGTAATACCCAAAATCCCCGGAGATGAAAACAGCCATTGCGCCTGCATATTGCTCAACCCCAAAAAGTCTAAGCCTTCGGGCAGGCTGATTTGCATACTCGTCCGATAAAAGATATTTATGATTTCATTATATGCAAAGTCTTCGCCGCCGAAGATTTTTACAAAATTATGTGCATCTAAGGCCGAGATAACTTTATCTTGCGGCAAAAGAGCAATGCTCTCTTTGTTGAAAATGAGCTTGTAAATATAATCATCTTGCGCGGCAAAATCTTTGAGCTTCCAGCCAAGGCGAATATCAAGCTCTTGCGCCAGCGGTTCAATCAGTTTGGAGCTCAAATCCCCGCGTGAGAACCAAACATCAAGCTGCCGTGAGGTGAAAGGGAACAGTTTGGATAATGTTTTAAAAACAATGCCTTGCGCGACTTTATTCAGAGGAAGGTTGAACAGAGCCAAAGCTTTGTCATTGATGAAGTCAAATTTCTTGCGGCTGATTTTGCCTGTCAGGGGAGAATAAAAAGCAGCCGGACCAAATTTTGTGTCTTTTCCGAGAAGTTTAGCCGCCAGACTATTGCCGCGCAAAACGGCGTGTGTGGCATTATCCAAAGTTGCTGCGAGTTTGGTATCAGAAAAAGAAAAACACCGCCCGCCAATGTGTTTGGCCGCTTCATAAACAATTATTTGCGCTTGCGGATATTTGCGCTTAAGCAACTGCGCGGTTTGCAAGCCGGCAATTCCCGCCCCGATAATATGATATTTGACCGGAACTGAACTCATTTGTTAGATAACAGAGCTTTGAGAGCCAAAGCGAGCTTCTCAAATTTACTGATTGTCGGTTTAGGCGAGATAACTTCCCAACCGCGTTTTTGCATAATATCAAAATATTTTTTATAAATGCTGGCAATCATCTTAACCGGACGAGCCGTTTTCTTATCCAGATGATTAATAAGCTCATAGGCTTTTTGAAAGTCCTTACTGGCGATTTTTGCAAGCTCTTCTCTGGCAAAGACCAAATTTTTATCTGTAATAACGGATTTTGGGTCAGTAATGCTAATATCTGCTTTTTCCAAAAACTCACGAGGGATATATAACCTGTCGGCCAAAGCATCTTCCTTAACATCGCGCAAGATATTAGTTATTTGCAGGGCATTTCCGAGGGAGGATGAGAGCTCCTCAATCATTTTTTCATCATTACAGCCAAAAATGCGCAAAGACAAACTTCCCGGAACACCGGCCACGCCGCGACAGTAACGATAAAAATCATTCAGGTTTGGAGCTTGTACGGGATTGGGAACATCCATGGATATACTGTCAATCAATTGCAAAAACTCAGATTTCGGGAGCTTAAAACGCATACAGTTTTTATAAATTTTGCGTCCGATGTCGGTTGCGGGAACTTTTTTGTCATAGATATTATCCATTTCCTCACGCCAAGCCTGCAACAGCTCTTGTTTTTCAGCCACACTGCTGTCGCCGTCCACAATATCATCAATATGACGGCAGAAGGCATAAAGCGTATACATAGCTTCCCTTTTGGCTTTGGGAAGAAATCTCATACTCCAAAAGAAGGAGGTCCCTGATTTTTTAACGATATTTTTGATGTTATTGTTCATTACAAACCTTTTGTAGTCAATGTTTTCGGTTTTGTAAGCAAGCCTTTGGCTACGCCGCAAATAACGGCTCTAAGCCAATCTGTTTTGGAGAGTTTAATTTCTTTTGCCAAAACATCGCCTTTCTCCAACTTTTTTAACATAATATGTGTTAAAGAAAGGATAACGCCAAGCTCCAATTTGAGCCTTTTGCTTTTTACAATGGAGAGCAGAATTTCTGCCTCCTTAACCAAACCTTTCACTTTTTGCAAAATGTCTTTTTTCAAGCTGTTCAAGGCTGGCGTTTCTTTATCTTTAAGCAAATCCTTAACTTTTACGCCAAACTTTTTCAGCATATCGGAAGGAATATACACCCTTTTTAATAATTTTGCATCATATTTTATGTCTTGGAGATGATTTTCTATCTGCAAAGCCACACAAAGTGCAGCTCCCGGCAAATAAGTTGACGGGTTTTCATTATGCAAAGCGAGCATAAAGCGCCCAACGGGAGCCGCGGACCAACGGCAGTATTCCACGAGTTGTGCCCAAGTCTCGTAAGTAAAATTTCTGGCATCTTGCCGAAACGCAACCAACAAGTCGGTCAGAAGCGAGAAAGATAAGTTTTCGCTGATAAAATCCTTGCGTAAATCATCAATAAAGGCAAGTTTTTTACTTTTTTTTGCGATTCGCTGATATAAAATATCTTCCATTTCATCAAGTCCTTGGAGCTTTTGTTTCATGTTAAGCTTTGGGTTATCGGCAATATCATCAGCCATTCGGGCAAATTTATAATATTTTGCCACCAAGGGGCGGAGTTCCTTGGAAATCAGGAGAGAGCCGACCGGAAAATTCTCGTCTTTTGCTTGCTTATGCCTTGTTTTCATTAAACTTCTCCAACCAAGGTGTTAAGTCGGCAAGTGCGCGCTCGCAATAGGCTGTTTTGCGTTCGGCACCTTTAATTTTGCGGAATTTTCCGTTAGCGGTTTTTTCACCCGTTATGGTCGGAAAAATGCCGAAATTTATGTTCATCGGCTGAAAGTCATCGCAGTTTGTGTCATCAATCAAATGTGCAAGCATAGAGCCGAAAGCTGTTGTTCGGGGCGGAAGAACTGGGGTCTGCCCCAAGATTTCGGTTGCGGCAAAATATCCGGACATAAGACCAACGGCCGCACTTTCAATATAACCTTCGCAGCCGGTGATTTGACCAGCAAAACTGATATTCGGGCGAATTTTCAGGCGCAAAAATTCATCTAAGAGAACAGGGCTTTTGATAAAGGTGTTTTTGTGGATGCCGCCAAGGCGCGCAAACTCAGCATTTTCAAGCCCCGGAATCATCCGAAAGATACGCTCTTGCTCGCCATATTTCATTTTTGTTTGAAATCCGACCATATTGCGTAAAGTGTCTTCTTTGTTGTCCTGACGGAGCTGAACCACGGCATAAGGCTTTTTGTCAGAATGCGGATTGGTTAGGCCGATAGGCTTCATCGGGCCGAAAACCAAGGTTTCAATACCGCGCTCGGCCATAACCTCAATCGGCAGGCAACCGTCAAAATAGTGTGCTTCCTCAAAATCATGAAACTCAACTTTTTGTGCTTTCAGAAGCTCGTCAACAAAGTGGTAATATTCTTCTTGCGAGAGCGGACAGTTGATATAATCAAGTTTGTCGCCTTTGTCATAGCGGGATTGATACCATGCCTTGGAAAAATCAATACTGTCTTTGTAAACAACAGGCGCAATGGCATCATAAAAGGAGAGAGCTTGGTTGTTGATTTCTTTGAGGATGGAGTGAGCCAATTTTTCGCTGGTTAAAGGCCCCGTGGCAATAATCACTCTTCCGAAAGAAGCATCGGGGAGGGAATCAATCTCCTCATAAGAAACATCAATAAGGGGATGGTTCTTAATTTTTTGTGTAACTTCTGCGGCAAAACCGTCACGGTCTACGGCTAAAGCGCCGCCTGCCGGAACTTTTGTTTTATCAGCGCAAGCCATAATCAAGGAGCCGGCACGTCGCATTTCTTCGTGCATAAGTCCGACGGCATTATGCATAAAGTCATCGGAGCGCAAAGAGTTTGAGCAAACCAACTCGGCAAAATCGGCGTTTTTATGTGCCGGAGAATATTTTTTTGGTTTCATTTCGTGGATAACAATTTTTACGCCGCGCGAGGCAATCTGCCAAGCGGCTTCACATCCGGCCAAACCGGCTCCGATAACATGAACAATTTTTTCCACCTGTATCACTCCTGCTAATTTTAGCGGAAATTTAGCCGTTTTTCCTGATTTTGTAAACCAAAATTTCAACATTCTTCTTATTGATAACTTAAAGCTAACACTTTGCTAATTAGGAAAAAACGGATATATTAGGGCAAAAGGAAAGGACGCGATTCTGAAATGAGACGTTTTATAGGGGGTATAATCGGTTGTTTTGCGGTGTTTTGTGCTGCTTCATCAATGGCTGATGAAGAGTATGATCCGGCCGTTTATCCCGAATTATCGGAAAAGCAAGCGATGGAAAATTCCGTACAGCAGCCCACATCTATGACTCAAATCTCTATATCTCCGACACGGAACGGTTCAGTAATTGATACCCCAAAGTTTGTTGATGATGAAGAGATGGACTTTGATAATGTCGGCAATGCCTTTGATGAAGACAAGCAAACGGCAGAGCCTGTTGAAATCCCGATGATACAGAAACCATTGGCTCAGATTACTAAGAATTCTGAGGAAGATGAAGAGATTTCCCAAACAGAAGAAAAAAAAGAAGCAGAAATAAAGAAAGCTCAAACTCTGACGGATACGATAAAAGAGAGTGTCGCTAACGAAAAGAGCGGAGAAACATGGATTAACAAATTAGCCGGGGCCGCCGAAAATAAGGTATCATCAGAACAAAATGCCAAAGGAGTTCAATCCTCCTCAGTTCAAAGCACCAATCTTGAAACGATGATTGAAAAGTCCAAAAAACGCAATAGTCGTTCCAATGCATCGGTTTTTGATATTTCTGGAGCAATGTTGAGAATGACGTTTAAGCAAATAGAGGATACGCTTACGCGCAGAGGCTTCAGAAAATCTATGCAAAAAATGGATATTCCAAACTTTATCCGCTGGAGAAATGAGGATAAATGCAGAGCAGCGGGAGTGGTTGGCTATGAGCGTTTGGAAAATTGCGTTATCAAAATAGCTCAAAGAGACAAACATCAATATGTAGAGAGAGTTGCCTATACAAAATATGATACAAAGGAGACGATAGAAGTAAGGTTTACGAGTAATTTTACAGGTAACAAGGCTTATAGAATTTCATATAAGAGTGAAGCAGCCAACATAACAGGAAATTCGCAAAAAGCCATTTATCTGCGCAATATAAAAGTTTATGATTTTTGGAAAAAAATTAACCAAAAGTATGGAGCTCCGGACAACAGAGATGATGTGATTTGGAGTTTAGGAAACAATAAACCATATCTTCAGGCAGCAACGGGGCGTCTTTTACTAGAAGATCCGATGCTAAGTGAACTAGATTATACGCGGATGTCGCGTGAAGACCAAAGATATATGAATACAGATTTATACAGTTTTTAGGTGAGCCATGGAAAATATATTATCAACAGAAGTAACAGAGCTGGTTTGCACACGTATCAGTCATGATTTGATAGGCAATATAGGAGCAGTTTCCAACGCGGTTGAGCTATTGGAAGAAGGCGATATGGACTTTATGGAAGACATACGTTCCATTTTAAAAGTCAGTTCTGGCGTATTAACGGCAAGATTAAAGTTTTTCCGTATGGTTTTTGGAATGACAAACGCCAACTTAGAGAAGCTTGACGTAGTAGAAAAAACCACGGTAGATTATCTAAGGACTTTAGGAAATATAAATTATCCGATTAATCTAAATATGCGCTTAGCCAACTGGCAACTGAGCCGTATGTCAATGCTTGCCATAATGATTTTGGCAGATATCTTTATAAAAGGCGGCAGTATAGAGGTAAGAGAGGAAACGGGCAGGTTGGTTATTATGGCAACAGGGGACAATCTTTCATCAGAAAAGATGGGTATAATTACAGACATTGTTAATGAAAAATTAATTGAACGCACTGCACAATACGCGCCCGTTTTCTATTTAATGGAGCTTTTAAGCAAATTTAAATTGAGGCTTAATATAATAAACACGGCAGGCTTTGGCTTAAGTATTGAATAGGTGTTGTAATGTCAAAATGTGTAATAGCAGATGATTCGCGTATTATCCGCCTGTTACTTTCCAAGATAATGGCGAATTTAGGTTTTGAAGTTATAGAAGCGGAAGATGGCGAAGAAGTTGTTGAAATGGTAGAGTTAAATGAGCCATCAATAGTCATAATGGACTGGCGCTTACCGGCATTAGACGGAATAGATGCATTATACAAGATACGCAGTTTAAAGAAGGTACAACAGCCAAAAGTTATGTTCTGTTCATCAATAATAGACATAGAAAAAATCCGAGAGGCTTTGGACGGCGGTGCGGATGACTATATTATGAAGCCTTTTGATGAAGAGATCATCATCAGCAAGCTGGAAATTTTGGGGCTGATTTAGGAGAAAAATATGAAAAAAAGGGATTATAATTATCTTCTAAAGCTCTTAAGAGAGAATGCCGGATGGGTTTTTAATGATGAAGAATATTTCATCATAGACAAGAAGATGTATAATTTTGTGAGAGAGAAAGGATATGCTTCTGTAGAAGAATTGATAGATGAACTAAAGATGGGACAAAAGGCTTTGTTATGGCAAGTTGTAGAAGCTTTAGCATTATCAGAGACAAGTTTTTATAGAAACTATAAAGTATTTAAGAACTTTGAAGAGAACATATTACCGCACATAAGGGAATTAAATCGCGGAGCGAAGAAGCTTCGCATATGGAGTCTGGGCTGTTCATCCGGGCAGGAAACATATTCCATAGCTATAGCAGTTCGCAATAGTTTGCTATCTGTAGGAGATTGGGACATAAAAATCTTAGGAACGGATTTGTCAACGGTTTCAGTAGCGAAAGCTCAACATGGTTTATATAACCAATTTGAGATACAGATGGGTTTAAATGCGCGGATGATAATAGACAATTTTCATCAAGAGCGCGGCGGCTGGATGGTTAATGATGATATTGCGGATATAGTAGAATTTCGGCGCTATAACCTGATGGATGATTTAACGTTTACGGAAAAGTTTGACATAATATTTTGTCGTAATGTACTGCACTTTTTTGATGCGGAGACCCAACGCAAGCATTTGGAGAAGATATACGGTCGTCAAACGGAAGGAGGTTTTCTGTATTTAGGTTATAATGAGAACATCAGCGGGTTAGAAGATTTTTATGAGCCGGTTTCTGGCATGTCCTGCTTATATCAGGCAAAAATAATGCCGGCGCAGGAGGCCAAGCCCATAATAGAAGATAATGGCGACAGCGTAACGGATGACAATATGCCGAGCTTTGTAAGGCCAGTAAATTTATCATATGGCCGTCCGGTATTATCGGAAAGTTTAAAAAAGTAAAACAAAGCCCTCTCATTAGAGAGGGCTTTGTTTTTTTATTGAGGCACGCAGGAGAAATAAGGGCTTCCGCTGGTTGAAACAAAATCACTACCTGACGTAAATGTTTTTGTTTCGGTATAAATAGGCAGCTTTTGTCCAAAAATATGTGTACAATATTCTCCGTTTATATAGAGGCCTCTCAAACCTTCTCCCTTACCGAGTGAACCGTTAAACTGAATTTGTGCATTACCCGAAGTGCTACCTCCATAAATTCTAGAAGTTAGCTCAAGTTTTGAAAGATTTTTGATACTTCCCCAATCATTTATAATCTCACCTCCGAGTTTAATCGGCTGATTATTAAGATTAACACTGCTAAAATCAGTCTTAAAAGGATAAGATTTTACCCTATAATATGCAGATTCAGGATTATAATCAATGGTAATACCATTTTCTGTAACATTTGTATTATATAATATTATTTCATTAAAGATAAAAGTGCTAATGGAAGAACATCTACTTTTATCAGCATATCTCATAAGATTCATTCCTTTTATGGTTGCAGGAAAATCAGAAGGTGCAAAAATATATAATTCTAGGGTACAACCTGAAAAATTTATCATTCCCAGTTTTTTAATTCCTTTATCATAATTTAAATGAAGGCTATTTGAATTAGAAAGGTTGATATCTTTTGTATAAAAATTCAGATCACTCATAACAACAAGCTTAGCCTTACTATTATTTGCCATATTTATATTGCCATTGATGGTAAGAGTATCAGTTTCCTTACCATCAATAACAAGTCCAGCTAGCAAATTTATATCAGAATCTATAACAACATCTGAATTATTTAAGCGGATATTGATATCTTTTGTTAGATTTATATTTTTTATTGTCATTTTATTAATATAATCAATATACAAAGAAGGTGTAGACCAGCCAGAACCACCTTGTCGTATAAGATTATTTACGGTTACATTAGGTTTACTCCGGCCATTACATAATCCGCCGGATGATGCATAATCTATACCGCGAATAGTTTCTGTATTCCCAATATTCAAAGTATCAATAACAGTATCCTCAAGAATGCATGTTTCTCGGTAGGAAGCTCCATACACATACTCCATCCATTCCTCACAAGTTTTAGGATCGGGTTTACAACTTTGATATCTCAGACCGCTTCCGGTATTGCAAGAAGCACTTCCGGCAGCCGGTCCCCATCTGCAAGTAACATAATCGGACGGACATTCACAAGATGCGTATTTCATCACACCATTATCTTCACAACCGGCACCCACACCGACAGACGGCGATGTACAAACTTTATAATTTGTCGGACAAGAACAAGTTTTGGTAGAACTATTCGGAACTTTTGGTGCTGTACAAACCAAACAAGCTCCTTTGCCATACCATCTTGTACCTTCTTTCGGGTTT
>CASFUZ010000008.1 GCA_949298065.1 uncultured Pseudomonadota bacterium | reverse complement strand
ACGCTAATTTATTGAAAGAGTCAACTATAATTGAAGCTCCATTTATTTCCGTCATTCTGAGGGGCTTTGCTCCGAAGAATCCATAAAGATACAGGGCACAAAAGAGAGATATGCACAAAGGGAGCATCGCGGTTCAACAAAGGTTCTCAAAGCAGCCAGTGAGCGCTCAAGGGCGGCCCCTTGTCAAGCTGGCTCCAGTTTGTGGCAACAGCTTGTAGGCTACAGTTTGCGTTTTTTTGAAGGGGAAAGTTCTTCAAGACGATTAAGCAAATCGTCAATTTTAAGACGGAGTTGCGGGGAAGGTGATGATTTAAGAGCCTGATTAGCTTGTTTTTTTGCAATATCATAAGCGCCGATACGCAAGCTATATTCTGCCGAAGCATAATTTGAGTTCGCCAGGTCATTTAAGCCACCGTAAGCTCGTGCCAACAACAACCAACCATAAGTATCAGGCTTTTGCACAAGAGATTTATTGAGCAAAGTCGCGATTTGTTTAAGCTCTGCTTGGGACGGATTATCTTCTAATATGGCATGCGCCAAATTGATTTGAAACAGAGCCGAGTTAGGAAGCAAAGCTAAGGCTTTTTGATATTCGGCCCGAGCCGGTTTAATTTTTCCGGTTTCCATAAAAATTTGGCCTTTAAGCTCATGAAAATAAGGGTTGTCAGGCTCCTCTGAAATCAACTCGTTTAGCAGCTTAAGAGATTGATTAAGCTTAAGCATTCTGAAAAAGGCAATAGACTGTGCATAGCGCGCGGCAACAGATTTGTCCGAAAGCGGATATTTTTGCAAAACTTTATTCGGTTCTTCCAAAAAAGCTGAGAGTTTGGCCTTAATGCGCAAAAACTCTTCGCTGGGGCGTTTGCTTTGCGGAAAAGGTGAATTTTGCGCGGCATAATTCAAAAAAGAGATTCTTTCTGATGTAACCGGGTGAGTACGGAAATATGGGTTCTCACTGATCCCGCTCAAACGATTTTGATGCTCAATTTTTTTCATAAAATTACGCATTCCGACAGGACTTTGCTTGGTAGCGTTTAAAAGTTTTACGGCGGATTCATCGGCACTTCGCTCTTCCTCAACTTGATAAGCCATCATCGCATTTAAGACGGAACTTTGTGTTCCCGCCATAATCGCCATAGCCGCATCAGCCCGCCCCGTTGCAGCGGCAGCAGCTCCGGCGGCTAATAAAGAAGCCAGACTAACTTGCTGCATATCTTGCAGTTTGAGCTTTTGGCGCAAGATATGTCCCCCCATAATATGTCCGGTTTCGTGTGCCAAAACCCCGACAATCTCATTTTCATTATCGGCGCGCATTATGGTTCCGGTGTTAACAAACATATTATTTCCGTCACTGACAAAAGCGTTAAGAGAATTGTCATTAACAATATAAATATTGTTGCGGTTGAAAGGGATGCCTGCGGCATTGAAAACAGGTTTGAGTTGCTTGGCTAAAAAATCTTCGGTTTCCTCGTCCGAAATAAGGCTAATGGAATCTGCTTTAGCATAGGACAAAAGAGCTGATTGCAGCAAGATACTGCAAATCAGCCCTAAAAGAAATTTATGCCACAAAGAGCTTATCCGATGAGTTTGCGCCACCAGTTTGTTTTCTCCTGTTTATCAGCATCATTTTGAGGTTTAATATCCTCATGCGAGTTATACAAAATGATGGTTTCTGATTTTTCTTTGTGCTGCTCGTGGTTTTGAGCATTTTCATCATTATTGTGGTTGTCGCGGTTTCTTCTGTCTCTGCGGCGGTCGCGTCCGCGTCTGTCTCTGCGTCTGTCTCTGCGGCGACCCCTGCGATCATTATTATAACCATTAGCCTCTCGGTCTTCCTCTGAAGAAGTTTCTTCGGAAGTTTCTTCAGCAGGAGATTCTTTAATTTCTTCAGCCTCGGTCTGAGCAACTTCTTCAGCCGGTTGAGGCAGTTGGTTGCGCCTGTTTCCTCTTCTGCCGTTGGAACGACGATTATTTTCTTCCTTAACCGGCTCCTCAGTTGTAGCGGCTTCCTCTTCGGCAGCTTTCTTTTCTTCTAAAGCTTCTTTCTGGCTTTTAATGCGCTCAAGCTTATATTCGGAAACATTTTTAATGCTGTCATCGGCACAAATAACAATTTCCATATTATAGCGTTGTTCCAAAGAGCAAAGGGTTTGGCGTTTTTGGTTCAAGAGATAGATGGCAATATCTGTCGGAACGGCGATACTAATCTTAGCCGAGCGATTTTTAATGCCTTCTTCTTCAATAGCACGCATAATCAGAACAGCACCGGATTCCGTAGTCCTGACCACACCCAAACCATGGCAATGCGGACAAACCTGATAATTGCTTTCCATAAAGGAAGAGTGCATTCTCTGACGAGAAATTTCCAGCAAGCCGAAACAACTCATTTTTGCAATCTGCACACGAGCGCGGTCTTGCTTCATGGCCTCTTTCATACGTTTTTCAACGGCGTGGTTGTTTTGCGGGTCTTCCATATCAATAAAGTCAACCACAATCAAGCCGGCAAGGTTACGCATACGGAGTTGCTTTGCAATCTCATCGGCAGCTTCCAGATTGGTTTTAAGAGCGGTCTCTTCCAAATCTTTTTCTTTGGTAGCGCGACCGGAGTTTACGTCAATAGAAACCAGAGCCTCTGTTGGGTTAATAACCAAATATCCGCCCGATTCCAGCTGAACATTGCAGTCATGAAGCTTGTCAAGCTGGCTCTCCACTTGAAAACGCTGAAACAGCGGAATATCATTCTTTTTGCAAGATTTGATTTTTTTCAAGTTGTGCGGAGAGAGAATTTTAACAAAATCTCTGGCCATCTGATAAGCTTTGTCGCCATCAACGATAATTTCGGAAATATCTTTGGTATACATATCGCGCAAAGCACGCTTAATCAGATTCCCTTCTTCATGAATAAGAGCCGGAGCTTTGTTTTTCAAGGCATCTAAGCGGATTTGGTTCCAAGAGCGAATAAGGTAATTATAGTCGCGAACAATGTCTGCTTTGGTTTTGTCTTCACCTGCGGTGCGTATAATCATGGACATATCACTAGTCAAAGGCAGCTCGCGCATAATGGTTTTAAGGCGTTTGCGGTCTGTGGCATTTGTAATCTTGCGAGAAACACCGCCGCTTTTAATCCGGTTAGGCATCAAAACGCAATAACGCCCGGCCAAAGACAAATAAGTTGTCATTGCTGCGCCTTTGTTTCCGCGCTCTTCCTTAACAACCTGAACAACTAAAATCTGTCCTTCTTTAATCACATCCTGAATATTGCTGCGATGAAACAGCTTTCTGACCTTAATGAGTTTTCTCTGCAACTCAAAGTCATATTCTTCATCTTCATCATCGTCATCAACGGCATCGTCATCATTCATATAAGAAGATGATTTTTCTGTTTTAACTGTTTCTTGAATATCAGAATCTTCATTATTTTCGCAAACCTCTTCCGAAACGGATTCCTCTTCCGTACCTGTAGATTCGCTTAAAACCTTGAGCTCAGCTTTTTCTTGTTCTTCGGCAAGTTTTTTCTTATAGCGTTTTTTGAGTATTCTTCTTTTGCGCGGTTTCTTATCTGCATTGGCTTCTTCCTCAATGCCTTTTTCTTCGGCAGCATGAGCATCCTCAACCGTTTGCTCTTCGGATTTTTCTAAAGCTTGTTGGTCAGAACTTTCAGTTGCTGAAACTGCTTCCGTATTTTCTACAGCAGTAACTTCTTCCACATTTTCGGGCGCAACAACTTCTTCAGAATTTTGGCTTTCTAAAGCGGCATCATTTGTGTTTTGCTCTTCCTGTGAGGATTCTTGAACAGCCAAAGCAGCGGCTTTTTCAGCTTCTTCCTGAGCTTTTCTGGCCTCATATTGCGCACGGCGTTCGGCACGTTCAATACGTTGTTTTTCACGCTGTTCTTCGCGTTCTTTAAGGGCTTGTTTTTTAGCCTCAATAATAGCGTCAACTTCTTTATCAACCTCGGCCATCTCTTCATCAGAGATATTATAATAATCGGGGTGAATTTCGCCAAAGGCCAAAAAGCCGTGTTTGTTCCCGCCATAATCAACGAATGCGGCCTGCAAAGAAGGCTCAATTCTCATAACTTTGGCTAAGTAAATATTTCCTTTGATTTGCTTGCGGTTGCTGGATTCAAACTCAACATCCTCAACTTTATTTCCGTTTACGACAACGACACGAGTTTCTTCGGGATGCGTGTCATCAATCAACATTCTTTTAGTCATAAATAAACTCCATAATAGCTTGCAACATTAAAACCATATTGCAAGAAATTTCACCAGCCGGCAGGCCGAGGGAGCATTTAAACTAAACCAAACACCCGTAGACAAACGGGCTCAATCAACAGACTGTCAAAGCTTCAACCGCATAGGGGAAGCCTCGTATATAAAAACTCTCTCTTTGGCCTCGGGCATCTTTATTGCTTGTTTATTATCTGTGCCCGAGACCCGGACCTTAATCCGGCAAAAATCTTTTCCTCATCATTATATGCAAAGCACGCTTTTCGCCATGAAAAACGGCGGTACCGAAATTTAGGCCTTGAAAAAATGTTATAAATTCTGTAAGAAGACCTAAAGCCGATACATAAAAATACATATAATTCCGCTTTAGAATATACGATTTGATTTAAAACACAACAGCAAATTTATGCGGAAGATTAAGTTTTTTATTTGTGGTTTTAACAGATTGGTAATAAGTATTCCTTATAATCAAAATATATAAGTTTAATTTTTGGGTAAGAGATGAAGAAAGCGTTGAAAAATCTTTCACAATTTTTCGGATGCAGATTGCTTTGCAGTCTGTTGCTTTTGTGCGCTTTGTTTGTTTCTTGGTCGGCGGAAGCTGCTGACGGCATTAAATCTATGCGTATAGGTCAAGGAGTCGGCACCGTTCGTATCGTTTTTGACGCTGATAAGAAGTTTGACTATAAAGTCTTTTTGCTGAATAATCCCAAGCGTCTGGTTGTAGATACTTTTGACATTAATGTCAGTAAAAAACTGGAAGACTATGATGATAAAAACAATCTGGTAAGCCAAACCCGCTTGGGAACGGTAGGGACGGATGGCACCCGAATTGTTTTTGACCTAAAGAAACCTGCCATTATCAAAAAAGCCTTTATGTTGCCGCCGCAGTCAACTTTCGGCTGGCGTTTTGTTGTTGATGTATCCGTGGCATCAGAGCGTGAGTTTGCCTCAAAAGTAGGTTCTGACCATATTTTCTCAAGCGATTCTTCTCCGACAAAAGTTGCCTCAAAATCTCGGTCCAATCCGGTGAAAACGGTTAAAAAGGATTCTAAAAAAATTATTGTCTTAGACCCGGGACATGGCGGACGCGACCCCGGAGCCATCGGCTATTCCGGAGTGTATGAAAAAAACATTACTTTGGCTATGGGAAAAGAACTGAAAAAGATTCTGGAAAAAGAAGGTTATAAAGTTTATTTGACGCGCAGTACGGATATCTTTATTCCACTGCGTGAGCGCGTGCGGATTGCGCGCCGCTATAAGGCAGATTTGTTCTTGTCTATTCATGCGGACAGCGCTGTCAACCGCAGTGCGAAGGGCTTGTCTGTTTATACGCTTTCAGAAACTGCATCAGACAAAGAAGCCGAAGCTTTGGCTGAAAGAGAGAATAAGGCAGATGTCATTGGCGGGCTCAATCTTGTGGAGCATTCCAAAGAAGTTTCGGATATCTTAATCAATTTAGCACAAAGGGAGAGTATGAACCGTTCTTCTGAGTTTGCAACCTTTATGGTTCAGGAAATGCGCAAATCCGTTCAGTTGGTAGATAATACGCACCGCTTTGCCGGTTTTGCTGTTCTGAAAGCGCCGGATATTCCGTCCGCTTTGCTTGAGATGGGCTATTTATCCAACCGTACGGAAGAGCGCTTGCTCAAACAAGCTTCTTACCGCAAAAAACTTGCCGTATCAACAACAAAGGCGGTTAACAAGTTTTTTGATAATATGCAGCATGCCTCAATCTTCTGACCAAAAATTATTCAACATACATAAAATTTTGCTGTTCTAATGAAATAAATTGTAATAGATTGCAAGTAACGCAAAAAATTAATCAATTTTTCGGATGCTTTTTTATGTTTAAAACACTATCGTCATTGTTAAGTACATTTTTCTTTTTCGCGGTTATTGGTTTTGTCATTATCATTAGTAGCTTGTGGAAATACGCAGGAGAATTACCGGACTATCATCAGCTGGAAAAATATGAGCCGCCGGTAACCACGCGCCTCTATGCCGGTGATGGTCAACTCTTGATGGAATATGCGGCTGAAAAACGTTTCTTCGTGCCGATAGACAAGATTCCTGACCAAGTCAAAAACGCCTTTATTGCCGCGGAAGATAAAAATTTTTATACCCATGGTGGAATTGATTACTTAGGCATTATTCGCGCAATTCTTGGCAATATTAAAAATATCGGAACGGGTCGCCGTCCGGCAGGTGCATCAACCATTACGCAGCAAGTTGCTAAAAATATGCTGTTGTCTTCAGAGCTTTCTTATACGCGTAAGATTAAAGAAGCCATTTTAGCTACCCGAATTGAGAATGCTTTCAGCAAGGACCATATTCTTGAACTCTATTTAAATGAGATTTATTTGGGCAATCGCTCTTATGGTGTTGCCGCCGCTGCCTTAAATTATTTTGGCAAGTCTTTGAACGAATTAAGCATTGATGAAATGGCATATCTGGCAGCTTTGCCCAAAGGTCCGAACAATTATCACCCCAAACGCAAATATGAAGCGGCTGTCGGTCGCCGCAACTGGGTCTTAGACCGTATGGCGGAAGAGGGATACATTACGCAGGAAGAGGCAGATGAAGCCAAAGAGAAACCCTTGCTGACGGTAGAGCGCAGCAGCGGATTCTTAAAAAATGCCGAATATTTTAGCGAAGAGGTTAGACGTGAAATAAGCGGTGATTTCGGCGATGAAGCTTTGTATGAAGGCGGTCTGATTGTAAGAACAACTTTGGACCCGAAACTTCAAGATATTGCGACCAAAGTCTTTCATGATGAGATAATGAACTATGACCGCAGACATGGCTGGCGCGGTCCGGTTGCCAATATTGCTTTAGATGAAAAATATAAAGAAAATTTTGATAAGGTTGAAATGCCCAAAGGTGCGGATGCAGATTGGCAAAAAGCCATTGTTTTGGATGTAAAAGCAGATAAGGCTTTGATAGAAACGGCTGAGAATGAAAAGGGTGAGATACCTTTAAGTTTACTGAGCTGGGCAAGGAAAAATCTGCCCAAGACGCAAGATGTCGGCGGTGCGCCGAAAGCTGTTTCTGATGTTTTGCATAAGGGCGATGTTGTCTTTGTAGAAAGAATTGAGAAGAAAACGGCAGAAAAGAAAAAATTACCGGAAGATTCTTACGAACTTCGCCAGGTTCCGAATGCGGAAGGCGCGTTGATAGCAATGGATCCGCATACGGGAAAAGTTTTGGCTGTCGTCGGCGGTTATTCTTTTAAGAAGTCGCAGTTTAACCGAGCTACGCAGGCGCGCCGTCAAACCGGTTCGGCTTTCAAGCCTTTTGTATATCTGACTGCTTTGGAAAACGGTTATTCCCCGACAGATTTAATTTTGGATGCTCCCTTTGTTTTGGACCAAGGCGCAGGCTTACCGAAATGGAAACCGGTAAACTATTCCAAAAAGTTTTATGGCTTAATGACTTTGCGGCAGGGTATTGAAAAATCGCGCAACCTAATGACGGTTCGTTTGGCACAAGATGTCGGTATGGATAAGGTTTCGGAGTTATCCAAGCGCATAGGCGTAAATCCGAACTTGCCGGAGCTGTTGTCAATGTCGCTCGGGGCCGGAGATACAAGACTGATAGATATGGCAAGCGCCTATGCCGTGATTGTCAATGGTGGTAAAAAGGTTGAGCCATATTTTATAGAGCGTATTCAAAACCGCGAAGGAAAAACGATTTTGAAGCAAGATAAAAGGGCTTGTGAAAATTGCAATGCCGATAAGTTTGAAAATCAGGATATTCCGCTTTTAGCAGATGCAAGAGAGCAAATTGTTGATCCTTTGTCAGCTTACCAAATGACCAGCATTCTGGAAGGTGTTGCTTTACGGGGCACAGGTGCAAGACTGCGCTCTATCGGTAAGCATTTGGCAGGTAAAACCGGAACATCAAACCAGAACAAAGATGCTTGGTTTATGGGCTTTTCGCCGGATTTGGTCGTTGGTGTATATGTTGGTTTTGATGAACCGAGAACGCTGGGCAGAAGAGAAACGGGTGCCGCCGCAGCTTTGCCGATATTCTATGGTTTTATGAAAGAGGCTTTGGCTAATCAGCCGGATATCCCGTTCCGTATTCCGCAAGGAATTAAGCTTGTCAGAATCAATCATGACACGGGCAAACCGGCAGTTCCGACGGATAAATCCGTTATTGTTGAAGCCTTGAAACCTGATTTTGATTTTGATAAAGTACGCCAACGTGTTATCGGCAGCAATACGGAAGCCGAGAATGATAACAATGCCGAAGGCGGAGCCGTCTTTGAAAACTCATCTAACAGTGATTTTCAGTTAGGCGCGGAATATTAAGGAGAACAAAAGAAAATGCGAGCCGAATTAAGCGAAATAGCCGCAAAAATTGAGCACTCGTTGGAGTTGCTGAGGAGGTCTCTTTGACTACGACAATGCGTTGCTCCGCTTGGATGAATTAAACACGCTTTCCGAAGACCCGAAGTTATGGGACGATGCGGACAAAGCGCAACGCCTAATGTCTGAAAAAAACAATCTGGAAGAGGCCATCAATAATTATCAGGAGATGGAGCGCTCATTAAAAGACCTGACAGATTTAGCCGAGATGGCGGAAGAAGAAGGGGATGAGGCTTTAGTTGCGGACATTCAGCAACAAATGGAAGATTTGGCGCATCGGGCGCAAAGAGGAGAACTGGAGGCCTTGCTTTCAGGCGAGGTAGATGCCAATGATGCTTATTTGGAAGTCCATGCCGGAAGCGGTGGTACAGAGGCTCAGGATTGGGCGGAAATGTTGCTTAGAATGTATACGCGCTGGGCGGAAGCGCATAAATATAAAGTTGAATATGTGGAGGAAACGGAAGGCGATGTTGCCGGCATAAAATCCGTAACCGTCAAAATCAGCGGGCATAATGCTTATGGCTGGTTGAAGTCTGAAACAGGCGTGCACCGTTTGGTCAGAATTTCGCCTTTTGACAGCGCGGGCCGCCGCCATACGAGTTTTGCTTCAGTCGGCGTATATCCGGTTATTGATGATAAGATAGAGATTGCAATTAACGAGGCAGATTGTCGGGTAGATACTTATAGAGCCTCCGGTGCGGGCGGGCAACATATTAACAAGACCGATTCTGCAGTGCGTATAACCCATATTCCAACAGGTATTGTCGTACAGTGCCAGAGCCAACGTTCACAGTTCCAAAACCGCGAGAGTGCATGGAATATGCTAAAAGCGCGCTTATATGAGATTGAGCTCAAGAAACGCGAGGCGGAAGCTCAGGGCATACGCGATTCTCAAGGAGATAATGGTTGGGGTTATCAGATTCGCTCTTATGTCTTGCAACCCTACAAAATGGTCAAAGATTTGCGAACCGAAGCCGAAACCACGGATACCAAGGCGGTGTTGGACGGCGATATTGATTTGTTCTTGTCTGCGGCCTTGGCTGGTAAGGTAGGCGCGGCATGAAAAAGCTTTTAGCCTATATTGTTGGAATTGGCGCGGCGGTTTACGCCGTACTTTGCGGTTTGGTCCTATTTGTGCCGCAAATGCTGTTTTATGCCCCATCAAGCATTGTTTCAGATATTAAGACGGCAAAAGAAAGCGGTTTGAATGTTGAACAAATAGAATATAAGTCAGAGGATGGTACCAAGCTTTGGGCGTGGTATGTAAAGCCGAGCAACGGCAATGACAAAGTTATCGTGTTCATGCATGGCAATGCGCATAATATTGAGGGCTTTTTTCATAAGCTAGTGCCTTTTGCACGCAAGGGATACGGCATCTTTTTGCCTGAGTATAGAGGTTTTGGCGGGCTTGACGGCGAGATAAATCAGAAAAATTTGGAAGCAGATGCTTTGGCTGCGACAACAGAGCTGCAAAAGTTAGGATATAAAAATAAAGATATCATAATCTACGGAATGTCTTTGGGCTCTCATACAGCGGTTCATACGGCTTATGTCTTGCAAAAAGAAGATCCGGTTGCGGCGGTGGTGTTAGAGGTTCCGTTTGACAGCTTGGCTAATGTCGTTCAGGACAAAGTCAAAGTGCCGATGCCTTTGAAGTTTTTAATGAAAGAGCATTATTACGACAATATGGAGCTCATTTCGCAAATAAAAAGTCCTATTATGATAATGGGCGGCAATAAGGATGAGTTGGTTCCCGTAAAGCTTGCAAAAAATTTATATCAATTTGCGCAAGAACCGAAAAAAATGATTATATATCCTTATGCCGGACATAATGATTTATACCGTTTTCGCAATTATAATGACATAATTTCGTGGCTGGAGGAAAATGAAAAAGGTCTCAAATAAAATCTATAAAGCCCGTAAAATTATGGACTATACAGGCGTAGTCCTTCTGGTCTTGCTGCTGTTGTTTTTGTGGCAGCTTTATCGTGGTCCTATTGCCGTACCTTTTTTGAAGCCTTACATCATTAAGGCGCTCAATCATGATGATACCGAATATCAGGTAACGGTAGAAGCCGTAAACTTGGAGCTTGTACGCTCCATTCAGCCGATTAAGATTATTGCCAATAATGTGGTTTATAAGAAAAATGACGGAACATTTATTATCAATGCACCCAAGACTTCTGTATCGTTTAGTATCAGAGCCTTGTTAAGAGGTGTGATTGCGCCGAGCTCGGTAGAGGTCAATTCGCCTTCGGTTTATTTGTTCACGACTTATGGTGTTAACAAGGATAACAAAAACGAGATAAATAAGAAAAAGCTGGAATATTATTTTGCCTCTTTTGAGGACTTTGTAGAAAGATTTAATTCGGAAGATAAGGCTTATCCGGAGAGTTATATTAATGATATTGCCATAAAGAATGCAGAGCTTGAGTTTCACGAGGTGGACTTGGGGCGCAAATGGGTTTTCTCGGACTTGAACTATACTTTTGAGCGTAATTTCACCAATATGGAAACAGACTTTAATGCTTTGCTTAAAATCAAGGATCGCATTTCAACCGTGGGGATTGATGCCGAATATCGTCCCGGCAGCAGTAAGTTAGGCTTACGTTTTTATTTTTCGGATTTGGTTCCGGCAGATGTCGTTGACACATTTTTAGAAAAGCAGTTAAGCGAAAACTTATATTCCGTTAATCTGCCGATGAGCGGAAAGATAGAAGCCCTGATAGACTTTGCCGATGTTTTGCAACACAAAGATGATTTGATAAAAAGCTTGGACACGGCGGTTGAAAACATAAACTTCCAGTTTGAAGGCGGGCAGGGCGACATAATGTTTTCGGAAGACGAAAACTCCAGATACAATATAGCTTCGTTTTTGCTGGAAGGAAATATCAACGGCGGGGTGGATAAGATAGAAGTCAAAGATGCGGATTTTGACCTTGGCGGGCAAAAGACCAAGCTGGGACTGCAAATAAGCGGTATGAAAAAGTTTTTCTTTGAGAACTCTTTGGCTGATTTGCAGATTATGGCCACGGCAGATGTCAAAAAATTGGCTTTTGATGATTTGAGCAAATATTGGCCGAGATATGTCGGAGAAGACGCATGGCTTTGGGTAAAAGACAGTATCTATGGCGGAGATATAGAAAATGCGACCTTTAAGTTTGAGTTTGATTATGATAAAAAATCGGGCAAATTAAAATTTGCCGATTTGGACGGTAAGGGAACGATAATAGATTCAAATTTAAATTATTTGAAAGGGATGCCGGATATTAAAAATATGTACGGTACGGCATATTTTACCGGAGACAGCATTAAGATAGATGTAGACAAAGGTGTTTCTAACGGCGTTATTTTGACCGGCGGCAGCGTTTTGCTGTATGATTTGGATAAGTATGATAACTTTGCCGATATTAATTTGCAAACCACCTCCAGCATAACGGATGCTTTGAAGTTGATAGACAATCCGCCTTTAGGATATACAACAGAGATGGGGATAGATGCCAACGCCATTCAAGGCGATGCTGAGACGGATTTATCCTTAAAATTTGAGCTCAAGAATGACTTGGAACCCAACGAGGTAAAAGTAAATGTTAAGTCTGTTTTAACAAACGTAACTATTCCCAACATTGTTCAAGAAAAAATGGTTAAAGCCGAAACGCTTAACTTGGTTGTAGATAATAACGGGATGTCGGTTATAGGCGATGCTTTGCTTGATGATATTCCGTTGCGCTTGGTCTGGGATGAGAATTTTCAGAACAAAGACTATAAGAGCAAATATAGAATTTCGTTTAAGTTTGATGATAGCGTAAAGCAAAAGTTAGGCATAAATGTCGGAATGCTCAATCCTCCTTATATTGAGGGCTATGCAGATGTAGATGCCGAGATAACCAAATATAATGATAAAAAATTTGATATAGATATTTTGGCTTCTTTGACGGATGCTGTTATAGATTATTCATTTTTAGGTTTTAGAAAGCCGCTCAATCAACAAGCCGCTATTAAAGCAAAGCTTTCTTTTGTAAATGATAAATTGGCAGATATTCCGAGTTTTGGTTTGTCTAAGGAAGACTTTAAGGTCAACGGCAATATCAAGTTGGATAATAATGGGGAATTAAAGGTTGTTGACATTACAAGAATTGAAGGACCAAAAACTTCAGCCAAAGCCAAAATAGAATTTTTGGAACAACCGACTAAGAAAATCAAAATTAACATTTCCGGCAACAGCTATGATTTAACTGAGCTTTTCAAGCGGGATGAAGAAACAATGAAGAGCAAAGCCCGCATAAAGAAGATGGAGCTAAGCAAGTCAGAAGAAGATGAAGATGAGCTTGAAAAAGTAACGGATACGGATGTAT
Source organism: uncultured Pseudomonadota bacterium (assembly GCA_949298065.1). Classification (GTDB taxonomy): domain Bacteria; phylum Pseudomonadota; class Alphaproteobacteria; order RF32; family CAG-239; genus Scatacola_A. The sequence goes on along the minus strand of CASFUZ010000008.1, from coordinate 40,688 downwards.
TTATTGCCGTAAACAACTTATGGACAAACCCCGATGTCCCGATAACCAATTTTGCCGGTTCGGCAGAATTACGCAATGGCATAGGTTTTTCAGAGGTACATTTGGTCGGCAATTTCGGAACAAGCAGTAAAGCGCGTATCAAAGCGGACTATGTTCCCAAACCCAATGGTGAATATTTCCTCTCTATTGATTCTAATAACGCCGGAAGTACATTGAAGGTATTGCGTGTCTATGAGAATATGCGTGGCGGAAATCTGAAAATAGAAGCAAGAAGAGATAAAAATAAGCAGTTTATAGGTCATGCCTCAATCAGAGATTTCAATATTTATAATACGCCAATTATAGCCAAATTGTTGACGATGGCCTCATTTACGGGAATGGTTAATTTATTAACCGGAGAGGGAATGGCATTTTCTCATTTTGACGCACCTTTTGAGTATAAGAACAAAACCTTGTTTGTAACGAATGGTAAGGCATTTGGAAATGTGATGGGCATAACCGGAAGCGGCGCATATAACCGCGCAACCGAGGTTTTGGATGTTAAAGGTGTTATTGCTCCGGCCTATAGTATCAATACATTCATTGGAAAAATTCCTGTAGTTGGCAGTTTGTTGGCGGGAAAAGACGGTACGGTATTTGCTGCAAACTATACTATAGCCGGAGATATATCAGATCCGAAAATCAGTATCAATCCACTATCAGCGCTTAGCCCAAGTTCACTGAAAGACTTATTTTCAAATTTATTCGGAGATGATGACAATGTCAGAATCCGCTAAAATAAGAATAGGATTGGATTTTCACGGAGTTATAACCGATAATCCGTCATATTTCAAAGATTTTGCCGCGGAAGCCTTAAAAAGAGGAATGGAGATATATATTATCAGCGGCGGACCTAAGGCTACGATAGAAGAATATCTCAAAAAATGGCAAATTCCTTACACAACGATTTTTGCCATTTTAGATTATTATGATGCCAAAGGCTGTGTAGAGTTTTTTGACAATGGCGAATTTAAGGTTGACGATGAGCTGTGGAATTCCGCCAAAGCAACCTATTGCACGGAACATCATATAGATTTGCACATAGACGATTCTTTATCTTACAGCGAAGGCTTCAGCACGCCTTTTTGCTATTATGACGGAGAAAACAAACAATGTCAGATAGAGGACCGTTGGCATATAAACTTCAAACATTCGCCTGAGCAAACCTTAAACAATATTGAAGCATTTATCAAAGAACAAAGAGAAAAATAGGCTATAAATTTTTTATGGCATAATCTCTGTATTCTCTAAGCCTTTTTTCGGAAAGAGAAGTATCAGTTTTTGCATTGCGCAAATCAGAAATTTCTTCCATTTTAATCCGGCAGATTTTATCCAAAGACTTGGCTACCGCCTGATTAGTCACATCAGGGATAAAATCAAATTTCTTTTCGGTTTCATCAAGTGTACTAGAATTTTGTTGTAAATAAAATTTATGCAGATTCATAAGAAATATCCTTTATTGGCTGGCCCAAACAATCCGATGAACAAGGTGAACATCATCAATATTGATTGAAAGTTTTTCTTTGCCGATAATCTCTTTTGTTTCAAGGGTTGTGGCAGTACGGCGGATAAATTCGGCAACAACAATCTCATTATTTTTCATAAAGACGACAACGCGATCTCCGCCTCTGATTTCGGATGCCTGAGATAAGATTAAAAGAGTTCTCTCACGATAAACGGGAGCAAAATTATCAGTGTTCAAATCAAGTGCATATAAATTATCTTTGCCATCCGGAAACTGGATTTTTTGCCAGTTATTATTTGAAAAATCAGCTGAGATAGAGATACGTCCATCACAAAGGTCAGAATAGGAAACATAGGGAATGGAGTGTGTGAGTTTGTCCTCCTCATCATCTGAGACAAGGGCAAAAAACTCATCAAAGCTGATATTGCAGACATCAATGATTTTGTTTAGGCTATCAAGCGATGGCCATCTTTTTTTACCATCCGGACGCGTGCGTTTGCTTTTATTAAAGGTTGTAGAATCAAGTCCGGCTTTTTTGGCCAGTCCGGATGGAGAAAGTCCGTTAATTTTGGCTAACTTATCAACAGCTTCCCAAACTTGTTCATATTTCATATTTCACCTCAAAATCTAAAGATTTCAGCACATAAATAGATTATAAGACATTTTATGTTAGGAATCAAATCTTTTTTTATGTTGAAATTCCTACAACTTTATATATAACTTTTAAAAGTTAACATTTAGTTAAGTTGTAATTGGGGAGAGACTAAAATATGAGGGAAGATTATGAGCCGTTTGATAATGCCGAAGAAGTATGGTTTTGGTTTTGTCAGTCTTTAGAGGCCAGAGGGGAAGGCCTGCGCTCAAGATGTGATTATTCCGGAAAAATAAGATGCTTGGAGATAGGTGATGTTGAGAGGATATTGAAAAGAATGCGCGCCAAAAGTGAAGTTAACAATCGCTGTCTGCGCGTGATGTTTCGTTGGGGGCGAATAGGCACGCCGCCTTATTATGACAAGCGCGCCAAACCAAGCGAAACCAGACTTTGGGAAAACGGAATTTATATTTTTGGTCTCTACCTGCAGGCAAAAGGAATTATATAGAATGAACGAAAATACAAAGGCTTATGTTGTTTTTACAAATACAACAGGTTTATGGTGGCTAAGGTTTCTAAAATCAGGTTTTAGGCATTGTTATCTTTTGTTTTCAATGCAAAACGGGCGCAAGTGGTTAGAGATAAACCCTTATTCCAATCAAGTAGTTATAAGCTTGCATAGATTCTCTAAGGCACAAAGCATAGAAGATATATTGCGGATTAGGGGAGAGAATTTGGCTTGTTGTGTAAAAATAAAAAATGCACCGCAAAAATGTGCCCCTTTGGGCTTTTTTACTTGTGTGGAGCTGGTAAAGAGAGTTTTAGGGATTCATTCGGCAAGCATCATCACGCCGTATCAGTTGTATAAAAAATTAAAAGTTGTAGGAAAAAACTCTTGACAAATGATTTTTTTTATGTTACACCCTAAACATCACTTGCTAGTAGTGTATCTAAAATAAACTGAGCAATGAAAAACAGACCTCCTGATGCGAGGTCTTTTTTTTATGGGGTTTAATCAGAATGACAACAAAAAAAATAAAAACGCTAAAGGCTCTGAAAAGCAGACTTCGCAAAACGCTGCCCGAAAAAATTTCTGAGGTCATAGACAGCTATGAAAATTTTTCGGAGCAACCCGTTCCGGAAGATGCCAAAGGTTTCAGCGCACATCATTCCGCTTGCAAGTCGGCAGTTGTACATGCCGAAACTCTCCTCAAACTTGCCGAGTGGACGGATAGCAAAGATACCGATTCGGAGCCTCAAAACGAAAACAAACAACTAATGTCGTTTTTGCAGGAAGCGCAAAACGAACTGAGTTCAGATGATGAAGATTAATTTTTTTGAGTTTGTGTATGTCTGGTTCAGATTGCAGGGTCTAAGAGTTCCCAAACATCAAAAGAAGATGTCTAAGTGGTTGTCTTCTTTGTGGCACAAAGAGGGTGACCGTCAAGCATTGCTGATGGCGTTCAGAAACTCCGGCAAGTCAACCATTGTCGGTCTATTTTGCGCTTGGGTTTTATACACCAATCCGTCAATCAGAATTTTGGTTATGGCGGCAGATCATGCTTTAGCAAAAAAAATGGTGCGAAACGTGAAAAGAATTATAGAGCAACATCCGCTGACCAAGGGGCTTAAACCGCCGCGTTTGGACCAATGGGCATCAGACCAATTTACGGTTTGCCGCGCTTTGGAGCTTCGCGATCCGTCAATGTTGGCAAAAGGCTTGGGGGCGAACATTACGGGTTTGCGTGCAGACTTGATAATTTGTGATGATGTGGAGGTTCCCAAAAATTGCGATACGCCACTCAAGCGTCAGGAACTAAGAGAGAAGTTAAACGAACTTGATTATATTCTAACGCCGAACGGCATGCAGCTTTATATCGGAACACCACATACTTATTATACGATTTATCAGACGGAAGCAGACCCCAAGAAGCCGGATACAGAGCCTTTTTTGCAAGGGTTCACCAAGCTGTTGTTGCCGATTCTCAATGCAGAAGGAAAAAGCGCTTGGCCGGAAAGATTTTCGGAAGAAAAAATTGCCGCCATAAGGATTCGTTCCGGCGAAAATAAATTTCTTTCGCAGATGATGTTGCAACCCGTAAACTTCAGGGACAGCACATTATCTCCGGAAAGACTTTGTGTTTATGACGGAGAGATAGAGATAACTTTTGCCAACGAACGTGAGATATTAAAAATCGGCGGTAAAAGGATGCTTTCAGCCTCTTGCTGGTGGGACCCGTCCTTTGCGGCAAAAGAGAAGGGGGACAATAGCGTCATTGCTTGTGTCTTTAGCGATGAAGACGGCAAGTTTTGGCTGCATGATATGGAGTATATACGCGTCCCTTCAGAGAATGCGGATAATGCGGCCACGTTACAATGCAGCAAAGTTGCGGATTTTTTGGTGCGCAATCACTTATCATCTGTTCGGGTTGAGGTAAACGGCATCGGCAGATTTTTGCCGGGGATTTTAAAGCAAGTTTTGAAAGAACGGAGGATTCGCGCGGCTGTTCTGGAGGCATACTCTAAAGACAACAAACAGCAACGAATTTTAGAGGCCTTTGAGGTTTTATTGGCGGAACGCGCGCTCCATGTTCATCGCAAAATTTGGCAAACGCCGTTTATTGAGGAAATGCGCGAATGGAGTGTTGACGGAACCTCGCATGATGATGCCTTGGATGCGGTGGCTGGTTGCTTGGCTTCAGAGCCCATACGCATAGGTTCAACCATTGCCAACACACCTTTGTCAGCAGCCAAGTGGCAAGGAAACTCAAAACAATTTTCGGCAGAAACGAATTTTACTTTATAAGGAGAAACAACCATGTTTTTAGATACCTTTAATTGGGTAACGATGATTGAGATTCCGCTGTTGGCAGCCTTATTCAAAATCATCTTCAAGCAAAAGAAGGATTGTGAAAACTCAATCAGCTTTTGCAAGGATGCTTTGGCAGAGTTCAAGCTGCATGTTGCCCGCAATTATGTATCGGTAAATTATCTCAAAGATGTTGAAAACCGCATTACTGACCATCTCCTGCGCATAGAAAAGAAACTGGATAATGTGGGGAGAAGCAAAAGATGAATAAGGAGGCAGATATTTTAGCCCGAACCATTTACGGCGAAGCAAGAGGCGAGAGCATTTCCGGACAGGAGGCAATCGCCTCTGTTGTTTTAAACCGCGTTGCATTTGCCAAAAAGAAGGGGCGTTATTGGTGGGGCAATAGCATAGCTGATGTATGTCTGGCACCCAAGCAGTTTTCTTGCTGGAACGCAGATGACCCAAACAGAAAAATCATAAAGAAAGTTGATGATTCAGACATTGGCTTTTGCATTTGCAAAAGAATAGCTTTGCGGGCAGTTTCCGGTTTGCTTGAAGATCAAACAGGCGGAGCCACGCATTATCACACCAGAAATTTGCGCCCAAAATGGTCGGTCGGCAAAATTCCTTGTGCGGAAATCGGCAGTCATATTTTTTATAACGATATTGAGGCATAACCATGAACAAACTGATAAATGGCATTTCTTTTCCGTTCAAGCTCATAGGGGGATTAAGCCATAAGAGCTTTAGCGGAAGAAAAAACAAACCGCTTTGGCAATCGGCTTTTGGTTGGTCGGTATCCATAGCTTGGTTTATGGTTATGAGCACAATCTGTTGGGCGGTAATCAGCGGCAATCCTGATGCCTCCGAAATTATTATGGCTATGGTGGAAACTTCGCCTTTATGGGGCGTAGCATTAGGTGTTTTGGGTATTGCTTTTGTTAAAAGCGATAATTCACCATCTTCGGCAAGACCGAAAAAGCAAACAAAAAAATAACTCAAACTTTATGAAAGGAACAAAAAATGGGAGGATTTAAACCGTCTCGTAAACTTCTTATTTTGCAAATGATAGAGCAAGACCGCAAAAGGAAAGAAGAGCTTGCGCGCAAACATCGCGGTTATGACAGCTTAGTCAAAACTTCTTATACCGGCATCAAGGAAGAAGAAAATAATGAGAAAAAACCGACAGAACGCAAAAAACTTCTTGGAGAATAAAAATGGAAAACGACAAACTAGAAAAATTGGTGGCTCGTTACCAAAAAGCCTCTGAGAAAAAAAGCAACTGGGAAGAACATTGGCGAGAGTGCTATGAATATGCTTTTCCGCAGCGAGAAAATGTCAGCTCGGAAGGCTTGTCTGAAAATTATGGTGCCAAAAACAATTTGCACTTATATGACGGCACGGCACCGGACGCGGTGGACCAGTTGGCTTCATCTTTGCTGGCGGAACTTACGCCGGCCTGGGCAAAATGGTTTGGTCTGAAATCCGGCAGCGAATTGACGGAAACGGAAAAAACACAAGTAGCGCCTGTTTTGGAAAAAACCACGGATATTATGCTCCAAAATTTTGAGCACTCAAATTTCGCGGTAGAAATTCACCAATGCTATCTGGATTTGGTAACGGCAGGCACGGCTTGCTTAATGTTTGAGGAAGCGCCTTTGGGCGAGGCTTCTGCGTTTCGGTTTTATGCCGTACCCTTGAGAGAAATAGCCATTGAAGAAAGTGCGTCCGGAAAAATTGACACAACATTCAGATGCTCACGCATCAATTTGGGCGGTATCCGAGAGCGTTTTCCGGAAAGCGAAGTCCCCGCGGATTTCTTAAAGAAAAGCGAGGATGAGCCGGATTATAAAGTTCGCTTGATAGAGGCTGTAACACCGCGTAACGGCAATTGCGGCGCTTGCGGTTATGATTATACGGCATTTATCTGGGATAGCGATGTTGGTTTTAATTCCGGCTTTATCTTAAGGGAGGGTGTCTTTGAGACATCACCTTTTATCAATTTTCGTTGGTTGAAAGCCCCCGGAGAGATTTATGGGCGTTCGCCGGTGATGAAAGCTTTGCCGGATATCAAGACCGCAAACAAAGTGGTAGAGCTCATTTTGAAAAATGCTTCTATTTCTGTAACGGGCATTTGGCAGGCAGATGATGATGGCGTTCTCAATCCGGCCAACATCAAATTGGTTCCGGGAGCCATTATTCCGAAAGCTGTTGGTTCAAAGGGCTTAACGGCATTGGAAGCCCCCGGAAAGTTTGATGTTTCGCAGCTCGTGCTGGAAGATTTGCGCAAAAGGATCAACCATGCTTTGTTGGCAGACAGACTGGCAGAGATTAACACGCCGTCTATGACCGCCACCGAAGTCTTGGAGCGTTCGGCAGAGATAGCCCGCATCTTGGGTGCAAGCTTCGGACGTTTACAGTCAGAACTTCTAACGCCGCTGCTTAAAAGAGCTTTTTGCATTTTGAGAAGACGCGGCGATGTTATGAACTTTGATTTAGACGGCAAAATTGTTGACTTACAATACAAATCTCCTTTGGCAATGTCTCAAGCCAGAAAAGATGTCAGCAACGTAACCGAATGGATAACTCAGGCGGCAATGCTTGGCGCAGATGGTCAAGCCGCCGTAAATATGTTTGAAGCCGCCAAGTGGCTCGGACATACCCTGAATGTTCCGGCCTCTTTGATTGTTGAGGAAAAACCGGCGACTGATACAGGTTTGGCAGAGCTTGCGTCAGCCATAACGGGGGAGGCAACACAAGATGCCGGAGTTTTATGATACCAAGGATATGAGTGAGGAGGAAATCCGAAACGCTTATGTCAGGTGTTTTGCAAGCAGAGAGGGAAAGATAGTTCTCTCTCATTTAAGAAAAATTACCCTAGAGCGCTATCTCGGGCCGGACAGTTCTTCCGATGAACTAAGACATCTGGAAGGTCAGCGGCATTTAGTAAGTTGCATTTTGGCGTTTTCGTGTAATAAATTTTAACAACTTCTTTTTTTGAAAGGAAAAATAATGAACAAAAAATTTGAAGGAAATCTGATTGAAAAATCACCTTCCGCCCAGACAGGCAAACCGGCCGGACTTCCAGACAAATTCTGGAATGAAGAAACCGGTCAGGTAAACCTTGAGGCATTGATTGAAGACTATAATTATATGGCTTCGCGCGATGATAATCTGGTTGAGATTCATAATCGCAATATGCCGGAAAGTTATGATAAATATGAGGTTAATTTTCCACATCCGTTGCTTGACAGAGATGATGAAATTTTCAAGCGTTTTTATGAAAAAGGCTTTACGAACGAGCAGGCACAGTTGGTTTATGATTTAGCCAATGAGCGTGTTATTCCCGTGTTGGATAGTCTAGCCTCCGATTATGAAGCGGAAAGACAGATAGACAGGCTCAAACGCTATTTCGGCTCTGAGGAAAAATTTAGCGAAGTCTGCCGTCAGATTTCCGTTTGGGCAAAAAGAAACTTGCAAACCGATGTTTATGAGGCTTTGGGCTCAACCGCGGATGGCGTTATTGCCTTGTATAAGATGATGTCTTCAAATGAGCCGTCTTTGGGCAAAGACAGAGATTTTGGAGAGGACTTAAGCGAGGAAAATTTGCGTAAGATGATGGAAGACCCGCGCTATTGGCGAGACAAAGACAAAGCTTATATCGCCAAAATCACCAAAGGCTTTGAAAAACTTTATCCTGAGAAATAAAACCTCAGGATTTTTTTAATCAAAACAAAATCTTTTTTTTAATTTTATGGAGAAAAAATAATGTCAACACAAGTAAGTGAATCTTTTATCAAACAATTTGAAGCAGATGTTCACCTTTGTTATCAGCAAAACGGTTCTAAGCTGAGAAACACCGTTCGTTATAAAAATGGTGTTAAGGGCTCTTCAACCGTATTCCAGAAGGTTGGTAAGGGTATTGCTTCTCAAAAAGCGCGCCATGGTTTGGTTCCGGTAATGAGCTTGGATCATTCTCCCGTTGAATGCGAGTTGCAGGATTACTATGCAGGCGATTGGGTAGATGCTTTGGACGAGCTCAAATTGAGCATTGATGAGCGCCGAGTTATTGCCAACTCCGGTGCTTATGCCTTGGGCCGCAAGACAGATGAACTGATTATCAATGCTTTGGCTCAGGTTGGTCCGGAAAATGATGTCGGTGATTATGCCGAGGTCATGACCAAAAAAGAAATTTTGGATGCTTTTGCCAAGCTGAATGAAAATGATGTTCCGGATGATGGTCAGCGTTTTGGCTTGGTTGGTCCGTATCAGTGGAATGCTTTGCTCAATATTCAGGAATTTTCAAATTCGGATTATGCCGGAGATAACTTGCCGTTCTTGAAGGGTACGGAAAGCCGCAAATGGTTGGGCATTAACTGGATTATGCACACAGGTTTGCCGCTTAATGGCACTAATCGCGATTGCTTCATTTTCCACAAAACGGCAGTTGGCCATGCTTGCGGTCAGGAAGTAAAGTCAGACATCAGCTGGCATGGCGACCATGCGGCACACTTCGTTAATAATATGATGAGCCAAGGTGCTTGCCTGATTGATGGCACGGGTGTCATCCGCATCAAATGCAAAGAAGCTTCAATTTAGTAGAATAAGAAAGGAATAAAACAATGGCATTTAATTCAAAAAACTTTAGCGTAATGGCCTATGCAAACGGTTTTACACTTTGGAACTATCAAACCCCCGATACTTTGGAAAGCGTCAAAGGAGAGGGCTATTTTAATGATGTTTCGGCTTTTGCGCGCAAGGGAGATATGATTTTGGTCGTAGCCAATAATGCGGCAGCTGTTGCGCCGGCAATTTTAAGTGTAACGGATATTGCCGCAGGTTCTGTAACGGTTGCAGACACAATATCTCAACCTCAGGCAGCAGCTTAGGTTTATAAAAAAACAAGCGCATTATTAGCAAATGATAACCGGGAAGTCGCGTGAAAGCGGCTTCCCATTTTAAATGGAGAAACAAAATGGCTTATACCGACATCAGCATTTGTTCAAATGCTTTATTAAAAATCGGCGCAGAAAGCATAACATCTTTTCTGGACGGAACAGCGGAGGCGGAAGTTGCCGCAAATTTATACCCGATGATAAGAGATGGTTTATTAGCCTCATATCCTTGGAGTTTTGCAGTTGGGCAAAAGTCTTTGCCGCGTTTGGCCGGAGTTCCTTTGGCGGATTATAGTTATGCATATCAGTTGCCGAATGATTTCTTGCGGGTTTTATCGGCAGGAAGCGGAAGAAACGGCAGAGGCATAGAATATCGTATAGTTGAAAACCGCCTGCATACAAATGTTCCGGAAGTTAATCTGACATATATTTTTCGGCCGCATGAGAGCTTGTTTCCGGCATATTTTTGTGAGTTGTTGATAGCAAGATTGGCTTCAGAATTTTGCCTACCGTTAACCGAAAGTACGACACGTTCGGAATATCTGCAAAAAACCTTTGAGGAGCTGGAAAAAAGAACACGATTGATTGATGCGCAACAATCAACGCCCAAACGATTTGAAGACTTCACGCTTGTGGAGGCCAGACAATGAGTAATATGCTTCAGGTCAAAACAAATTTCACAGCCGGATATATCGGGCGAAATTTATATGGACGAGGTGATTTGAGCATATTTGAAAATGGTGCTCGGACGTTAGAAAATGTCATTATCCACCCAACCGGGGGTGTATCAAGACGCAAAGGCTTGGCAAAAGTAGATAAACTGAGCAAACCTGCAAGACTAATTCCGTTTGAGTTTAATACAGAGCAAACTTACTTAGTAGCCATAAGCGAAGGAGAAATTCGTATTTACAGTGATGGTGTTTGCATCAAGACGTTAAGTTCTCCTTGGACAGAGGAACAGCTGAATTCATTAAATTATACGCAAAGTGCGGATACCTTATTGGTCGTCCATCCGGATGTCGCGCCGCAACAAATCACGCGCGGTAATAATGAAGATTGGCAAATCTCAAAGATGGAATATTATACAAAAGACGGCCGAATTTATTGTCCATTTTATAATTATTATAATCATAAGGTATATATATCTCCAAGTGGAATGAGTGGAACGATTACCATATCATCACCTTCAGAAATATTTACCGCAGCTTCGGTCGGAAGTTTGATTAATGTTCGTGGAGGTCAAGCAAAAATAAGTAAATATGTTAGTGCCACAAGTGTACAAGCTAACGTAACTAAAGGTTTATCATCCACAGGTTCAACGAATGATTGGGAGGAATCCGCCTTTTCGCCACAGCGAGGTTGGCCCAATTCTGTAACATTTCATCAAAATCGGCTAGTCTTTGGCGGCTCTAAAAGCTTACCGAACCGCTTATGGTTTTCCAAATCTGGAGATTTATTTAATTTTGATATTGGAACAGGTTTGGATGATGAAGCGATAGAGTTTGGCATATTATCAGATCAGGTAAACACCATAAAAGCGCTGGTATCAGCCAGACATTTATTAGTTTTTACGACCGGAGCGGAGTGGATGGTTAGCGGCAATCCGTTGACTCCGACCAGTATTCAGCTCAGTCGTCAAACCAGTACGGGAAGTTATGACAAGTGCAGTATATATCCGCAACAGATTGATGGAGCTACGGTATTTGTATCACAAAGTGGAAGGCAATTACGAGAGTTTTTATATACGGATACGGAACAGGCCTACCAGTCAAAAGATCTAACCTTAATGTCAGGAGATATATTAAATATGCCTGTAGACAATGATTTTAGTCGGGATGAGAGTGTTTTATATATTGTATTGGCAGATGGGACAGTATCATGTTTAACCAGTTATCGCACGGAAGAAGTGACAGCGTGGAGCAAACTGAAGACGGAAGGAAAATTTTTATCAGTAGCCGTAATGGGTAATGAGGTTTATTTTTGTACATCAAGAAAGAATGGATATTTCATTGAAAAGATGAGCGATGAATTTTATGCCGATTGCGCCATCAAACTTCATTCGGAAATGCCGAAAAAGTTGTGGTCAGGTCTGGAAGATTTGGACGGATGTGAAATTTCTGTTCTGGCAGATGACTTTAGTGTCGGAAAATACAAGGTTGAAGATGGCAGCATAGATTTATTGGAGGAAGCTTCAGATTTGGTTGTTGGCTTGTCTTATGAACACATCATAGAGCCGTTGCCCTATGTTGCGGATGCTGTCAGACCATATTCACCGCAAGCCTTAAGGGTTATTAGTGGACTTTTCCGAATCATAAACTCGCGAAGTTTTTGTATAGATATGGGAAGCGGTTATCTTCAAGTACCGTTAAAAAGACTATTCAAAGATGAGATATTGGATGCACCACCAAGTTTATACAGCGGAGATGTCCATTTAAGAGCATTAGGTTGGATAAGAGAGATGGACAAACCACTTTGGAGTATCAAGTCAGATGAACCGTTGGCATTTACCCTATTGTCAGCGGTATTAGAGGTAAAAATAAAAGGATAAATGAAAGGAGAAAAAATATGGGAGGATTATCAGCAGCGGCAGCAGCAGGGGCAGCAGGTTCTGCGGGAGCAGCCGGAGCAGGAGCAGGTTCAGCAGGGGCAGGACTAGCAAGTGCCGGAGCCGGATTAGCAGCATCAAAAGTAGCATCTCAAGCAGGAGGAGGATTATCATTAAAATCATTATTAGGTTCACTTGGTATGGCAAGTGATATAAAAAGCATTTTTGATTCTAAAAGTTCGGCCAAAAGGCAAGAAAAAAACGCATTTCTGTTGCAGTATTTAAATATGCAGAGAAAGAAGAATATATTAGAACAACAACTTGCCACAAGACACGCGCGCATGTCCAGTATGGGTATATCATCTTCCGCTTCGGCAGATGCAGCCAATAATCGGCTTATTGATGAAGCTTTTGATGATATTGAGAGAGATAACGTCGCATTCATGTCTCAGCAAGAAGAATACAACAATACCCAAAACCAATATCGTAAAAATCTTTTGGATAAAGGTTTATCCATTGCCAATAAAGTATTAAAGTAAGGAGGAGGAAATGCCAAGAAGAAAGCTCAGCTATCAGGAAAAGCGTTGCAGAGCTTATGAAAAAGCTTTGCCGTTTGGAGACCAATTGGATGCAATTTTGAAAGCTTTTGATATGGTTTTGCAAGAAGGCGGCGATTTACCTTACGAGTTGATAGATGTTATTGAAAGATGGCAAGATATTAAAGAAAAATATCCCAAGTTCTGATAAATATCCCCCGAAGTCAAACTTCGGGGGATATAATTTTTTTTGTGTTTATTATATGTTAACATTTTTTTTGTAAAGAATTTTAAGGATAAATAGGGAAGGTAAAACCATTGCCGGATTTAATCACAGAGGAAATCGTACACGTTAAGGGTCATCCCAAGCGGTTGGTCGTGTTTTTGCATGGCTATATAGATTCGTCAGAGGTCATAGATAAAACCATAACACCGTTGATAGATAAGCTAGACGATGTTGCCGTACATGTGCCGCAGTCGCCTTTTTTGTGCGAGATACACCCCAACAAAAGGCAGTGGTATTCCATGCACCGCTTTGACCCCAATGATGACCGAAAGACCGTTCCGACATTGAAAGAATGCGTTGCTTTTTATGAAAAGATGGCCCCGGGTTTTAGGGAAGCTTTTGAGTATGTTAATCCATATATTGATAACTGCCTGAACGAATATCAGTTGGATGATAAGGATTTATACCTTTGCGGTTTTTCGCAAGGCGCAATGTTGGCAATTTATATCTCTTTGATGAGGGCGAACAAAATCGGTGGCTGTATAAGCTTCAGCGGTATTGTCGCGCCGGCAAAATTTTTGCTAAAGCATGCCCAAAGTTCACCGGATATGTTGCTCATACATGGGGATGAAGATAATTTGGTACGCTTTGAGGCGCTGGATTTCTCCAAACAAAATTTGCAAAAAATGGGTTGTGCGGTAGAAACTTATGTCATAAAAGGCGGTCGTCATCGTGTCACGGAAGATGCGTTGGATACGGCAGCAAAATATCTGAAAGCAAAGTTTATAAAAATGGCTGCGGAATAATCAAGCCGCCATCGTTTATAAGTTTATTTTGCTCTCTTTCAAGTTTGAAGACAGATTCTTTTCCCAAGTTTCTTTCATAGATTTCGCCATAATTTCCGAGCTCTTTAAGCTCTTGACGAAGCCATTGCGGATTATGAACCTTAAACTTGTTCCACAAATCAGGGTTAACGCCGAGCAGATTTTTTGTAGAAACATCCTGAGCGCCAATAAAGATATCACTATTTATTGAGTTGATTCCCAGATTCTCGGCAAGTTTGAGAGCATTAAAAATCCATTTTACGGAGATACGCCAAGAATTATTTTCTTTATGCGTAAAGGCATAAACGGGTTTAACGCTAATAATTTCAGGTAAGACCTGAGTTGTAGTATCTTTAACGCCTGCTGATTTTAAGATGTTTTGCAAGAATAAAACATTTCCGGTCAATAGCGGGCAGCGATTAAGTAAAAAAGCTTCTTTAGCGCGTTGAGTGCTGGCAAAAGGAAGAATTTTAAGATTAAGATTATATTTTGCATTATATTCTTCCAAATTATAAAAATCATCAGAATCAGTAACGACACAAACCTTCTGTCCTTTGTAGTCTTCCATAGAGGTTGCTTGGTCAGCATTTTTTGCAAGGAACGACTGTTTGTCATAATAAACAATATCAACAGGGACAGCTTGAGATTTAATTTCATTGCTAGCAGAGTAAGAAGCCCCGCCGAGCATAATGTCAATTTTGTTGGTTGCCAGATATTTTGAAACCAAGTTGTTTGGAACATTAACCATTTCAATACGTTCTTTGTCGCCGAGCACGGCCAAAGCCAACACGCGGCACAAATCCGCATCAATTCCGCGCCAATAACCGTTTTCATCTTTGTAAGCATAGGTTTGCGCAGACAAATCCGTTCCGCAACGAACCACGCCTCTGGTCTGCATATAACGCAAACCGGCATCAGCTGCAGCTAAAGCCTCTGAAGCAAAAGTTAAAGACAAAAAACAACAAAAAACGAATTTAAGTTTCATTTTATTAACCAAATGATGTTATACTTATACAAAAGATAGGACAATAATAAGAGATTTTTTATGAAAAGTAAGATTTTTTTGCAACTTATCATATTTTGTTTTGCTTGTTTTGTCGGGCTTGCTTCAGCTGCGGAAAAAATCAACCCTAAGGAAGCAGAAGCTTGGGCAAACCAAAAGGGACGAGCTTTGCTTGATGCTTTTTCGCTTCAAGACCTCAAAAGCAAATATGCCAAGTTAGATGAGATGTTTCTAAATGATGTTGACTTAGATTATATCGGCAAGTTTGTTGTCGGCAAATATTGGCGGCAAATGAGCAAGGAACAACAGGCGCGCTATATCCCTCTGTTCAAGCGCTATTCCTTGAGTTTATATAAAGGTTTTCCGCTAAACTTTGATTTTGACATAGATTTTAAAGTAACCAACGTTAAAACAGAAAAAAATTATACGGATATCAACACGTTAATTACTTTGGACGGAGAGCCGCAGAACACACAAAACCAAAACAGCTTTTTAGTAAGTTTTCGTGTTCACAAAGTTGATGGTAAGCTAAAAATCATAGACCTGAAGTTGGCTGAAAGTAGCTTGATTCTCTCATACAGAGGACGTTTTTATGAGATGATAAGAGAGCTTGATGATGAGATGGAGTGGTTCTTGGAAGATTTAGAAAACATCACCGTATCAGCCGAGCAACAAAACCAAATGAAGTTGGAACAACAAAATTTCTAAAAATCAGTTGAATTTATTGTAACAAACTTATATTATCCGCTATAGTTTTGCAAAACTTTAGTGGATTTTTTTATGAGTAATAATATCAAAGTTAGATTTGCGCCGAGCCCGACCGGCTATATGCACATCGGCAATACGCGCACAGCATTGTTTAACTGGCTTTTGGCCAAAAAATTAGGTGGTCGTTTTATGCTCCGTATTGATGACACGGACAGAGAACGTTCTAAAAAAGAATATGAAGATTCCTTGAGAGAGTCTTTGGTTTGGCTCGGGCTGAACTGGACGGAGGAAGCCCGCCAGTCCGCCAGAATGGAGCGTTATAACGCTGTTGTGGAACAACTCAAACAACAAGGCCGTATTTACGCTTGCTGGGAAACTCCCGAAGAATTGGAGCTGATGCGCAAGCAACTTATGGCTAAAGGACAACCTCCGATTTATGTACGCAGATTGAGCGATGAAGAAATCGCTCAGCGCAAGAAAGACGGCCGTCATCCGCATTATCGTTTCAAACTTGTTTCCGGTGAGATTAAGTGGAATGACCTGATTCGCGGCGAAGTTAAGTATGATGCCTCTAAGTTGAGCGACCCGATTGTCATCCGTGAGGATGGAACTTTCTTGTATCATCTGCCATCGGTTATTGATGATGTTGATTTTGGTATTACGCATATTGTCCGCGGTGAGGACCATGTAACCAATACAGCGGTTCAGATAGAGATGTTTAATGCTATCGGCGGCAGAGTGCCTGAGTTTGCACACTTGCCTTTGCTCACGGGTAAGGAAGGCAAGTTATCCAAACGTCTAGGGTCTTTGGGCGTTCGCGAGTTGAGAGCCGAAGGCGTTGAGCCTATGGCAATTTGCTCTTTCTTGGCAAAGCTCGGCACCTCTGAAAGTATTGAGCCTTTTTATGCTCTGGAAGATTTAGCAGCTTCTTTGGATTTTGGTCGTTTGGGACGTTCTCAGCCAAAGTTTGATGCCGAAGATTTGCGCCGTTTCAATACGGTTTATCTGCATGCTCTGCCTTATGAAAATGTTAAGGATAGAGTTAACGTCAGTGAAGAATTTTGGAATGCCGTCCGCGGTAATTTAAGCAAGGTTGATGATGTTCAGATTTGGGCTGATGTTTGCTTTAAGAATATTAAACCTGTGCTTGAAGATGAAGTTGTAACTAAGGCTGCGGCCGAGCTTTTGCCGCAAGAGCCGTGGAATGACGAAACCTGGAAAACTTGGACCGATTCCATTAAGCAACAAACCGGCAAAAAAGGAAAAGATTTGTTCCATCCGCTACGTCTGGCCTTAACCGGTTTGCCGGATGGTCCGGAACTGAAACATCTCTTGCCGTTCATCGGCAAAGAAAAGGCTCAAAAACGCCTTATGGGAATAAGTGATTAGGAGACAGAAAATGAAAATCAGCCTGCATAATACGCTGTTGCGCCGCAAACAGGAGTTCACCCCGATTGATGCAAACAATGTGCGTATGTATGTCTGTGGTCCGACAGTTTATGACCGCGCGCATCTGGGCAATGCCAAAACCTCGGTCGTTTTTGATGTGTTATATCGTTTTCTGTGTCAGGTATATGGCAAAGAGCACGTAACTTACGTATCTAATATTACGGATGTTGATGATAAGATATTAAACAAGCACAAAGAAACCGGAAAATCCATTCGTGAGATTACGGAACAGACTTTTCAGTGGTATCTGGACGATATGAAAAAGTTAAATGTTCTGAACCCGAATTATCGCCCGCGTGCGACTGAATATATTCAGGAGATGATAGAGCTGGTTAAGTTGCTGTTGCAAAACGGTCATGCTTATGAGGCAGAGGGGCACGTTTTGTTCAGCGTAGATTCTATGCCGAATTATGGTTTTCTTTCCGGCCGCTCCATGAAGGAGATGTTAGCCGGCGCGCGCATTGAGGTTGCGGATTATAAGAAAAATCCGGCAGACTTCATTTTGTGGAAACCCTCAGACCCCGACCAACCCGGATGGGACAGCCCTTGGGGCTATGGCCGCCCCGGCTGGCACTTGGAATGCTCGGCGATGAGCTCCAAGTTGTTGGGCGATTCTTTTGACATTCACGGCGGCGGTTCAGACCTGATTTTCCCGCACCACGAGAACGAATGCGCTCAGTCTTGCTGTGCACATCCCGGCTCAAGTTTTGCCAAATATTGGGTGCATGCCGGAATGTTGATGGTAGATGGTGTTAAGATGTCCAAGTCTTTGGGCAACTTCTATAATGTGGATGAGATTATATCCAAATATCCGGCAGAGGCTCTGCGTCTGTTGTTCTTGACCACACATTATCATCAGCCGTTTAACTTCACTTTTGAGGGGCTGAATCAGGCAAAAGCGGCGTTGGATAAGTTCTATAATGCTTTGCGTCAGAATGCCGATGTTAAGGCTGAAAAAACAGCTCCGAACGCTAAGTTGATGGAAGCTCTGGCTGATGACATCAACACACCTTTGGCATTGTCTGTTCTGCACGAGATTGTCAATAATCTGAACAAAGCCGAAACAATGGAAGACAAGGCTAAGTATAAGTCTGAGCTTTTGGCTTCGGCAGATGTTTTGGGCTTGTTGTACCAAGAACCGGAAGTCTGGTTTAAGGGCGGAACCGATGAAGAAGGCGGAATGAGCGAGGCTGATATTGAGGCAAAGATTGCGGAGCGTTTGGCAGCCAAAAAGAACAAAGATTATGCCTTGGCAGACCAGATTCGCAATGAGCTGAAAGAAGCCGGCATTATCTTGGAAGACACGCCTTCCGGCACAAGCTGGAAAAGAGCATAAAAAAGAAGCACCGCAAGGTGCTTTTTTTATGTGTTGCAAAATAGAATGAAACCTTTATAATCACATCCGTCATCAGCAATGGTTAAGCTGGTGTCGGAGTGTGGAAACTCCTTACAGAAAATAATTAACCTCCCATTGTGGAGGATGGTGCGATATAAGCCGTTTTTTGCGGGCGAATAAGCACACTGTTTCTGTACAGTTTCCAACTCCTCCGCTCTCAAGTGAGAGCGGTTTTGTTTTATACAAAAGAGGAGTTGAACAGTATGAATTTGGGTTTTAATCTGCAAAATATAAATCGCAAACGCAAATTGCGCCGACAATTGGGTTTTGTGCTTTTTAGATGTCGTTATCATAAGAATTATAGCATACAAAGCGTTTCCCGCCGAACGGGGCTTACCCCCACAATCATTGACCGCATAGAGTTGGGCAAAGGCAATGTGCAATGGAGCGATTTTTTGATTCTGATAAATTTCTATGGCAAAGATTTTAGCTTTGAAATGGAAAAAATACACGCCCGTTCAGAGGAGCTTTGCTCCGAAGAAGCCATAAGGATACAAGGCACATAAACAAGATATGCACTTAGGAAGCATCGCGGTTCAACAAAGGTTCGCACCGCAGCCATTGATGCGGTCAAGCTGGCTACAGCTTGTCATTCAGAGGAGCTTTGCTCCGAAGAATCCATAACGACATAGGGCACAAAAGATAGATATGCACTTAGGAAGCATCGCGGTTCAGTAAAGATTCGCGCCACAGCCATTGATGCGGTCAAGCTGGCAACAGCTTGCGCGGTTCAACAAAGGTTAGCACCACAGCCATTGATGCGGTCAAACTGGCTACAGTTTGCGCTCAAGGGCGTCCACTTGTCAAGCTGGCAACAGCTTGTCAGGGGAGCATAATTTTGCATTGAATGTTGGTTGCGGATTCCAGCTTGGTTTTAAAGTCAAGCGGGTCAACTTTCCCTTCCGTGAAGAGGTCATAGTGGATGGGCACGACGATTTTGGGATTAAGCCAACCGGCGGCAATGACGGCTTCATCAATATTCATATTCGCGCGCCCGCCGATGGGAATAAAAGCGATGTCAGGTTTATAAACTTCGCCGACCAGCTTAAAATCTTGCTGGAGAGCCGTGTCGCCTAAGGCATAGACTTTGACTTTGCCAAAGTTCAAAAAGATGCTGGCAGCTTGACCGAAGGGCTTTCCGTTGGGCAAAAATCCGCTGTGCATGGCATAACGAAATTGTGCCGTTCCCCAAGGATATTTCCAAGTGCCGCCGATGGGAAGGCGGATGATTTCCGCACCTTGCTCGGCGCAATATTCGGCAAGCTCCATAACAGCGGTAATCGGGGCTTTGTTGGCTTTGGAAATGGCAACGGCATCACCCAAATGGTCGGCGTGGCCATGGGTGAGCAAAATATCCGTAGCTTTAATGGATTCCGGTTTTTGGGTTGCCATAGGTGCGTTGGTCAAAAAGGGGTCAATCACCACGGAAGATTCGCCCTTGTTGAGCACAAAACCGCTGTGCCCGAGAAAGCTGATTCGCAAGTCCTCATATTGCAAGATGTCAGACATATTTACTTCTCCGAAAAGATTTAAGATTAAGAAGATGGTACAAGATTTTTTATAGCTTGTATATAAACTTTTTGGGCAATTTTATTAGTGATTGACAGATGTTGTAACAGGCGGTAGAAAAAATAAAAGTAAAATGTAAAAGAGAGGAAATTATGGCTGAAGCATTGGAAGAATTTTTTCCGATTCTGATAGAAAATTATATCCGTTTTGAAACGGCCAAACGCTATGTACAAATCAGAGATGAGGGGACGGATGCACCTTTGACCACCAAGTTTAAGATAGCCAAAGAATATTATGAGAAGATGATAAACTTTGATGTAACGGCACCGTTGATAGGGCTGGAGTTGAGCTATGATGAAGCATCTTCAATTTTAAGCGTGGAACCGACAGATTATTTTAAGGAACTGTATGAGAATAAGATAATGAGCGATGTCGCCATCAAGCAGTCTAATGAATCGGTCGGGCGATATTCAAACTTTATTGAGGTAATGGAATAAAAAAAAGACCTGTGAGAAACAGGTCTTTTTTATGCGTTAAAATTTGTTGCATTATTGTACAGAATGTTGTACAATATTTAAAACAACGGTGGGGGATTCGATTATGGAAGCTGTAACTTATACAAGTGCTCGGCAAAATATGGCAAGGTTATTGGATGAAGTTTGCAACAACAGTGAGGTTAAAATCATCACCAGAACCAATAAGCCGTCAGCAGTAATGATGAGTTTGGATGATTACAATTCGTGGATGGAAACTTGTTACTTATTGTCCAATCCGTACAATGCAGAGCATTTAAGAAAAAGCCTTGAACAGGCAGATAACGGAGAAGTCATAGATGTCAAAATTGACGAGCTTTAAGTTTACCAAAACTGCGTATAAGGACTATTTGCTGATGAAACAGCAAGAACCGAGGTTGGCGGCAAAAATCAAGGAGTTGATTATCAATATTATGGAAACACCTTTTGAAGGTTTAGGTAAACCGGAAGCTCTTAAATTTGACCTAAGCGGATGTTGGTCAAGACGCATAAATCAACAACATCGCCTAGTGTATCGTGTTGCAGATAATGAAATTTTGATTATCTCTTGCCGATATCACTATAAGTGAGAGTAATAGAATAAAAAAAAGACCTGTTAGAAACAGGTCTTTTTTTGATTGGTAGGGGTAGTCAGACTTGAACTGACACGGCCTGAGGCCACAAGATTTTGAGTCTAGCGCGTCTACCAGTTCCGCCATACCCCCATCGTTTACGAGAAGAATAGATATAATATTTATTTCCAGTCGTCAATAGTTTTTTTACTAAAAATCATTAAAAATATCAATAAATTTGCAAGAAAGGGGTTAAGACATTGTCAAATCTGGAAAATATGGCGCAAGAATATTATCAAAAAGGCGAGTTTCCTTTGGCGCTTTCCGCTTGGTTGGAGCTTGCGCAAAGCAACCCCGAAAAAGAAGATTACTATATTTGTGCGGGAAATTGTTTTGATGCTCTGGGTAATAAAGAGTCGGCAGTTAAGTGTTATCTCAAAGCATATAAGCAAAATAAAAAATCTCTTCCGGCCATAAGTAATTTGGCAACGGCATATTATGAATTGGAAAATTTGGAAGAGGCAAAAAAATATTCTTGCTTGGCCTTAAAATATGATTCTGAAAATCTTTCTGCATTAATAAATTTGGGCAATGTTTTTTATCGTCAAAAAAAATATGCCGAAGCATTGGAATATTATAAAAAAGCGGTTGAGATAAACAAAGACTATTTTGTTGCCGTCATCAATCTTGCCAATACCTATTTTGACCTTAAAGATTATGCAGCATCTTTGCACTATGCCAAACAAGCAACAAAGTTGGATTCTAAAGCATTGCAGGCTTGGACATTGGTTGGAAATTCAGCGCTTGAAACAGGTGATTATGACGAGGCATTATCAGCGTTTTTAAGTGCTGAAAAAATCGATTCTGCAGACCCATGGATTCACAATTATTTATCACAAGCATATCAGAAAAAATCGCTGTGGAAAAATGCCCTTGAAAATGGATGGCAGGCTGTGGAAAAAAGTGGCGGAGAAGAGTCGCATCACATAAATTTCGGTTATCTTTTATATGAAGCAAAATTAGAAAAACAAGATTCTCTCTGCGTAGAATATGTAAAAATTTGGCAGGAAAAATATGGTCAAAATCAGATAGTTTTGCATATGTGCAAAGCCTTGTCTGAAGGGGCTTCGGAGGCTATTGCACCTGCGGAATATGTACGCCGTATTTTTGATGTTTTTGCGCCCGATTTTGAACAAGTTTTGCATGGACTTGAATATCGCGCGCCGGATTTAATTTATAGATTCTTACAAGAAATTTATGGGGCAAAAAAATACTTCGGTTTACGGATTCTGGATGCCGGTTGCGGTACCGGATTATGTGGAAAATTCTTGAAAAAATATGCCTCAATTAGAGGTCTGACAGGGGTAGATTTATCTTCCGGAATGCTCAAGGAAGCAGAGGCAAAAAAGATATATAACAAGTTGATTTGCCAAGATATTATTACTCATTTGGAGTGCAAAAAATCATCTTATGATTTGATTGTTGCAGCAGATGTTTTTACCTATATCGGGGATATGGAAAAACTTTTTTCCGCCCTCTATGATTCGCTTAAAAAAAATGGTCGTGTAATCTTCACCGTTTCGGAAAATTTCATAAACGATTCTGAATGGTTTTTGCACGCATCTGGACGCTTCCTGCATAGCTTAAAATATGTTCAAAACTTGCTTGAGAAAAATGGATTTTTACAAGAAAAAATCAGTCGCGAAAAGCTAAGGAATGAGGGTGATTCCGAAGTTTTTGGCTATGTAATTTCGGCACAAAAAAAGCATTAAAAAAACCTCTCAAATTTGAGAGGTTTTTTTAATTTTTCAACTCTAAAAAAGTGCGATTATTTTGCAGATTTTTTAGCAGAAGAAGCGCTCTTGCAAGAAGAAGTTTTGGTGCAAGTTTTCTTAGAAGAAGCAGAGGTCTTCTTTGAGTTGCAAGAAGTGTTAGACTTGCAAGAAGATTTGCTGTTGTTAGAAAACTGAGCTATTGCCAAAGACCAAAAATACTCGTCCTGACCCATCGGGCGACCAGCATTTTCCCACAAATAGTAAGCAGCTTCTTTGATTGCATTTTCATTATATTTAACCATAACTAACTCCAAATAAAAATAAAAAATGTTTGCTAACACGTTCTAATATACATTCAAAATTTTATACGTCAATAACAAATCTTGAGATAATATTGATTTTGCAAAATAAAAGATAAACAGGTTATGAATTTGCCTTGCAATTAAAATGATAAGAATTTATATCTAGTTTTGAAGGGTGAATTTATTATCAAAATTAATTATGTCTAAGTCTATAGGGGGCTATATGGAATATCTGTTATCAAAAGAAGAAATGCAGGCGGTAATTGACGGCAATCATGGCAATGTTTTTGCCGTTTTGGGCATACATAGAGATAAGGGTAGCAAGGAAGTTTATATCAGAGCATATCAACCCAACACGCGCTCAATTGAGGTCATAAAAAATGACGGAACATCACTTGGAAAAATGACCAAATTGGATGAGCGTGGTTTTTATCAAATCAACCTCGGAGTTGGTGAAAATTTTGCATATCGTTTCAAAATTGAGAATGACTTAGGCAATGTTTATATGGCTGAAGATGTCTATCGTTTTCAGTCCAACATCGGTGATATTGACGCATACCTTTTAGCCGAAGGAACACATCTGGATATGTATAAAAAACTCGGTGCGCATCCTTTAATGATGGATGGTGTTGCCGGTGTAAGTTTTGCCGTTTGGGCTCCGAATGCCAAAAGAGTTTCGGTTGTCGGAAATTTCAACAATTGGGATGGTCGTGTCAATGTGATGCGCAAGCACCCGACTTGCGGCGTGTGGGATATTTTTATCCCCGGTATCGGACAGGGTGAGCTTTATAAATATGAGATAAAGACCCAACAAGATTATATTTTGGTCAAATCAGATCCTGTTGCTTTTTATTCGGAAATGAGACCAAACACAGCCTCCATTGTTTATAACATTGACAACTATCATTGGGAAGATGAAGGCTGGATGAACTATCGTGAACAAGCCAACAGCTTTGACCGTCCGATGTCTGTTTATGAGGTTCATTTGGGTTCATGGCGGCGTAAAGGCGAACACGGAGAAGAATATCTGACCTATCGCGAATTTGCTGATTATTTAGTCCCCTATGTCAGCAATATGGGCTTTACGCATGTTGAATTTTTACCTTTGGCGGAGCACCCGTTGGATGCATCTTGGGGTTATCAGGTAACCGGTATGTTTGCCCCCACATCTCGTTTCGGTAATCCGGATGATTTTCGTTATATGATTGATAAATTCCACCAAGCCGGTATCGGTGTGATTATGGATTGGGTTCCGGCACACTTCCCGAAAGACGGACATGGTCTGGTAGAATTTGACGGCACGCATTTATATGAGCATGCCGATCCTCGCAAAGGAGAGCATACGGATTGGGGAACAAAGATTTATAACTATGGTCGCACCGAAGTATGCAACTTCTTGTGTGCAAGTGCCTTATATTGGTTGAAGGAATATCATATTGACGGGTTGCGTGTGGATGCGGTTGCTTCTATGTTGTATCTGGATTATTCGCGCAAGAATGGCGAGTGGATTCCAAACATTTATGGCGGCAATGAGAACTTGGAAGCAATATCATTTTTGCGTAAGATGAACGAGCTTGTTTACGGACATAACAAAGGCGCATTTACTTGTGCGGAAGAGTCTACGGCATGGCCGATGGTTTCTCGTCCGACCTCAATGGGCGGCTTGGGTTTTGGTTATAAGTGGAATATGGGCTGGATGAACGATACTTTGCGTTATATCAGCAAAGATCCAGTTCACCGCAAATATCACCATGGTATGCTGACCTTTGGCTTGCTCTATGCGTTTAATGAAAACTTTATTTTGCCGATTTCGCATGATGAAGTTGTGCATGGCAAGGGTTCAATGTTAGCTAAGATGCCGGGAGATGAGTGGCAAAAATTTGCCAACCTAAGAGCTTATTACGGCTTTATGTACACGCATCCCGGAAAGAAGCTTTTGTTTATGGGCAACGAGTTTGGACAAGATTGGGAGTGGAATGCGGAAGAGAGTTTGCGTTGGCACTTGTTGCAATACCCGATGTATAAGGGTATGCAAAACTGCGTTCGTGATTTGAACCTGATGTATAAGGGCAACTCGGCGCTATATGAAGTTGACTTTGATTATCGTGGTTTTGAGTGGATAGAGCACTCTAATGCGGATGATAGTGTTATTTCATATATCCGCAAAGGCAATCAGCCCGGAGATTATCTGATTACGATTTGTAACTTTACACCTGTTGTCAGAAGAGATTATCGCGTAGGTGTCTTTGAAAAATGTCGTTATCAAGAAATTTTTAATAGTGATGATGTAAACTACTGGGGTAGCGGCGTTAAGAACGAAGGTCTTATGGAAGCTGAAGAACAGGAATGGAATATGAAACCATATTCTATTCGCATAACGCTTCCACCTTTATCAACCATCGTAATTAAGCCGATACGCTAGGAAGAGTTTTTAAAACAAGCGGAGAACGATTATGGCAAGCAACAAACCCTCAAGCGGTAAACCTTATCCACTAGGTTCGGTTTACGACGGGAAGGGTGTAAACTTTGCCTTGTTTTCGGCACATGCCGAAAAGGTCGAACTCTGCTTGTTTGATAAAACAGGTTCGCAAGAGCTAAAGCGTTATGTTATAACCGAGAATGATAACAGTATCTGGCATATTTATATTCCGGGACTGGAGCCAGGGCAAGTTTATGGCTATCGTGTTTACGGACCGTATAAGCCGGAAGAAGGTAAAAGGTTTAATCCGAATAAATTATTGATAGATCCCTATGGCAAACAGCTTGTCGGCAAGCTCATTTGGCATAAGGCCATATTTGGTTACGATTGGGATAGTCCGGATAAGGATTTGTCTTTTTCGGAGCTGGACAGCGCGCCTTATGTTCCGAAGTCTGTTGTCGTTGAAGATGATTACGACTGGGAAGGAGATGAGCCCTTAAAACGCCCGTTTGAAGAAACCATTATTTATGAAACCCATACAAGGGGATTTACGCGTCTGCACCCCAAAGTTCCGGATGTCCAGCGCGGAACATTTTTAGGCATGAGTCATAAGTCAGTAGTCGGTTATCTAAAATGGTTGGGCGTAACTGCGGTGGAATTGCTACCGATACACGCTTTTTTTGGCAATAGGCATAAGAAAGGCTATGTGGTTGATAACTATTGGGGCTATGAGAGCTTTTCATTTTTCGCGCCCGAACAGTCATATCTGGAACACGGAGAGATAAAAGAATTTAAGGATATGGTCAAAAAGCTTCATCAGAATAATCTGGAGGTTATTTTGGATGTGGTTTATAACCATACAGGTGAGGGCAACCAATTAGGACCAACTTTGTGTTATCGTGGCATTGATAATGAATCTTATTATATTTTGAATCCGGAGAATAAGCGTTATTACTTTGACACGACCGGTTGCGGTGCTTCGTTTAATGTGCAAAACCCGAATGTTTTGACTTTGGTGATGGATTCTTTGCGCTATTGGGTTAAGGAAATGCATGTTGATGGATTTCGTTTTGATTTAGCCACCACGGTCAGCAGGCAAAATAAGGAGTTTAGTCAGCAAAGCGGTTTTTTATATGCTGCAGGCCAAGACCCTCTGTTACGAGAAACCAAGCTGATTGCCGAACCATGGGATGTGGGCTTTGGAGGTTATCAGGTTGGAGCTTTTCCTGCAGGTTGGGCCGAGTGGAACGACAAGTTCAGGGATGTTGTCCGCCGTTTTTGGAAGGGTGATTTAGGACAAACGGCAGAATTAGCGAGCCGAATAACCGGTTCGTCAGATGTCTTTAATTACAACAACAGAGATATCTGGGCGAGTATCAATTTTGTCACGGCGCATGATGGTTTTTGCTTGAGAGATTTGGTTAGCTATAACGGTAAACACAATAACTCCAACGGCGAAGAAAATAGGGATGGAAGTGATAGCAACTGGAGCTGGAACTCCGGAGCCGAAGGTGAAAGTGATAACAAGACCGTAAAGAATAACCGCTATGCCAGAGCCCGTGCTTTGATGACAACTTTACTGATGTCTTTCGGAACACCGATGATATTGTCAGGTGATGAACTGGCACGGACACAGTTTGGCAATAACAATCCCTATTGTCAGGATAATATTTTGACATGGCTTGCTTGGGAGGCCATAACAAACGAAAATAGAACCTATGCGCGTTTTGTAAAGAAGTTGATAGGTTTAAGAAAAAAGCTCAAAATTTTTGACCGCCGCAAATTTTTCACCGGTCATCCGCAAGGCAGAAACGGTATTAAAGATATAACATGGTATACCGAAAGAGGCGACGAATTTACGGAAGCGGATTGGCATAATCCGCAGCGTAAAAATATCGCCTATAGTGTTTATTCCGGCGGGCATTATGTAATGTGTATTTTTAATGCTGATTTTAATGAGCAAAATTGGAAACTTCCAGAATTTGATGAAAAATTAAGCTGGACACTTTTGGTGGATAGCTCAGAGAAGTTTAGCGGCACGCCGGCATCGGGTAAAACGATAAAAGTTCCGGGCTGGAGCGTATTGGTATTTGAAATAAAAAAATAATAAAGGGGAAATAAAAGATGGATGATAATCTGAGAGAGCTGGCGGAGAAATTAGGTCTTTCCGTTCGTTTTACGGATGCGGGTTTGATAAGAAAAGATTATGAAGTCAGCGAAGATATCATCCGCCGCATAGCCTCTGCTTTAGGCTACAATGCTTGGACAAGTGAGGATGTAAATAATTCTTTAGCCGAATTTGAACGCCGCAAATGGAGCCGAACATTAGAGCCGATTTATGTCGTAGAAGAAGGTAATGTTGAGTTTACGGCAGTCATTCCCTCATCACGTTTGGATGCAGCGTTTGATATAATTGCCGCACCGGAAAACTCCGGCCCCGGTATGTTTGGCCAGCTTTCTTTTCGCGTGAATGATACCGGTGAAAGATATGTATTAAATGAGGTTGAGTTGGCGCGTATAGAAATACGCATCAATACAACTTTGAGCTTCGGTTATTATAATTTATCATTCAAGGTGGATGAAGATATTTATTATGCAACTTTAGCCGTTGCCCCAAGAAGGTGCTATGAGAATGCGGCTTTGGCAAGCGGTAAGATATGGGGCTTAAATATCCAGTTATATTCATTAAAGAGTGAGCATAACTGGGGTATCGGCGATTTTACGGATTTAGCGGAGTTGGTAAAGATAGCAGCCCGCAACGGTGCAAACATAATAGGTTTAAATCCGTTAAATGTTTTGAATCATACTTATCCCGAAGATGCCAGCCCGTATAGCTCATTGAGCCGCTTGTTTATGAATCCGATGTATATTGATATTGAGAATGTACCGGAGTTTAATCCGTCAGACAGAGAAGAACACTTAGAACAGATAAAAGAATTAAGAGAGAGCGAATTAATCAGATATACGGAAGTTTATCAGTTGAAAGTAAAGCTTCTGGAAGAGTTTTATAAAAGGTTCAAATTCGGCAAAGACCAAAACCGCCAAACAGATTATCAGCGCTATTGCGAAAGCAAAGGTGTGGATTTGGAAAAGATGGCAACTTTCCAATGCTTATATGATGAAAAATGCTCATTTAATTGGGGCGGTGGCTGGCGCGCATGGGAAAAAGATTTTCAGGACTTCAATAGTGAAGGAATGCAAAAATACATAGCCGCGCATAAGGATAAGATAGAGTTTTTCAAATTTATGCAGTTTGAGGCGGAGAGGCAGTTTGACTTAGCCTATCAGACGGCAGTTGAATGCGGATTAAGACTAGGCTTTTATCGTGATTTACCGGTAGGCGTGAGCGCGGACAGTACGGAAGTTTGGAGCAATCCGGAGTTGTTTATTCCGGGGGTTGGTGCAGGTGCGCCGCCGGATGCATTCTTTCCGGCAGGTCAAAAATGGTGCTTGGGAACATTTAACCCTTTTGTGCTCAAAGATAAATGCTATCAGCCTTTTATCAAAATTTTAAGAGCCAATATGCGCTCGGCAGGCGCTTTGCGTATAGACCACGTTATGGGATTGATGCGGCTGTATATTATTCCGGATGACGGCACAGCCGGAACATATCTGTATTTTAATTTTAGGGATATGCTTAACATTGTTGCTTTGGAAAGCCATTTGAATCAGTGTATGATAGTAGGCGAGAGTATCGGTAATGTTCCGGAAGGTTTTATGGATACGTTAAGAGCCAGAAATGTCTATTCTTTAGGTGTTTTGTGGGCGGAAAGATTTGATGCCGGCTGGGGAGATTTTCGCAGCCCGCAGCAATACCCCGAATATGCTTTCACGTCTATCGGCACGCATGATATGGCACCGCTTCGGATGTGGTGGTTTGGCTATGATATTGCTTTGATGCGTAGCTTGGATATCATAGATAATGATGAAGTTCAGGCACAAGCTTATCAAAAAAGAGAAGCAGACAGGTGGAAGCTGTTGCACGTTTTGGATATCAACGGTGTTTGGCCGGAGGATAATTTCAGAAAAGCGGACTATCTTTTTGGTGAAGCTTATCCTGAAGGCATTGAGGAGGCAGTACACCGTTTTGGCGCAAGGACGGTTTCCAAAGTCTTTCTGGCGCAGCCGGAAGATATATTTCATGTAGAAAAAATGCAAAACTTACCGGGTGTTGATAGAGACAAACATCCGAACTGGCGGCGCAAACTTCCGGTAAATTTAGAAAAGTTTGAAGAGGATATTGCATTTATTAGAAATATCAAAGCCATAAGGCGAGAGAGATAAAACAAAAAGGCCTTTCCGTTCTGGAAAGGCCTTTCTTCTGCCCCGATTACCTTTCGTCTTCTACTTGAGGTAATCCAAAATTGACAAGCTCAGAGTAGTTTGCATAACCGAATAAGAAGCCTGCAGGTTTTCTGCCGCAAGGAGCAACTTAACGGCTGCCTCTGTCTTGTCAACATCTTTTAAGGAGGATATATTATTCTCCAAATTGTTTTTAACCATTGTTTGGTTTTCCGTAACACTGTTAAGCAAAACCGTGTCGGAGTTAACTTTAGCCAATACCGAATACATATCCGGATTAGATGTTGTTCCGGCTGAAGAGTTAAACAAGGCATTTTGAATCAAGTCTAACGAACCCATAACTCTTTCCATAGCTTGGTCAGCATTGATTGTGCTTTCAATACCGTCAGCGGGATTACGCATATCAACCAGGTTACCCTGAGCGATTTGTCCGAGCGCACGGAACATTTGCTCAAATACGGCATCTTGACCGTTTATGTTAAAGGTCAGGCTCTGGTTGTCTGAAATCATCTTGTTGGAAGAGAGCGTACCGCCTTGATAATAAGATTGTGTTTCAAGCTTCCATTTATCGGATGCTGCAACGACTTGCGGATTTCCTTCTTCCGGTAGGTAACTTGGGTCAGCCGTAACATAAAGTGTAGATCCGTCATCACTAATTCCGGTAACCTGAACGCGCGGAGCAGTATTGCTGCTAAAGCCTTCCATATTGATAACCGAGCCGACCGGGAAAGAAGTTGAGAAAGTAACATTGTCTGTCGGAGACACGGTCATACTTTCCATAATCGGTGTGCTTTCATCAACGGTAATGGTTTTGCCGTCAGAGGAAACAGATTTTACGGTGTAGGCTTTAGCGTTTGTTCCTGCACCGTCTCCGCCGATAACGATAGTATCACCAGCCTTAAGAGAGGCAAAAGCACCGTGTTGTGTTGCTTTGATAGTTCCTTTTTCTTTGTCAAAGGTTAAATCACCGGTAGTGCGGTCATTTGCGGTAATACCTTCTTTTAAGAAGCCTCCGGCATTTCCGGCGGTGAGCGTTGCCGTATTTCCGCCGGTTGAAGCAATGGTCAAATCACCGATTTTGTCGCCGTCCATAGTCATATTAGTCAGGTTTGCGGCGGCGCTGCTCGGAAACTTGATGTTAATACCGTCATAGTAGCTTTGGAAGTCTTCTAATGAGCTGAACGGAAAGTTAATCGGCGCGGTAGAGGTATTTCCGCCGCCAAACAAATACTTACCGTTAACAAAGGTGTTTAAGCTGTCCACAAGGAGCTTAAGAGAAGAAAACGCGTTTGTCTGGAGCTGTTTCATCTCTTGGTACTGGTCATTGCTCATCGTGTGCGGTTCACCGGTCGTAACGCCGTTTGCTTTAAGTACGGTAGAAGAGCCATTAATCGTATAAAGCGGGAAGGAAAACTTTGTTCCCTCAAACTTAAAATCGGGGTTGGAAGGCAGCTTGTTTTGCAGAGCTGTCATAATCTCTTCGGCGGAAGTTAAGCCGCTGATGTCAATATTGTTACCGTCACCGTTGTCAGCAAAAGTGTAGGTAACACCGTTAACGGTGAGAGTTTTGCCCAAGTAGTCATTAATATTATCGCTTGAGAAGTTGATTTCACCACCGGTATAATCCGGAGTAAGATTTCCGACCAAAGCCACACTTTCTGTTTTAGGAGTTCCGGTCGTAACTCCATTGGCATCCAAAATAGATGAGGTGTTGTCAACCGTATATAAAGGATAAGAAAATGTTGTGCCGTTGAATGAAAAATCAGGGTTGGCAGGAAGTTTTGCTTCCAAGGCATCCATCACATCCTGCGCAGAAGCTGCGCCGCTAATGTCTATATTGTTGCCGATTCCGTCTTCGGCAAAGGTGTAGGTCGTGCCGTTAACCGTAATGGATTTTCCGAGATAATCCGCCTTATCATCACTTGAGAAAGTAATTTCACCGCCGGTTTTGTCAGGGTCTTTTTGGGTGGATGTATCGCTAACCGAACCGCTGAAAGAAGTAAGCATACTCTTAAAGTCGTTAATGGTAGATTGTACGGATTCAAGCGAGTTGCTGAGAGTATTCAGCTCAACCTGCAAAATGCTGTTGTTGTCCATATAGTTATTGTTAACCGTCAATGCAGCTTCAAGGCTCACAATGCTATAGGCGCTCATTCCGTAGCCGGAATAAGTCTGAGATTTCAAGCCCGTAATAGATTGAAAACTATATTGATCCACGAGCTGCTTATTCTTAAGCGCGCCGCTCATCAAACTCATATAAGTTGAATAAGTAGGAACTCTAACCATGGCCGTATCTCCTATTTAACCATACCTAAAAGCATATCCAAAATCTCTTTGGACGCGGTAAACATTTGTGCACAAGCAGCGTAGCTTTGCTGATATACAATCAATTGGCTAAGTTCTTCGTCCATATCCACACCGCTGATTTGTGCTTCTTTAGTAGAAATTGAACTGGTCAGCTCTTGCTGGTAGGCAAGCGCCTTTGATGCCTCATTTGTTTCTGTAGCAATATTTCCGACAAAGGTTGAAGCATAGTTTGATAAGGTCGTTGACATAGCAGACAAAGTTCCGGATTGTCCGAAAGATTGTGTTTCCGTAAAGACCTTAACCATCTCGTTTGCAATAGTGTTGGATGCTTGGTTAAGCTTATATTCGCTGCTTGCCACATCATATTGCGGTGAACCATTGGCAATCAAAGCCGGTGTCGTTTGCAACTCTTCTCTGACGGAGATTGAAGAGGAAACGGCAGCATTTGAAGGAGCCAAACCAAGTTTTTCAATAACGCCGCCTTGCCCGCCCGGAGCAACGCTTTCCGTAATTTCAAGCTGTTCACCGGAGGAGTTGACAATGCGCAAGACATAACCATTTCCATTGGGCACTAATGCTGCTTGCAGATTTTCGTTTAAGACAGGGTCATTGTTGATTTTGTCAACAATCGTTTGCAAACTATCGTTCGGATAAATATTGATAGCCCCATAGTTCAAACCATGTGAAGTATCCGAAAAGTTAAGTGTAACCACATTTTTGAGCCCAAGGTTCATACCTTTGCTGACAACCTTTGAGTCATAAATAGCCTCGTTCGTGTTGCTGACAAAGAAGTCATTTAAGCCAAAGAAGCTAGAGAAACCTTCGGCAGAACGGTCATAAGTTCCATCGCCGTTAGCATCAAATGAGATGCTGACAGAACCCTGTTCGCTGCCGATTGTAGAGCTGACTTCGTCCATAATGGCAACGCTGTATTCGCTGTCGCCGGTGTCAATAACCAAATGTCCATCATCATCAAAACTGGCGGAGGCTTGAGGCAAGTTTGCGCCATTGGGAGATTGCAGCCAGTCGTTAATACGCTGGGTCATATCGGCAATACTTCCTTCGGTAAAGCCTAGACCGCCGTTAAGGTTGGTTGTAGCAACTTGGTTGCCTTCCGAGTCAAAGATAATGAAACGAACATCACCGTTTTCAATTCTGATATTTTGCGCGTTCGGGTCAATAAAGCTGCGTGTACCCGTAAGGTTGGACGGCGTGTTCGGGTAGGCCGTACCTTGGTTGTGGATGTTGTTTATCTGTGTTTTCAAAACACCGGCCAACTCATCAAGCTGTGATTGCAGGGAGGGTAGGGTAACATCGCGGATTTCAATAAGTCCCTGAATCTCACCACCGGCAATCTGGTTCGTGATGTCCACGCCGTCAACATAAATACCCGTAATTCCGCCGCCTGCATAAGAAGATGTTGCACTGGCTTGAGCAATGGAACTGTGGCTCAAATGATGTGCATCTCTGTCCAAAAGCGTAACGCCGTTTTTGGTCTGAATAACCATTTCGCCGTTTTCACGTGTAAAATAGTTAATGTCAATCAAACCGCTCAAATCGCGCAGAGCAGAATCTCTTTGGTCTTGGAGGTCAGCAACACCATCATAGCCCAAAACCTGATATTTGACGATTTTATCATTTAAGGTTTTCAGCTCGTCCAAGAGGTTGTTAATCTGGTCAACATCTTCCTTAATGCTCATATCGGCATCGCCGCGGAGCTTCTGAATTTCTTGAGACAGATAGTTAAGACGAGAAGTAACCGTATTAGCGGCGTTAAGCAGATTATAACGTCCCGTAGCCGAAGTAACATCTGTTGAGAAGGTATTAAAAGCAGCTTGCAGATCGGCAACACTGGCAGAGATAGAGTCATCACCTTCAGGCGTGCCGAGCAAGGTTTCTGTTTTGTTGAGGTATTGACTTTTGCCGTTTGCCGTACCATAGGCATTATTTGCCGACAAAAAGCTTCTGAGCAAACCTTCGTCAACCGTACGCGTAATGTTGCCCAAAGCCACACCGGCATTTTGTCCGGCCAAAACGACGTTTTTCTGCGCCATCGTTTTGCGCGTATACCCTTCCGTGTCCACATTGGCAACATTGCGGCCGATAAGCTCCAGCTGGCTCTGTGCCACTTTCATTCCGGAGAGGGAAGTTTGTAATCCAGATAATAATGCCATGGTAAAAACTCCTATAAAGTTCTGTTTATCGCAATTGCGTTTTTACTGTTATCCAAAGGCGAATACTTGCCTTGAGCACCATACGAGGTAGAAAAGTCCTGCGTACGTTTTTTTGCCAAATTAACGATTGAATCCATAATCGTTTGGCTAACCTGCATTCTCGTTTGCAGCAAGGTGTGGTTTTGGTGTTGCAGTTCGTCCAACTTCAAAGATTCTTCACGCAAGAGGAGCTTTTCATCTTGCTCCAAGAGCTTCAACCCTTCTTGGTTTTTGATGAAGAAAGCCACAAAAGCCCGATAAGCCGTAACCAATTTAACCTTTTGCTCATAGAGCGCGGCCACTTTTTCTGTGTCAAACTGTTCCAAAGCCTCGTTTTCTTCACGGAGCAAATCGGCAAAGTTGCGAACGATTTCCAAATAGTCCGAAACTTTTTCTCGGATTTCTTCTTTGTGAGATAAAGTATCCATCTTACACCTCTTTCGTTTTTGTTCCGTCAATAAAACCCTGAGACTGCACTTCCTGCATCTCCAAGATTGATTTCATAACATAGTCAGCCACGCCGACCGTGCCTGTTTTGGCCATAGCTTTGCCATATTCGTTAATCAAGAGGGAACGAAATACCTTTTCGCCGTTTCCGCCGCCAAACATTCCGTCGGTAGAAATTCCCTCAAACATCGTTTCAACCATACGGCTCAAAAAGAATGCCTCAAAGTCTTGAGCCGTCTGCTTAATCTCATCCATATTCTGGTTTTTGGCATTAGACATCAGGTTCTTTTGGCGTTCTATGGCCAAACCGCTGTAATCCGTATGTAAAGCCGCCGTCATCATCTTAAATCACCTCAATGTCTGCCTGCAAAGCTCCGCTGGCTTTGATAGCTTGTAAAATGCTGATGAGGTCACGCGGGCTAACCCCCAATGCATTCAAGCCATCTACCAGTTCTTGCAGATTAACGCCCGTGTCCAAAACGCTGAGCTTAGAATCAACGCTTTCATCAATATCAATGGCTGTTAAGGTATCTACAACCGTTGTTCCGTCAGAGAAAGGCAAAGGCTGAGAAACGAGAGGCACATCCGTAATTTTGATTGTTAAGTTGCCCTGAGCGATGGCAAGACGATTGATTTTGACATCTTTACCGATAACCACAATGCCTGAACTCTCATCAATAACCACTTTTGCTGTCTGGTCAGGTTGAACTTGGAGCTGTTCAATCTTGGTCATCAGGTCAACGATTTTGTCTTTATAAGCTTCCGGAACATCAAGCTCAATTGTTGCCGGGTCGGTTGCTTTGGCTGTTTGCTCGCCCAAAAAAGCATTGATGGCATCAGAAACACGTCTGGCTGTCGTAAAGTCAGGGTTTCTGAGAGCAATGCGGATTGTGTCCAAACTTTCCAAAGAGAAGGGAATCTCGTTTTCAATGATTGCACCATTAGCAATACGTCCCGAGGTCGGAACACCTTTGGTAACGGAAGCATTTGCCCCACGAGCCGAAACACCGCCGACGGCAACTTGTCCTTGTGCCACGGCATAAACCTCGCCGTTTGCGCCAACCAAAGGCGTAGCAATCAAAGTACCGCCTTGCAGGTTTGTTGCATCACCCAAGGCAGATACCATAACATCAATGCGGCTACCCTGGCGGGCAAAAGCCGGCAGATTAGCCGTAACCATAACCGAGGCAATATTTTTAGACTTAACTTGTCCGTCGCGAGAATTAATGCCGACACTGTCTAACAAAGAAACCAAACTTTCTTTGGCAAAGTTGATTGATTTGATGTTATCGCCCGTTCCGTTCAAGCCCACAACCATACCATAACCGACCAATTGGTTGTCGCGCACGCCTTCAAAGTCGGCAATATCTTTTATACGCGATGCCGAAAAAGCCGTTCCGCTCATCATCAAAGAGACAAGCGCAACAAGGGCAAAACTGGCTGTTTTCTTAACAAAATTGGCATTCATAACGCAGAAACTCCGCAAAAATCACATTAAACTCACGTTGTTATATGCAATTTCTGTGCCAATTATTTCAAAGATAAAAAACTGTGTTTAATTTCAAACAAAACTTGTTGTAAAATCAAAAATTAATATACTAAAGTTCTAAAAACGGAATAAGATTTGTAAGGGCGAAGAGCAAATGTTCAAAACATTGCTGTTTTTGTTGGATTACTTCAAGCTGGGAATAATCGGCTTTTTTATCGTCGTGTCCATATTATATACAATCTATTCCAACCGCATTTATTCTTACGATGACATAAGCTCAACCTCCGTAAGTCAAGTTTTTCAAACACATACAACAATTTGCTGATTCGTTTGCTTAAATTTGTGTTGCACTAGGCGATAGTCTATGCTATCAACTTTTTCATTATGATAGATATAAACGACATAACGCTGCGCATCGGTTCCAAAGTTCTTTTGGAACACGCTTCCGCACATATATCAGATGGGCAAAAGGTTGGCTTGGTCGGTGCAAACGGTTGCGGAAAATCCACGCTGTTTAGAGCATTGAAAGGTGAGCTTGAGACCGAAACCGGCTCAATTTACTTTCCCAAGGGCTATCGTGTAGTTTTTGTTGAGCAAGAAATGCACGATATCAATATTCCGATAATGGATTTTTTGCTGGCCTCAGATGTTGAACGAGCCGAGCTTTTGCAAAAGCTTGAAACAGCATCAGAAAGTGAATTAGGCGAAATACATGAGCGTTTGAAGATAATAAAAGCAGCCTCGGCTCCGGCGCGTGCGGCAGAGATTTTGCACGGCTTAGGTTTTAAGAATGAAGATTTCACGCGCCCGATAAGAGAGTTTTCCGGTGGCTGGCGAATGCGTTTGGCTTTGGCCGCAGCTTTGTTTCGCCCGTCTGAAGTCCTGCTTTTGGATGAGCCGACCAACCACTTGGATTTGGAAGCCGGAATGTGGCTGGAAAACCATCTACAAAAATATCGCGGAACTTTGGTCATCATCAGCCATGACCGCAATATTTTGAACTCTCTGTGCAATTATATCGTGCATTTTGACCATCAGAAGCTCATAACCTATTCCGGCAATTATGACACTTTTCAGGCTACGAGGGCTCAGCAAAAAGAGGTCTTGCAAAAGCAGGCAGAAAAACAGGAACAAAGACGCCGACACTTGCAGTCTTTCGTTGACCGTTTCAGATATAAGGCAAGCAAGGCCAAACAGGCGCAAAGCCGTATCAAGATGCTGGAAAAGCTTCAAACCGTAACCTTGATGGAAGATGATGCTTCAACGCATTTCAGTTTTCCCGAGGCGGAAGAGCTACCGCCGCCAATGCTGACCATAGAAAACGGTGTTGTCGGTTATGATGGTAAACCGGTTTTAAGAAAACTCAATTTGCAAATTGTAGACAATGACCGTATTGCTTTGCTCGGCGCCAACGGCAACGGTAAGTCAACCTTAGCCAAACTCATCTCCAAGCGATTACCCTTAATGGAGGGTAGGGACATTCGCTCTTCCAAGCTCAAAGTAGGTTATTTTGCCCAACATCAGGCAGAAGAACTGCCGATGGATGAAACACCTTGCGCTTTTATGTCTCATCTGCTGCCGGATTTGCCGGAGCCGAAATTGCGTGCGCATTTGGCAAGATTTGGCTTGGGGCAGGAAAAAGCACAGACCAAAATAAGCTTGCTTTCAGGAGGCGAAAAAGCCAGACTTTTGTTTGCCGCCATGACTTATAATGCGCCACAGCTCCTGATTTTGGACGAGCCGACCAACCACTTGGATATTGATGGCCGTGAGGCATTGATAACCGCCTTAAACGAATATAACGGTTCGGTCATTCTCATCACCCACGACATTCATTTAATAGAGCTTATTGCTGATAATCTGTGGCTGGTAAAAGACGGAACTTGCAAACCCTATGATGGCGATTTGGAGGATTATAAAAATCTTCTTTTGAATAAAATTCAGCCAAAAGAAAAAGAGCAAAAACCTAAACCAAAACTTGAAGAGCCGAAGGTAAATATAAGAGAAGAAAAGAAAAATATCAATGCACGCTTGCGCCGCATAGAGCGTGAGATGGAAAAGCTCAATGCTGATAAAAAAACTTTGGAAGATGCTTTTCAAAACCCGCTGACCACGGAAGAAATCATCAAAAACCAAAAAGAGCTGGCATGGATTGCCGCAACTTTGGGCGAATATGAGGAAGAGTGGCTGGGCTTAAGCGAACAGCTTGAAAAATTGGAGAAATAAGGAAGAAAATGAGCGAAGTAAAAACTAATGTTATGCGCATTTTAGAAAAACAAAAAATTCCCTATAAGCATTATTGCTATGAGGGAACCGGTGCCGTAAACGGTGTTGAGGTTGCCGCCGCCTTAAACGAAGATGCCAACCGAGTTTTCAAGACCTTAGTAACGGTAAGCAAGTCCAGACACTACTATGTTTTTATGATTCCCGTTGCTGAGGAGCTGAATTTGAAAAAAGCCGCTGCGGCAGTAAAGGAAAAAGACGTTGAAATGCTCAAACAAAAGGAGCTTTTGCCGCTCACGGGATATATTCACGGCGGTTGCTCGCCGATAGGTATGAAAAAACAATTTCCGACGGTGGTTCACGCCTCGGCTCAAGACTATGAAACAATAATTTACAGTGCAGGGAAAGTTGGCTATCAGGTAGAAACTTCTTTGGCCGATTTGCAAAAGGTCATAAATTGCGCCACGGCAGATATCATAATGCCCTAAGAGCGCATTTGTTTTTCAATCCAAGCCATAATCAAATCCACGGCATATTTTTGCTGTTCAGCCGAGAGCTGAATATTCGGCGAAACCTTGTGCCATTTTTCAAAACAATGCCGACAACAAGTTGCCGTAGCGTGTTGAGCAATAAATACGGGATGATTTTTCATCGGCGTTTGATGCCCGTCGTTTGGGATATTTGCCGGAGCAAGACGAGTGGCAATAAAATCTTCCGCGTGGCGGCGAATGGTGTCATAGCCTTTGTCCAACACATAAGCCTTATACTTTTTGCCAAGCTTAAACGAACTCCGGAATTTTGATTTTTCAAGTTTATTTAATATACTGTCAATCATCATCAAACCTCTATATTAACTTTGTAGAACAAAAATTTTTTTTTGCAAGTTGCAAATAAGCTCTTGACCTAGAGTAACCTCTAAGTGCTACGCTTCAATAAAACAGATTCGTTTAATCATCAAAAAGGAGGCATAATGCGCAAAAGCATAATCTTGGGGCTAAGTGCCGTCATCTTAACTTTTTCAAGCATAACAGGAGCAACAGAAATGAAAACAGCACCGCTTAATACCGTATTCGGACAAGGCGAGAAAAATCCTTATGGCGAATTTTTCACCGGACAAACTTATTTGCAGCGTTTGAGCGCAAATGATGAAATCTGGAATTCCTCAATCGCGAACGTAACTTTTGAGCCCGGCGCGAGAACAAACTGGCACAAGCACAGTGGCGGACAAATCCTTTTGGTCTTGGACGGCGAGGGAAGATATCAGGAAAAAGGCAAAGAGGTACAGGTTTTGCATAAAGGCGATGTCGTCCGCATTCCGCTCAATGTTGAACATTGGCACGGTGCAGCCCCGAACGTTTGGTTTACGCATATTTCCATAGAAACCAATCTGCCGAACAATCAAACCACATGGCTTAATCCGGTTACGGATAGCGAATATAAATAGAAAGGAAAAGAGATGAGCAAAAAAGTTTTAATCTTGTCAGCCAGCTTTCGCAAACACGGCAATTCAGACACACTTTGCGACAAGTTTATGGAAGGAGCCAAAGAAGCAGGTAACGAAGTTGAGAAGATTTATATTAATGACAAGCAGATAAATTATTGTCGGGGTTGCGGTGTTTGCAACAATACGCATAAATGCGTCCAAAAAGATGATATGTCTGAGATTCTGGACAAGATGATTAAGGCAGATGTAATTGTTATGTCAACGCCGGTTTACTTTTATTCTATGAACGGACAAATGAAAACCCTGATAGACCGCACGGTTCCGCGTTATGAAGAAATAGCCGGTAAGGACTTTTACTTCATTGTGGCGGCAGCAGATGATAACAAGGACAATATGCGCCGCACTTTGGAGGGCTTCAGAGGATTTACGGAGGATTGCTTACCCGGAGCCAAAGAAAAAGGCGTGATTTATGGTACGGGAGCTTGGCAGATAGGCGATATTAACACATCTCCGGCCATACAGCAGGCTTACGAAATGGGCAAAAGCATTCATTAAAAAAATCCCCTCTGAAAAAGAGGGAATTTTTTTTATTAATGCCTTGTAGAAAACCACCACTTTAGTGGTGGATGAATAAAAAGTCGGCGATATAATAAAGGTATGCAATTTGTAGAGAGTTCACATAGC
>CASFUZ010000007.1 GCA_949298065.1 uncultured Pseudomonadota bacterium | reverse complement strand
CTTACGGCGCTGTCGCTTGTGCGCCGACATAATATTTCCGTCTCCGTCGTCAGAAAACAATCCGCAGGATTGTTTTCTTGCCTCCGGCCCGCTCCAATTTTTTAAGAAACCTTGTTATGATTAACAAGGTTTTTTTGTTATGCGGGCAATGGGATTTCATCCCATTCTTGCTCCGTGAGTTTCGTTCTATGTCATCGTTAAAAGTTGTAAATATTTCTTATCAGATTTTATTTTTCTGTTATAAATAATGATTATAATTTTAAAAAAATGAGTTTGGTTATGACAGATAATTTGTTTGATAAGATTTTACAACCTATTCGCCTCAGAAAGTCTGAAATCGGCGGTCGTGTGGCTTTGGAAGAGTTTTTTAGCGATAAGTCACGGATTATTTATTCTTCTTCTTTTCGGCGTTTGCAACAAAAGGCACAAGTGTTTTCCTTGGAGCTTAATTCCAGTGTGCGCTCACGCCTGACGCATTCTTTGGAAGTGGCTGATATCGGTAAAATCTTGGCGAGCAAAATTGCCAGAGAGCTTTATAAAAAACAAAAAATCAGTGATGAAAATGCAGTTGAGATTCCGGCCGTGGTGGAAAATGCCTGCCTGATGCATGATATCGGGAATCCACCGTTCGGACATTTTGGTGAGGCTGCCTTGATTAAGTGGGCGAAAGAACGTTTGCCGGAATATGCGCAAAAAGCCAATATCAATAGTGAAAAAATAAAACCTTTATTGGCGGATTTTTATGAGTTTGACGGGAATCCGCAAGGTATCAGAATAATCAGTCGGTTGCATTGTGAAAAAGATGAGTTTGCATTGAACTTGACTATTCCGTCTTTGTTGGCGGCAGTGAAATATGCGCGAGCTTCAGGTGAGGCGAGCGAGGGAAAGAAAATTAAGAAAAAAGCTGGTTATTTTCAAACCGAAGCGCCTTTGATTGAAAAAGCCTATGGGCTTATCGGTTGGGAAAAAGGGCGGCGTTATCCTTTGACTTATATTATGGAAGCGGCGGATGATATCTCTTATTGCTTGAGTGATGTCTCGGATGCGGTAAAAAAGAAAATTATTTCACCGGAAGAGTTTTTGTCTTCATTTCAGCAGATTTGGCAGGAGCGTTACGGAGATGAGAAAATTCCGGTTGAGGGTTTGACCAAAAAAACTTTTGCTGATGATTTCGGGGCTAGTGTTTGTATTGATATCAGCCACAAGGCGGTAGAAGCCGCAGCAGAAGAGTTTGTATCTCGGTATGAGGAATTTTGCAGTGGTACGGCAGAAGAACTGATTAACAAAAATATGCCTATCGGGCGGGTTTTAGATGTGATTAAGACTTTCTCGGTAAAATATATTTATCAATCAGAAGAGGCTGAGAGTATTGAGCTTTCCGGTTTTTCGGTTATTTACGGCTTGCTTAATAAGTATTTTTCACGTTTGTTGCAACTTTCGCAGAGTGAATTTTTAGCCTTTGTTGAAGGCAAAAAAGTTGATGGTTTGGCTTATGAAAAGCATTTGTTTAATCGCCTTTCAAAAAGATGTGTCAGAAGTTATCAGAATCAGCTTAAGGAATGGCTGAACAACCAGCAAGCCGTTGAAACTTACGGTGCTGATGTTTTGGAGTGGTGGCTCAGAGTGCATCTGATTGTTGACCATATCGGCGGAATGACAGATAATTTTGCATTGTTTGAATACCAGATGTTGGAAGGTATCAGAATCAATAATTAAAGGAGATGTTTTATGAAATATACTATGCAGTCTAACTATATTTCATTTAACAAAATGAAGAATAGTGAGCGTTATGTTGATGTGCGATTGTTTGATAAAAAACGTCAGCAGTTGAAAATCGGTGATATGATAGAGTTTGTTAACACAACAACGCACGAAAAATTATTGATGCAGCTTCAGGGAATTGCCATATTTGAAAAATTTGAAGATATGGTGGATTATCTGACACCACAGCTTTGGGGATATGATAGTAAAGAAGAGTTAATGTTGCGATTTGAGCGCTTATATCCGACAGAAACCGCCAGCAAATTTAATTTGGTGGGGTTGTTTGTTAAAAATATGTCTTCCGAATTGCTTGAAAAGATGCGGGAAGAGAAATATTTATCCTTATAAATATTGATTTTGGGAGAGTAAGATGAAAGACGGATTTTTGAAACTGGCAGAAAAACGGCGCTCAATTTATGCTTTGGGACAAGAAAAAGTTTTGACGGAAAGTGAGCTTGTCAGCTTGGTGCAAAATATGGTTAAGCATTGTCCGACAGCGTTTAACTCACAATCGGGGCGTGTGGTGGTTTTGTTTGGCGGAGAAAATCAACGTTTGTGGAATGTGGTTAAGGATTGTTTGCGTGAAAAAGTTCCGGCAGAGGCTTTTGCCAAAACCGAAGAAAAGATAAACTCTTTTGCTGCCGGTTTTGCTACGGTTTTGTATTTTATTGATGATGAAGTAACCGAGAGTTTGCAAAAGAAATACCCCTTATATGCCGAGAATTTTCCGATTTGGGCAGAACAGGCCAACGGAATGTTGCAATATATGGTTTGGACAGCTTTGGTGGAGCAAAATATCGGAGCGAGTTTGCAACATTATAATCCGTTGATTGATGAGAAGGTTCACGAGTTTTGGAAACTCCCAAAAAGTTGGCGGCTAAGAGCGCAAATGCCGATGGGAAGCATTGAGGCAGCGGCTGGCGAAAAAACTTATTTGCCTTTGGAAGAACGGGTTTGGGTTTTCAAATAAACAGCTCTTTTTTGTAAAATTTGGCTTGCAAAATATCAGAATTGCTTTTATTAAGGTGTAGTCAGCTGTGGAGAGATGGCAGAGTGGTCGAATGCGGTTGACTCGAAATCAATTGTACGCCTATCGGTGTACCTAGGGTTCGAATCCCTATCTCTCCGCCATTAAGCTAAAGCCCCGCCTTGTGCGGGGTTTTTGGTTAATGATGAGGAGGGTTGGGATTTGAACCCTAGGGAGAGGGGTTCGACTACCAGCGAAAGGCGGGCGGGAGCACGCCGGTGAGCGAAGCGAAAGAGCGCCTGTGCAACTCAAGCGGAGCGCAGAGTAATCCCTATCTCTCCGCCAATACTTAAAACCCCACCTTGTGCGGGGTTTTTGGTTAATATATTTTACCACTTTTACCACCATTTTGAGGTTTTAGAGGTGGGGGTGAGTTTTTCGCCCATCAAGGGTGTTAGGATTTTAATATCCGTATTTTTATTTTCCGCAAAAAGCATATCAATAGATTCATGCCAAGGGTGCAAAGCTAAGTCAAACACAGCCCAATGCAAAGGCAAAAGTTTTTTTGTTTTTAGTTCTTGAGCGGCTTTGATAACTTCTTGCGGGAACATATGCGTGTTTGGCCAGCCGGTGTTCCAGCCGTCTATTTCTATAGCTGCGAGATCAAAAGGTCCATATTTATTACCAATATCTGCAAAATGTTTGCCATAGCCGCTGTCGCCGCTCCAAAATATTTTTTGATCTTTGTTTTTCAGGACATAAGAGTTCCATAAAGTTTTGTTGCGGTCGCTAAAGCCTCGGCTTGAGTAATGTACGGCTGTTTCGGCAAAAATGCTTATTCCGTCAGTTTCAAAATTTTCGCCCCAGCCGAGTTCGGTTATATTCTCAGCTTTTATACCCCAACCGCGGAGTGCGGCACCAACACCCAAAGGAACAATGAAATGCGAATCTTTGAGATATTGAACGGATTTTCTTTCCAAGTGGTCGTAGTGGTTGTGGGTGAT
The DNA here is from genome assembly GCA_949298065.1 of uncultured Pseudomonadota bacterium. Lineage (GTDB taxonomy): Bacteria > Pseudomonadota > Alphaproteobacteria > RF32 > CAG-239 > Scatacola_A. Next base: position 50,191 of record CASFUZ010000007.1, on the reverse strand, counting down.
GATGACAAAGTCTATTTTGGGTAGGTCCTTGCGTTTTAGCGGTGCAGCACCATAACGCGGAACCATAAAAGCTATAGGTGCGGCGTTGTCAAAAACAGGGTCAAAGATGATTCTTTTGCCGCCAAAGTCCATTAAAGCCATAGAATGCCCGAGCCAATATAAAGCGAAATTTTCGGCTTGTTCGGAAAAACTCTCTTTAGAAAGTTTTTGCATCGGGAGCGGTTGTTTGGGCGCAAAAGGTGAGCTTTTGATAAAACGAAACCAGCTTGCCGGACCATTGCGAACATTGTCAAAGTCATAAACCATTTTTTGCGGACTTTGAAATTTGCCATGCTTGAAATAAGGTAAATGTTCGTATTTCTTCAATTCTTCTGCAGAGGGTGATGCGCCGATTTCGCGCCAAACGAGACCGCTTAGAATTAAAGTAACAATAAGAAGAATAGTCAGTATTTTTAGCATATCAATTCCTTGTTTTTTTATATGATTTTAGAGCGCAAATAAGCAATCGTCTAATATTATTTGTTTATGGGGTTATAATTTTTATTTATAGCTTGATTGTCTGTCCCTAAAAGCATAAGAGCATTTTCATCCATCCAAGAAAGAATGGGTTTGAGGCGTTTTTGGTTGTCTTTGGTATATGAAAGCCAGTAGGTTGCCGTGATACCTTCGTCTTCCAAGGGAATGATGATTCTTTCTCCGTCATTGCGATAGGTCTGAACCAGTCGCGTGGTGAAGCTCAGAACATTTTTTTGTTCCAGCATTTGTCGGAAGATGAAGTAATCCGTATATACGGTTACGTTGGGTAAGGATACCAGCCAGTCCATAAAGTTTTGCATCTTTCTCTCATAAGCGCAGTATGAACGATAAACCGCAAATTCTCGGTTGGGGTAGTCGTGCAAATTGATGCTTGTTTTGTTGGCAAGTTTGTCGCCTTTGGGGAGAGACAACATTAGTTGTTCTTTGGCAAAGGGCAGGCTTTCAACATCCGAATGTTCCAGTTTTTCAAGAGATATTACGGCATCAAACTTTTTAGTTAACAAGCTGTTTAGCAAGGTTTTGTCATCGTCAACAAGCTCGGATGAGATGGAAAGATTATGGTTGCTTTTTTGTAAAAGCGGTGCGGAAAAACGCATGGGTCCGGGGTCGCAAAAGCCTAAATTCAGGTGGTTGTTTTCTTTGGCATATTGGCGGAAAGCGTTTTTCATTTCTTCGGCTTGACCTAAGATAGCGCAGGCATAAGTGAAGGCGAGCTCACCGGATTTGTTTAAGCTGATGTTGTTTTTCTTGCGTTCAAACAGTGGGGTGCCAAGCTCTTCTTCCAGCTTTTTTAAGCTCATACTTAAAGCGGGTTGGGAGATGTGCAAACGCTCAGCCGCCAGGGTCATGGTTTTGCATTCGGCAATGGTCTTGAATTGTAATAATTGGGTTAGCTCCATCTTGCCTCACTATAAAAAATATTTATGGCTTTATAAGAAAACAATATTAGACTTCCGGCTTCTCGTCAACCATAATAGTTTAAAAAAATATGGGAGTAAGGCTGATGAAAATTTTTGTTTTTACTTTATTTTTGAATTTGTTTTGGTGTGTTAACTTTGTAGTGGCGGAGGAAAAAATTATGACACGTGCGGATAAGGCAGATGAGGTTTTTAAGACTCTTTTTCAGGCAGAACGGGTAGAGAATCCGACAGACCCTGAGTTTATGGAGATTTTGCAACGCAATATTTTCGGTGAGGTCTTTTTTACGGGCAATTTAACTCATAAGGAAAGGGAAATGATTACGGTTGTTTCTTTGGCAACAATGCAGACTCTGCCTCAGCTTAAAGCGCATATTAATGCGGCGTTGAATGTGGGGAATACGCCCTTGGAAGTGAGAGAAGCGATTTATCAATGCGCACCGTTTATCGGTTTTCCGAAGACATTGAATGCTATTGGGGTTTTTAATGAGGTGGCGAAAGAGAGAAATATTAAATTGCCGTTGGAAAAAACAGGTACGACCACGGATGAGGACAGACATCTTAAGGGTTTGGAAATTCAGCAAAAACTTTATGGCGATGAAGTGAAAAAAGCGATGGCAAAATTGCCAAACGAATATAAGAACGTTGTGCCTAATACCTTAACGGATTTTTGTTTCGGAGATTTTTATACCCGCAAAGGGCTTGATGTTAAACAAAGAGAGCTTTTGTCTTTGGTGATATTGACGGCAATGGGTGCTGAAAAACAGATTGAGGCGCATGTGGTTGGGGCAATGAGAGCCGGAAATGATAAAGAAAAACTTTTGGCGGCAATGGTTCAAGCAATCCCATACATCGGTTTGCCTAATGCGATGACAACAATCAATATGATTAAGAATACGGAAATTGAAAATTATAAACCTATCTATGAGGAATAAGTTTTATGAAAAAACTTTTGGTATTTTTGATGGCTTTTATTTCTTTTTTAGATTTTGCTTGGAGTGCAGAAGTGATGAAAATTAAATTGACCTTAGACAGCGGCAAAGAAGTTGTGGTGCAGATGGCGGATAATTCCGCGGCGCGCCAATTTGTGCAGATGTTGCCGGCGGAGTTTGAATTTATTGATTTTGCGGGAGAGGAAAAAATCAGCGAATTTCCAAAGCCCCTATCCTTAAAAGATGCGCCGCGCGGTATGATTGCAACGGCGGGAAAGATGTTTATTTATGCTCCTTGGGGGAATTTTGGCTTTTTTTATAAAACGCATAGTTTGATGCCGGATAATAGTCTTATTGAGCTCGGCGAAGTGGAAAGCGGTTTGGAATATTTGAGCGAATCCAAGGGTGGTTTTGCGGCGTGCGCGGAGATTTTGGAAAGGTAATATTTTTTGATGAGGATAATAAAAAAACGCTTGACCTAGAGTAAGCTCAAAATGTTATCCTTAGCACGAATCAGTTTTTGAGAGGAGTTTTTTCTATGAACAGGAGAGAGTTTTTGATGACAACTTTGGCTGCTTTTGCTTTGTCGGCTTTGCCGAAATTGACTCTTGCGGACAAGATTGCGGTTGCAGAATCCGTTAAAAGTCAGATTAACCCCAAAAATAAGCTCGGTTTCGGGTTTATGCGTTTGCCGCTTAAGAATCCGTCCGATCAAACATCCATTGATTATGATACCCTAAATAAGATGGTGGATACTTTCTTGGACAGAGGCTTCACTTATTTTGACACGGCTTGGATGTATATGGGTTATGAAAGCGAAAATGCGCTCAGAAAGTCTTTGGTGGAAAGACATCCGCGAAATAAGTTTACCGTAGCCAGCAAGCTGCCTATCGGTATGCTCAAGAGCGCAGAGCATCAAGAAGAAATTTTTAATAAGCAATTAGAAAAAACCGGTTTGGATTATTTTGATTATTATCTGGTACATAATGTTAATGCTAATACAATCGGAAATGCACGCAAATATGATAGTTTTAAGTTTGTTGAAAATAAGAAAAAAGAAGGAAAAGTTAAGCATTTCGGTTTTTCTTTCCATGATTCTCCGGAGATGTTGGAAGAGGTGCTGAAGGAGCATCCGGAAGTTGAGTTTGTGCAGTTGCAGATTAATTATATTGACTGGGATAATGCCAGCATACAATCCAGAAGATGTTATGAGGTTGCACAAAAATACAACAAACCGGTTATTGTGATGGAGCCGGTTAAGGGTGGTAGTTTGGCGATGGTTCCGCCCAAGGTGGAGAAGATTTTTAAGAATGCTGAGCCTGATATGTCGGTGGCTTCTTGGGCTATTCGTTATGCCGCAAGTTTGGATGGCGTGATGATGGTTTTGAGCGGTATGAGCAATATGGAGCAGCTTGAAGACAATACCTCTTACATGCAAAACTTTAAGCCCTTAAACGAGCAAGAAATGAGAGTTGTGGAAACAGCGGTTAAGACTTTGCATGATGAAATTACTATTCCGTGCACGGCATGCAAATATTGTGTTGAGGCTTGTCCGATGAAGATTGCCATTCCGGATTATTTTGCTTTGTATAATGCCGAGAAACAAGAACGCGACGATAAGCCGTTTAATGCTCAGGCGGTTTATTATGCAAATCTGATTAAGACGCATGGCAAGGCATCTTCTTGTATCGGATGCAGAATGTGTGAAAAGAATTGTCCGCAGCATATTGAAATCAGCAAGTGGATGAAGGAAGTGGCCAAAACATTTGAAGCCTAAGGGAGAAATTGAAAATGAATAAGTTTTTGTTTTTAGGTCTTATTGTCTTTTCCGTTATTGCTTTTTCAAGCTATAAGATTATGGCGCAGATGCGGGAGAATGAAAATATGAACAAGGAAAATGCCAAGATATTGGTGGCTTATTATTCTTATAGCGGAAATACCAAAGAAGTGGCTGAAGCCATTCATGAAAAAGTCGGCGGAGATTTGTTTGAGATTAAAACTGAAGGAAGCTATCCGGAAGAATATCGTCCGATGACAATGCAGGCTCAAAAGGAAATTAGGGACGGATATCGTCCGAAACTAACATCAAAGGTGGCTGATATGGCGCAATATGATGTTATCTTCTTGGGCTCGCCAAACTGGTGGGGAACCATTACACCGCAAGTCAGCAGTTTTTTGGAAAGCTATGATTTGTCCGGCAAAAAGGTTGTCCCGTTTATTACGCATGGCGGCGGCGGAGCGCAAAACACAATTGCTGATATGACCAAACAATGCAAAGGTTGCGAAGTTTTATCTGACGGTTGGGTCGGATATGGCAGTCGCACAATGGGAATCTCCGGTTGGCTGAAAGACTTGGGGTTTGGAAAATAGATGGCAGATAGTTTTGCAGAGTTAGGCTTTGCCAAGTTGGACTTGAGCCGTAAAGACAGAACCGGAATGCCGGAAACAATCTATTGTGCCGGCAAAACCAAAGAACAGCTGGCAAAGATTTTAAAAACTTTTGCCGAGCAAAAAATTGCGGTTTTGGGAACCAGATGTTCTCAAGAGCAGGCTGATTTTGTAAAAACAGAAGGGCTTGTGATAGAGTATGACGAATGTTCCAAAACGCTTGTCTTAAAAAGTGGAACAATGGCTCACCTCAAAGGCAGAATCGCTGTTTGTACCGGAGGCACGGCCGATTTGCCCGTGGCGGAAGAAGCGGCGCGGACGGCTGAGTTTTTCGGTGCAAAGGTTGATCGTTTTTATGATGTCGGTGTTGCTGGAATCCACAGATTATTTGCCAAGTTGGAGGAAATCAGAAAAGCAGAGGTTATTATTGCCGTTGCCGGAATGGAAGGGGCTTTGGCCGGTGTTTTGGCCGGATTGGTTGAGGCTCCGGTCATTGCCGTGCCGACCTCTGTCGGTTATGGTGCTTCGTTTAACGGTTTGTCGGCACTTCTGACAATGCTTAATTCATGCGCAGAGGGAATCTCGGTGGTGAATATTGATAATGGTTTCGGAGCGGCAGTTACGGCCTGTAAGATTTTGAGGAGAATAAAATAAATGTCCCAATATTTGTATTTGGAAGGGGCTTCTGGTATCAGTGGAGATATGTTGGTGGCGGCTTTGCTTGATTTAGGTGCAAGCCGAGACAAGCTGAATGCGGTTTTGAAAAGTTTGCCTGTTCAGGAGTTTGACTATGAGATTATGCAAAAGTCGTCTTACAGCATTAGCGGATGTGATTTTAAGGTGATTTTGCATCATTATGAACATTCGCATGAAGAAGAATATGCTGAACATCATCATCACGAACACAGACATTTGGCAGAGGTTGAAGAGATTATTGATAAGACAGAGATGTCTGACAAAGCTCGGGTATTGGCCAAAAAAATGTTTAGAATTGTGGCTGAAGCCGAGGCAAAAGCGCATGGCTGTGCGGTGGAGGAAGTGCATTTTCATGAAGTTGGCGCGGTGGACTCTATTGTAGATATTATTTCTATTGCTGTGTTGATTGATGATTTGGGGATTGATGAAGTTATTGTCAAGTCATTGAACGAAGGGCAAGGTTTTGTGATGTGCCAACACGGGCGGTTGCCCGTGCCGGTTCCGGCTGTGGTGAATGTGGCGGAAAAATACGGTATAGCGCTGTGTCCGACGAATGATGACGGTGAGATGGTTACGCCGACGGGAATTGCCGCGGCGGCAGCTCTTCGGACCAAAGACAAGCTTCCGTCAGCTTATAAAATCAGAAAAACGGGAATCGGCTTGGGTAAAAAAGATTTTGGGCATGCAAATTTTCTGCGGGTGATGGTTTTGGAAGATGATGTGCCTGAAAAACAGATGTTTGTTATAGAAACAAATATTGATGATTCAACCGCCGAAGAACTTGGTTTGGCGATGGAAAAACTGATGAACGCAGGTGCGGCGGATGTCCATTTTGAACCGTGTTTTATGAAAAAGAATCGTCCGGCTTATATGTTGCGTGTGATTACATCCGCTGAACTTTTGCCGCAAATGGAAGATATTATTTTTCGCAATACTTCAACAATCGGGCTCAGAAAATATGCAGTGGAGCGGCGGTGTATGAAGCGGGAGATGATGAAGGTTAAAACATCTTTCGGCGAGGTTGAGGTCAAGAAATGTTTTTTGGACGATATTGTGCGGTATAACCCAGAATATGAAAGTGTTAAGCTCTTGGCAGAAAAAAACAATGTAACTTTCCGGCAGGTTTTTGATGAGGCGCGCCGTTTGGCAGAGGCAAGCGACAATGCTTAAGGCTCTGGAAGCTTTTCTTCGTCCTCTAACTTCAGAGGGAATCGCTTTGGCTTTTTCCGGCGGGGTGGATAGTATGTTTTTGTTGGCGGTTTTGCAAAAAATGTCTGAAGAAAAGCCATTCCCGCTTGTGGCTTTGACGATGAAAACGGTTTTGCAAGACGAAAAGGAGATGAGCGAGGCAAAGCAAGCAGCGGTAGATTTGGGGGTTAAAAGCGAATTTTTGAGCTTTAATCCGTTTGACCTAGAGGCGGTTAGAAACAACAGGCGTGAGCGGTGTTATTTTTGCAAGAAAGCTATATTTGAAAAGTTTGTTGCTTATGCCAAAGCGCAAGGTTTGAAATATGTGTTGGATGGAACAAATGCCGATGATTTGAAGGTCTATCGTCCCGGAAGAAAAGCCTTGCAAGAGCTTGGCATTATATCTCCTTTGGCGGAAGTTGGCTTGACAAAGGCCGATATTCGAAAATTGTCCGCCGAGCTTGGGTTAAAAACAGCTTCTAAGCCTGCTGTTCCTTGTTTGGCAACCAGATTCCCTTATGACACATATTTGGATGATGCGGCTCTTGCTCGTGTGGCAAAAGGTGAAACGGAGCTCAAAAAAATGCTGCCAGAGGTTGTGGAGTTGCGCTTGCGTGTGCATGGTGATTTGGTGCGCTTAGAGGTGGCAAAAGAGAATTTATCTGATGTGTTTGCGCAATACCAAGAAGTAGTGCGGGTTTTAAAAAAGCTCGGCTTTGATTTTGTTACGCTTGATTTGGAAGGTTTCCGTTCAGGGTGTTTTGATAGAGCTATTGCGAAGGATGAAAAATGAGAAAAATCGGACTTGTTTTTATGATGATGTTTTTGTTGTCGGCTAATGCTTGGGCACATGGGAGTTTTGGGCAAACGGAAATAGCCTCAGGTGCAACTTTGTCTGCTATTTGGTTGGCGGCTTTGATAACTGCGGTGGTGCATACGATTATGGGTCCCGATCATTATCTGCCTTTTGTGGCTATTGCCAAAAGCCGCGGTTATGGTTTGGCAAAAACTTTGTTATGGACGTTTATCTGCGGGGTTGGGCATATTGCAAGTGCGCTTATCATTGCCTTGATGTTTATTTATTTTTCGCATTGGCTGAGTGAAGAAAACTTTTTGTGGTTGGAAGAAAATCGCGGCAATGTTGCTGCTTATGCTCTTATCGGCTTGGGCGCGGCTTATTTGTTGTGGGCTTTGCGCCACAGGTGGCAGCATAAGCACCAAGCAGAACATAATCATTTACAAGAGATTAAAGGGCAAAAAAGTATTGCACCTTGGGTGGTCTTTATTATCTTTGTCTTAGGGCCTTGTGAAGCTTTGTTACCGATTTTGACGGCATCAAGTGTTTTGGGTGTTTCGGCAGTTGTTTCCAGTACGTTGATTTTTTCCATAGCAACGATTATGACCATGATGTTGGCGGTGGCGTTGGGTGTTTGGGGAATCAGTGCTTTGCGCTTTGGACAGTTGGAAAAATATGCGCATGAGATTGCCGGCGGAACGATTATGGCTTGCGGTGTGGCAATTATATGTGGTTTGTAAGAATTTAGGGAGGAAAAAGATGAAAGTTTTGCTTGTTAACGGAAGTTGTCATAAAGACGGAACGACTTTTGCCGCTCTGAGCGAGATTGCGGAAACTCTTAAAAAAGAAAATATTGATTCCGAAATTGTGCAGTTGGGGCCAGATGCTCAGCAAGACTGTGTGGCTTGCGGTTATTGCAGAGAGCATAATAAATGTGCGTTTAATGATATTGCCAACGAGATTATTGAAAAGATGAAAACATCAGACGGGCTGATTGTTGGAAGTCCGGTTTATTATGCGCATCCGTCAGGACGTGTTCTTTCGGTCTTGGATAGAGTTTTTTATGCCGGCGGAAGTTTTTTGAAGCATAAACCTGCGGCGGCAATTGCTGTTGCCAGACGTGCCGGAACAACAGCAACGATTGATGTTTTGAATAAGTATTTTACCATTAATCAGATGCCGGTTATCTCCTCAACTTATTGGAATATGGTCTTTGGTGCCAAAGCGGCGGATACCAAAGAAGATGCCGAAGGTTTACAAACCATGTGCAACTTGGCGCATAATATGGCTAATGCGCTCAAAGTTATTGAGGCAGCTAAAAATGTTGATTGGGATAAGGCTATTGAGAAAACAGCCAGAACAAATTTTGTTCGCTAAGATGGGGGATAAATGAATAAGACTTATTTGCTCAGAATCTGTTTGGCTATAGTCGTTGCCGTATTGAGTATTTTAGGTATATTGGGTGTTTTTTATCCATTTAAGATATTTGATGTGCAAGTGGCGGCTTTGTTGCAACGGGTGTTGGTGGATTTTTCTTTGTTTGCCGGCATATTGCTCTTGGGCATAATTGTTTTGACCTTGCTTTTGGGGCGGGTTTATTGTTCCGTGCTTTGTCCTTTGGGCTTGTTGCAAGAGGTGTTTACGCTTATCTTCAGGCGCAAGAATGTCGCTCTGAAAAATCGGTCCTATAAATATTTTGTTGCGGCGATTGTCTTTGGAGCAATGTTGGGCGGAACGGCTTATTTGGTGCGCTTGATTGACCCTTATAGTGTTTTCGGTTCTGCCTTCAGCGGCGCTGTTTGGGGGCTGGTTTTTGTGGCGGTTATCGCTCTTTTGGTTTGGTTTAAGGGGCATTATTTTTGCTCTAATATTTGTCCGGTCGGTGCGGTTTTGGGCTTGTTGTCCAAAAATGCGCTGATGCAGGTTTATATTGATGAAGAAAAATGTGTGGCTTGCGGCAGATGTGCTTCTAAATGCCCGAGCGGGAGTATTGATTTTAAGAACAAAATCGTTGATAACGAAACTTGTGTGAAATGCTTTAGGTGTCTAAACGGTTGTCCGAAAAATGCCATATATTACGGTAAAAAGCCTGATACAAAGGTAAGTTTTAATCCGGAGCGCAGAAGATTTATTTTGAGCGGGGCGGCTTTGGTCGTTTTGGCGTTGGCCGCTAAAAGCGGTGTTGAAATCAGCAAGAAAGTTGCAACAAAGCTCAAAAAAGTTATTCTGCCGGCCGGTGCCGGAAACGCTGATGATTTTGCCAATAGATGTCTTAATTGTAATCTCTGCGTGCAGAATTGTCCGATGAAGATTATTAAAAAAGCGGACGGGGAATATCCGGCGGTGCATATTGACTATCAGGATAGTTTTTGCGACTATAATTGCCATAAGTGTTCTGAGGTTTGCCCCTCGGGTGCGATTAAACGCCTGACACTGGCAGAAAAACAAAAGACGCAAATTGCTTTGGCGGAGATTGATGAAAATATCTGTATTAAATGCGGTTTGTGTGTGATGAAATGTCCGGCGCAGGCGATTAGCCGTGCGGACGGGGCTTTTCCGATTGTGGATGCCAATAAATGTATCGGTTGCGGAACATGCCAAACAGCTTGTCCGGTGAAGGCGATTAAGGTTGTCGGTGTTGAGAAGCAAAAATTGTTGTAAAGGAGTGAAAAAATGTCGTTAGGTTTAACAGAGATTGCTTTGATTTTGGTGGTGGTCTTGGTTTTGTTCGGCGGAAAGAGAATTCCCGAATTGGCCAAAGCTCTCGGCAAAGCGCAATATGAGTATAAAAAAGCCAAAGAAATGTTGCAAAATGAAGCCCAAGACCTAAAAGATTCGGTTGAAAAAGCCGTTAAAGACGAAGAAAAGAAAAACAAAGAATAAATATGGACGACAAGGAAGAAAGTCTGATTCAGCATTTGGAGGCGCTTCGCTCAGTGCTTGTCAAATCGTTTGCGGCATTGGCGATTTGCTTGTTGCCGATGTTCTTCCTTGTGCCGTATTTTATGGATGCTTTGATTAAAGTTATTGTCGGCGACAATGAAATTGTCCTAAATTATTTTTCGCCCATGGAAGTCTTTTTATTACAAATCAAAATCGCCGTTGTTTTGGATTTGTTGCTCTGTTTTCCCTATATTGCCAGACAAGTTTGGAAGTTTTTGTTGCCGGCGTTGTATGATAATGAGCGCAAGTTTATTAAATCAATCGTTTTGACCTCTTCTTCTTTGTTTATTGTCGGGGTGTTGTTTTGTTTGTTTTTCATTCTGCCGCTGATTATTAATTTCGGTATCAGCTTTGCAACGGCGGACATCAAAGCCGTGTTCGGAATTTCAAATATTGTCGGTTTGGCCTTGATGCTTTCGGTTATTTTCGGTTTGATGTTTCAGTTTCCGCTGATTACTTATTCGCTTATTCGCTCACAAATAGTGTCTTATGATGGGGTGAAAAGTAAGCGTCCGTATATTTTTGTGGGTATCCTGATTGTGGCTGGGATTTTGACCCCGCCGGATGTTGTCAGCCAGTTGATGTTAACTATTCCGACTTATTTGTTGTTTGAAGCCGGACTTTGGGCGGCGCGGAAGTATAAAAACGAGGATTAATCCCATTTCTTAAAGACGAAAAAGACGGCCAGCAAAATCAAAATAAATCCAACAATGTCGTTCCAACGCAGAGTTTCTTTTAAGTATAAAGCCGAAAAAATTGAGAAGACCAAAATAGTGATGGCTTCCTGCATAATTTTGAGCTGCGGAGCGGTGAAAAATTCGTGGCCGATACGGTTGGCAGGAACTTGAAAGCAGTATTCAAAAAAAGCAATGCCCCAGCTAGCAAGAACCACTGTCCATAAAGCCGTGCTTTTGAATTTTAAGTGTCCATACCAGGCAAAGGTCATAAAGATATTGGAAATGGTTAAAAGAATTACGGGATATAACGGTTTCATCTTTTTTTCTTCTTATATTTGATTTATGCTTTGGTTGGTTTTGGCAATGTCAACCGTGAGCTTTTTGATGCGGTCAGCTTGCTGTGCGTTCTCAAATATATATAAGGCATCGTGAAAATGTTCTAAGGCTTCTTCCAAAGCCTCTTTGTCGGTTTGGTTCTTGCCTATGCGATAATATATATCACCAATATTTTCGGCACATTCGGCCCAGAGAAGGGGCTCGCGTCTTTCGGTGATAACTTTTTGTCGGTTCTTATAACAAGTTATGGCCAGTTCGGAAATATCCTCACTTTTGGTTAATGTTCCAAGCAAGGATAGAAGATAGCCTAAATGTCCCTGAATCTCTGCCCAAAACTCGGGGAATAAGGCATAAGTATATATTTTTTCAGCCTCTCTTAACTGAAAAACGGCATCGCGTAAGGCCTGAATATCCTCTTTTTGTCGCCAATAATTAAAAAATAGTTTGGATAATTTGTATGAAATATAGCCATAGTCATAAGGATAAGTATATTTGCTTAAATATTTTTGCGATAGCCGATAATATTCAATAGCGCCTTTGAAATAAGCTGCCGGATTTTTGGCCAGATAGCGGGTGCCGCAATCATATAATTGTCCTAAATGGTTATAGATACAGCCTAAGTGAATGGGCGATGTTATTAAGTCCTGATGTTTGAGCGCTGTATCAAACAAACTCTTAACAATCTTAAAATCTTGTCCATCGGATTTATCAAAAGCAAAGCTTAAATAGATGATGCCTAAAAAGTTCATAATATAAGGCATATATTCTATGGATAAGCTTTTGGCGGAGTTATCTTTGGACAAGCAATCAATATTTTTTTTCAGCAAATAATGCTTGTAGATTTTGATTTGGGCATTGCTTGCGTTTATGGCACTTAAAATTCCGCCGTAAATGAGATTGACCAAGGCTTCGGGATATGTGCCCGCTTCCGGACGAGCCGGAATGTAAAGGCTGTCCATTAAGGAAACAAAGGCAAGCTCTTCATCCTCATATTGACGAGGTGTTTGAAAGTTTAGGCGGATACGGTTGCCTTCTCTGCAGCCCCAAACCAAAACATCGGCTCCGGTTTTATCCAGTATGGTTTGGCCTTTGTCTATGAGGTCAAATAAGGTTCGGCTCTCCAGATTGAGAAAAGTTTTGTTGAAGGGTTCATCAAAATAGCTTACTTCTAAGCCTTCTTTGCAGGATAATTGGCGAGCAATAATTTCGCCGCTGTTGCCTTCAACATTGTCGCTAAACTCTATGACTTTGACTTTGAAAACGGGCATCTGAATTGACGCAAAATCAACAGTTTCCTGTTGCTTACCTATCTTACTGTGAAGAAAATTTTTTATTGCGTCAAAAAAAGCCATTGTTAAATCATTGTCCTATCTGATGATTTTTTTGATGTTTTCTACGTTGTCTTTGATCTCCTGAATAACCTCTTGGTTGATTTCTTTTAAACTTTGTGGCTGGTTTTGCCAGTTGTGAAGTTTGTTCATAAACCATAGTGTTATGAATGCAGACGCTATGGGTAGAGAGTAATTGTTGGGAGCATAGACCTGAAAACATCCAAGGACCAGAAGTATGGTTAAAAGTTTGGCTATGCTTTGGCAGGTGATTGCAGGGGATAGACCAGAGATATTTGTTTGGTAGTATAGTGTGTTGGAAACAAAGTTGCCTTTGTCATTGACCAGTTTGTTGCCTAATGCCCATAAAATCTCAAGAATGTAGTAAGTTATGAAAATTAGTGCACAACCTCCCATACCTTCTCGTGCAGATAAGATAATCAGCCAACCGAGCATAAAGCCTAAGGTTGTGCAACTATTGTCTTTCAACATTAGTTTCGCAGGATACCAGTTGTAGACGAGCAAAGCTAATGATGCTCCTAAAAATGAGATGGAAAAATTGCCGTAGAGTATAGGCAATCCTTCCATGATTGAGATAATAAATAAACCAGCAACTAAACTTGATGCTTGTGTGGTTGCCATGCCGTCAATGCCGTTGAGGTAACGAAAACACCAAGCAAAAACAACCCAGAGAACAATTGTGCAAAGGCGATCTGCCCATAAGGGCAAGTAGCCTTGAAATAAGGCGAAATCTTGAGGCTGAAGCAGGCTACAAAGAGTAGCAAAAACAAGCAAGAGAGCAAAAGAAAGCCGATTCGCATATTTGGAAAAGGCAGAAATATATAATCCGATAAAAGCAACCAGAGTAATAGAAAATTCGGTCAAGCTAAGCTCAAAAATTTGGTCCTGAGGATTATTGCCAAGGGCGAAAAATAATATGAAAGCAAGGATGGTTATACTTAAAAAGGGTAAAAAAGCATCGCTTTTCCATGATGTGGTTTGAGGTTGTGTTTCTGTGTGTGCACAAATGAGCCGAAGTCCGATTAATGTTGCCAGAAAACAAACCAAAAAAGCAACGAATGAGATGAAAAATTCAACTTCCATAAATTTGGCCCTTTGAAAAATTAGGTTAATTTTATTGCTTTATACTCGTTTTCTTCTTTTTCTTCAACCAACAAAGCATTTTTATACTAAGATTAAGTTGTAAATTTGTTTGAGAATCTTGTTTATATGGCTATCCATAAAGCGGATTTTGGCACTGCGAGCCGCATTCATCAGAACAGAGCTGATGAGATGAGCTTCGCCATAACCCCCGCTATTAATCTCTTCCTGCAGAGGAAAGCGATAATTCATGGGTGCGGCATAAAGCTTTTTGATAAGCTCTTCGGTGTTGAGTTTTATGCCTTCCGCGGCAGCGATTTCTGCAATCTCATTTAATAGCAGGGGAATTTGGTCGCGGAGCGTTTTGTCTTTGGTAATGTCAAAAATATTTTTGTTATATAGTGCTGATAGTAGTGAACCTACGGCATAAGGCGCAAAAAACTCCCAATAACACATAGCAACATCTGTTTCAAAGCTGATGTTTAAGCCGAGGTTATCTAAAATGTCTGCAAAGGGGTTTTCTTTTTCCCAGTTAATGCTTTTGCAAATTTTGACTTGCGGTGTGCGCCCAAAAAGAAATATTTGTTGATCGTTTTGTTGTAAGTAGCCGTCAAAAAAAGCCCGAAAAACATTGCCGCCAATCATTGCCTCCAGATAATTGATGTCTTTGAGCGGGGTGAAACATAAAACAGGCGCTGTGCCGACTTTTTCTTTGGATAAAGCTGCCAAAAATGGGTTTAATTGTCCGGCATCGGCCGTTAGGAGAATGAGCTTGGGTTCTTCTTTTATCCAAAAAGATGTGTTAAATTTATAGCGGCTGAGTTTTAGGCTGCTATCTTCCTTTAGGCTTATGCCGTTAGTGGATAAGCTGATGTTATTTTCTTTGTCGGAAATGATGATAACATTGTGTCCGGCATCAGTTAGTTTGGCTGCCATATAGCAAGTTAGGGCATTGTTGCCGACAATGTATATCGGGCGTTTGTCTGCGGAAAATATATTCTCTTTTATTTCCTCCGGAGATAACTCCGTTTCAAGTTCTGAGGGTTTGCTGTTAAAAACATCTTTGCGAAAAAACATTTAGGCAACCTTCCGTAATTTGGCAATGAAAAAAGAATCGAGCCCTCCGACTTCTGCCAGATGAAAAGGCAGCGTGCGGATAAAACCTTCTTCGGTGAAAATATCCCTAAGCTCTTGAGTGCGTCCCTCCAAGCAAATATCTCCAGCTTTTAAGGGGCAGAGTTTGAAGTCTGAATGTGTTTCCAAAAATGATTGAATTTGCTTTTCTCCCTCAGCTTTGGTGATGGCGCAGACGCAGTAAAGCAAAATGCCGTTTGGTTTGAGCACATTGGAGACAACATTGAGCAATTTTTGTTGCAGGGCAACTTGTTTTTCAACATTGGAAACGCTTTTGATATGCACAATTTCGGGGTGCCGGCGCAAAGTTCCCGTTGCAGAACATGGCGCGTCCAGTAAAATGATGTCAAAGGCTTCACCCTTATAATTTTGTAAATATTCTATGCCATCGGCACAAATGGTTTGCGGTGGCGTAAAACGAAGCCTTAACATATTATCTCGCAGTTTTTTGAGGCGGCTTTCCGAAATGTCTAAAGATGTTACCTTGGCTCCGGCATTAATCAGTTGAGCTGTCTTACCGCCGGGGGCAGCACACATATCCAAAACCCTTAATCCGGCTATCTTACCCAAACATTTGACCGGTAAGGCGGCCGCGGCATCTTGAACCCACCAATCACCGTTTTCGTAGCCTTCTATTTCGGTGATTCTACCGCCGTTGTTTAGACGAATCGAGCCGGAGGGTAAAAGTGTGCCGCCCAGCTTTTCAGCCCAGATTTCCGGAGATGATTTGACCGTGATATCAAGCGCAGGTTCTTTGAGAGAGGCTGATTGGATTTTGGAAACGGTTTTTTTGCCATAGCCATGGTCTAAAATGCGATAAAATTCGGAAGTGAAGAACTCTCCTAAATCGTGTTTTTTGAGCTCTTCTCGGTCAGTACAAGCTTTGCGCAAGACCGCATTGACAAATCCTGCGACATATTTGTCTGTCTTCTTTTTAGCTATGTCTACCCAACTGTTGATAATGGCGTAGTCCGGCGTGTCCATAAATAAGATTTCGGTTAAACCCAAAAGCAAAACATATTCGGCAAAAGCGGCTTTTTCGGGAAGTTTTTTCTTGGCGTATTGTTTGAGAACTTTCTTTAAAAATACCAAGCGTCTGAGTGTTGTCAGTACCAGCATATTGGCAAAAGCTGCGTCTTTACCGACAAGAGAATCGGAAGCGTTTTTGATATCAGAAAAAAAAGCTTTGTCGGTTAGGACTTTTTGGAGCATTTCTGCGGCAATTTGGCGTGGGTCAGACATAAAACATTTCCTAATAAAAGTAAGTTTTGCTCATTTTAGGCAAAACCAGAGCTAATTACAAGTGAGAAAATGGCGTAAGTGTCTTGTCTTTTGGCAAAAAGTATTATACTTTGTGTGCAATGTGTAATTTTTTGAAGAGGGTATCCGATGAATAAACATCTTAGCGCAATCTTGATTGCGGGACTGATTGTTTCGGGTTGTTCGGGAACGGCATCTTGGTCTTCGTTAAATCCGTTTTCCGATGCAAAAGAAACGGTTAAGGACGAAAGTGAGCCACAACAAGCGCTCGGTGTTAATCCGTATTTGTGGCAAGCTGCTTTGGCTAAGTTATCCTTTATGCCTTTGGCTTCAGCTGATGCTGTCGGCGGCGTGATTGTTACGGATTGGGCGGCGATGGATGGAATCCCCGATGAACAATTCAAAATTACGGTTAATATTTTGTCGCAGAATTTGCGGGCGGATTGTTTGAAAGTCGCGGTGTTCAAAAGAGTGTTGCAAAACGGTACTTGGGTAAATGAGACCGCGGATAAAAGATTGGCCGGAGAAATTGAGCAGGCGATTTTGACGCAGGCCAGAAAATTGTATAGAAGAGATTTGGCGGCCAGAAATTAGAGAGGGATTTTAAAATGACTGATAAAAATGCCAGATATAACGGCAAGGAAAATTTTGAAGAATGGCGCAAGGAATGGGCGCTGGAAGACAGATATAATTTTCATACCATTGAAAAAAAATGGCAGAAAATTTGGGATGATGAAAAGGCTTATAAAGTAGAAGTAGACCCCAACAAAGAAAAATTTTATGCGTTGGTTGAGTTTCCGTATCCGTCAGGTGCGGGTTTGCATGTCGGACATCCGCGTTCTTATACGGCTTTGGACGTGATTGCGCGTAAAAAACGTATGCAGGGTTTTAATGTTTTGTATCCGATGGGCTTTGATGCTTTCGGTCTGCCCGCCGAAAACTATGCTATTAAGACAGGTGTGCATCCGGCTGTTTCTACACAAGCAAATATCAAAACTTTCACTAAGCAGCTGAAATCTCTCGGCTTTAGCTTTGACTGGGATAGATGTATTGATACTTCTTCACCGGAATATTTCAAATGGACGCAATGGATGTTCATTAAGTTCTTTGAAAAAGGTTTGGCTTATAAAGATAAAATTGCCATTAACTGGTGCCCGTCCTGCAAGGTCGGTTTGGCTAACGAGGAAGTTGTGAACGGTTGTTGTGAACGTTGCGGCGCGCAAGTTGTTCGTAAAAATAAAGAACAATGGATGATTGCCATTACCAAATATGCTGACCGTTTGATTAATGATTTGGACGGTTTGGACTTTATTGATAGAGTTAAGTCGCAACAGATTAACTGGATTGGACGTTCCGAAGGTGCCGAGCTTGATTTTGGCTTAACCGATAAAAACGGTAATGTTTTGGATGGCAAAAAATTGACCGTATTTACGACACGTCCGGATACGGCTTTCGGTGTTACTTATATGGTTTTGGCTCCCGAGCATGAATATGTCAGCGCTCTGATGGACCAATTTGAAAATGCCGATGAAGTTAAAGCTTATGTTGCGGAAACGGCTAAAAAGTCTGATTTGCAACGTACGGCAAATGATTCTAAAACAGGTGTTGAGCTTAAAGGAATTAAGGCTAAAAATCCGTATACCGGCGATTTGATTCCGGTCTTTATTTCCGATTATGTCTTGATGGGTTATGGTACGGGCGCGATTATGGCTGTGCCGGCGCATGACCAACGTGACTATGACTTTGCTAAGGCCTTTAATCTGCCGATTGTTCAGGTTTTGGAAGGCGGAGATATTTCCGAAAAAGCTTGGGAAGAAGACGGCGCTCATATTAACTCCGGCTTCTTAAACGGAATGAACAAAGAAGATGGTATGAAAGCTGCCATCAAGTATGCTGAAGAAAAAGGTTTTGGCAGAGCTAAAGTTAACTTCAAGTTGCGTGATTGGGTCTTTTCTCGTCAACGTTATTGGGGTGAGCCAATTCCGATGGTTTATTGTGAAAAGTGCGGCTGGCAGCCAATCCCAGAATCCGAATTGCCTTTGACCTTGCCGCCGGTGCCTGATTATCATCCGAATGATGAAGGCGAATCGCCCTTGTCTAAGGCCGGTGATTGGTTGAATGCAACATGTCCGAAATGTGGCGGACATGCGCGCCGTGAAACGGATACAATGCCGAACTGGGCCGGTTCTTCTTGGTATTTCTTACGTTATTGCGATCCGCATAATGATAAGGAATTTGCATCCAAAGAGGCTTTGGATTATTGGATGAATGTGGATTGGTATAATGGTGGTATGGAACATACGACCTTACACTTATTGTATTCTCGTTTTTGGCATAAATTCTTATATGATTGCGGTTTGGTTCCGACCAAAGAGCCCTACAATAAACGCACTTCTCATGGTATGATTTTGGCTGAAAACGGCGAGAAAATGTCTAAGTCTCGCGGTAATGTTATTAACCCAGATGATATCGTTGATGCTTATGGCGCAGATACATTCCGTTTGTATGAAATGTTTATCGGACCTTTTGACCAAGTTGCCATGTGGTCAGATGAAAGTTTGATGGGTGTTTATCGTTTTGTCAGCAAAGTATATGCTTTGATGAAGAAAGTTTATGCTACTCAGCCATCAGAAAAAGATTTGCGTGCGATGCACAAATGTATCTTGGAGGTTACGGAGCGTATTGATCAGATGAAGTTTAATACGGCAGTTTCATCATTGATGACATATGTTAACTATATGTCTTCTTTGGAGAAAGTTCCGGCAGAGTTATATTTGACTTTGTTGAAGTTGATGTCTCCGTTTACGCCGCATTTGGCAGAAGAAATGTGGGCACGTATGGGCAAAAATACATTGATTATTACTGAAAGCTGGCCGCAAGGCGATGCTAAGTTGGCACAAGATGATGTGGTGACCATTGCTGTTCAGGTTTGTGGTAAACTGCGTGGCACGATTGAGATGCCGAAAGATGCACCGAAAGAAGAGCTTGAAAAGGCGGCATTGAATATGGAAAATGTTAAACGCCAGCTTGAAGGACAAGAAGTCGTTAAGGTTATTGTTGTTCCCAACAAAATCGTTAATATCGTCGCTAAAGCGGTTGCTGCATAATAAGGAAACGGATGTATGAAAAAATATCAGGTGTTATTGTTGGCTTTGTTTGTAAGCTCTTGTGGTTTTCAACCCCTTTATGTGGAAAAGAAGCATAATAATACCTGGTATTTTTCCGGCGAGTTTGATACTTCCATTACGCAGGAAATGGCTCAAATTAAGGTTGAGCCTATTGAGGAGCGTTTTGGGCAGGTTGTGCGTAATGAGCTTTTGGACAGCTTAACGCCTCGTGGTACTCCGAAGCGTCCGAAATATCGTCTTTATGTGGAGCTAACGGATAAGCAAATTATTCAACAGGCTTTGCGTAATGATATTACGGCAACACGCGAGCAAGTTCAATATCGTGTAGATTATATTTTGTATGATGCTCAGACAGATAAAGAACTAGTGCGCGGAAATAGTATTGCCTATTCCAGCTATGATATTATGTCTAACCCATATTCTACAACCGTAGCCGAGAAAAAAGGCGAGAAAGATTGTGCTCAGATTATTGCCAATGATATAGCTTTGCGTTTGGGGGCTTATTTTCATTCTCGGCAGACGGGAATAGGAGATGCCAGTGCAATTTAAGCAGGCCCAAATAGATAAATATCTTAAAAAGCCGGACGATGTTTTGCGTTGCGCGGTTATTTATGGCAGTAATGAGGGCTTGCAGGCTGAATATGTGAAAAAATTTACAGCAGCTATTTGTCCTGATTTGTATGACCCATTTCGGGTAGTTTATCTGAATGGAAGCGACGTAAACGCTGATGCCGGTATCTTGTTTGGAGAATATAACGGGCAGTCTTTGATGGGCGGTCGGCGCGTGATTGTTATACGTGACGGAGATAATAATTTAACCAAACATATTAAGGCCTTGTTTGAGAATAATGTCTCGGATGCGTTGCTGATTATATCTTCCGGAAGTCTGAATAAAAAGTCTTCTTTGGTCAAACTGGCAGAAGACAGTGATAATATGGCAGCGATTGCTTGTTATGAAGACAGAGATGAAGATATTTTTAACTCAACACGGACAAAGTTTATTGAAAATGGCATAACTATCGGAAATGAGGCTTTGCAGCTTTTGTGTTCGCGCCTTTCTAATGACCGTATGAGTAATTCCGGCGAGATTGAAAAACTGATAACTTATTTGGGCGAACATAAAAATGTTACGGTTGAGGATGTCCAAAAAATTATCAGTGATGCCTCTTCATCTTCCGGAGATGATGTTTGTTTTGCGGCGGCAAGCGGTTATGCGGAGAAGGCTCTGGCGGCATTTAATAAGCTGGTTAACGAGGGAAGCGAGCCGATTTCTATTGTGCGGAGTTTGACGTACCATTTTAATAAGATTTTGCTTTGCAAGGCATATATGGAAAATGGCGAAACCTTGGATAAAGCTGTCTTTAAACTACAACCCAGAATTATTTTCTTCCGAGAGCAAAACTTTAAGCGCCAAGTGTCTATTTGGCCGCGTGAAAAACTGCTCAGCGTGTTAGAACTTCTCTATAAATGTGAGCGCGACTGCAAGACAACCAATATGCCGATACAAGAAATTGTATCGTATTGTTTGATGCAGATATCGTCAGCGGCTCGGAAGCTCGTATAGTGGGTAACTAATACAGAAACTGCAGGTCAAAAGTGTCCTCACGTACGTTTATGTACGCTGCGGTACTTTTGCCTTTGTTTCTTATTATTTACCTCACTCTCCGAACTTCAGGAAGCTAAGTATAATGGGTAACTAATACAGAAACTGCAGGTCAAAAGTGTCCTCACGTACGTTTATGTACGCTGCGGTACTTTTGCCTTTGTTTCTTTAATTATTTACCTCATTCTCCGAGCTTAAAAAAAGCTCATCTGGAGGTTTTCTAGAGCAATTTTACGAGGCTGATAAAAATTCACGTAGTTCAATCTACGCTAAAATTTTTATCACCTCTAGAAATTACTCTATAAATTCCACCAGCCAAGCTTTTGTAAAGATTCATATAGTGGGTAACTAATATTCAAAAATGTTCAGAAAATTAAAAACGTGGGGCAAAGGCTTTTTCAAAGACCTTTTTTTGTAAGTGTAAATATTTATCCATTTTTTCTTGCGAAATGTTGCCTGTGCGGCTGAAATACGTGTAGCCTTTGTTTATTAAGCGGCGGATATATATTTTATTATAACAGAAAGCCAGAGGAATAGCTGCCAGACCAAGAGTTATGATTTGTAAAAACAAAACAAAAATTGTCCAAAGCCATTCTTTGCGATATAGGGGAACCAGAAAACCAAAGAATAAAATTGTCCAAGAAAAACCAATCGGAGCTGTTTTAATGCTGCCGTTGCGAGGATTCTTTAATATTAACTTTGCGCCCGACATTTCTGCCTCTGTTGTTGTTTTTTATTTATTATAGCGCAGAAGTTATTGATTAATGCTTAATGGATGAAAAAAAACTCTCCCTGTTTTTTTTCAGGGAGAGTTTAAAAAGATTATTTATGAATTTGTCTGACAAATTGTTTTTCAGAATTTTCAGTAAAGGCGGCATAAATAACAACCAAAGAGGCAATGCCGACCAAAATGTAAACGGCGCGAGACAAAATGCTCATACTGCCGAACAAAAAGGCAACCAAATTGAAATCAAAAAATCCGACCAAGCCCCAGTTCAAAGCCCCGATGATGGTCAGAACAAAAGAAGTCTTTGTTAAATATTCCATTATTCTCTCCTAAAAAAGATTTCAAATAATTATCCGCTTATGATATATGTGTCTTATATGATTTTTCAACGAAGGGGCTTTTATGTTTAGCGATAAATTTTTGAAATTTATTGAAATGTGGCAAAAAGAATATGCCATTGAGCGGAGCATTGATGAAAAAGTTTGCGAGGATAAAGATGGAAACCCTATCCCTTGGTACACTTATCCGGCAATTGAATATTTGTCACAGTTTGATTATGCAGACAAAAAGATTTTTGAGTTCGGCTGTGGGTATTCTTCGCTTTTCTGGGCAAACAGAGCCTTAAAAGTTGTGAGTGTTGAAGATAATCCCCAATGGTTTGCCGAATGGCGTAAAAGTTTTAATAAGTCTAATCTTGAAATCCGTTGGCGAGATGAGGGTGAGGCTTATTTTAATGCGATTTTGGAAAAAGACGAACTTTATGATGTGATTGCGGTGGATGGCAAATGTCGGGCTTATTGTGCCGCCACAGCTGTTAAAAAATTAGCTAAAGGCGGAATCATTATTTTAGATGACAGCGATAGAATTAATACCTCTGCCGAATATGTTAAAGCGGTTGAAATTCTTAAAAGCGCAAATTTATTACAAGTGGATTTTTATGGCTTTTGCCCAATGAATAATTATACCAAAACAACGTCTGTTTTCTTTAGTCGCGATTTTGATTTTAAGTCTCTTTATGAAGTTCAGCCGATTAACGGTATCGGAAATTTGTGGTCTATGGGGCGCAAAAACCGTAAAGCTTTTGTTAAATCAAACTGCTGATTTCTGCCTTCAGTTCATCCAGACCTAAGTTTTTTTCTGAGCTGGTGGCCAAAACATCAACATAAGCCGCGCCGTGTTTTTTGATTATTTCTTTGGTCTTATTGATGGTTGTTTCCAATTCTTTGGCGCTGATTTTGTCGGTCTTGGTCAGGACTATTTGGTAGGTTACTGCGGCTTTATCCAAAAGTTCCATTGTTTCTTCATCAACTTTTTTTATGCCATGGCGTGAATCTATCAAAAGAAAAACTCTTTTCAAATTTACACGGCCTTGCAGGTAAGTGAAAATCAGTTTCTGCCAGTTTTTAACCATACTTTCAGGGGCTTGAGCAAAGCCATAACCAGGGAGGTCTACCAGATGAATTTTGTCTGCCAAATTAAAGTAGTTCAGCTGTTGGGTGCGTCCCGGTGTGGAGGAGGTTTTGGCTAATTTGCGCTGGTTGAACAAGGCATTTATGAGGCTTGATTTGCCGACATTGGAGCGTCCGGCAAAGGCAACCTCTCCCATCTCGGTTAACGGAAGTTGGTCAAGTTTAGCAACGCTCAAGACAAAGGTGCAAGGTTTGTTGAACAAAGCCTTGGCTTCGCTAATCTGTTCGCTGCTAAACTTGTCCGTTTTTGCTTCCATCTTAGTCTACTCCGTTTTTCTTCATTATGGCTTTTTGCTGAATAATGGAGAGGATATTGCTCAGGGTCCAGTAGATGACCAAACCTGATGCAAAATGTCCGAGCATAAAGGTAAAGATAAAAGGCATCATCGCAAACATACGTGCCTGATCTTTGTTGGTCGGTGCCGGATTAAGTTTTTGCTGAATCCACATTGTCAAGCCCATAAGAATCGGCCAGACACCAATGTCTAACAGACCAGGAATTGGCAAATGTGACCAAGCTGAGATGGTTAATGGATCCGGAGCCGAAAGGTCTTTAATCCAGCCGATGAACGGGGCGTGGCGAATCTCAATGGAGATGTTTAAGACCTTATATAGCGAGAAAAACACCGGAATTTGAATCAACATCGGTAAGCAGCCTGCTGCCGGATTGATTTTTTCCTTTCGGTAAAGTTCCAAAGTTTCCTGCTGAAGCTTCATTTTATCTTCGCCGTATCTTTCTTGCAGTTCCTTAATTTTGGGCTGAACTTTTTTCATCTTAGACATACTCTCGTAAGACTTATTGGCTATCGGGAACATAATAAGTCTGAGCAAGGCCGCAAACAACAGAATTGCCCAGCCCATATTGCCGATGAAGTTGTATAAGAAGTCTAAAATATAGAAGAAAGGTTTGGTCAGGAAGTAATACCAGCCAAAATCTACGGCTAAGTCAAATTTTGGAATATTGAACTGTTTGGTATAAGTATCCAAAAGTTTGATTTCTTTGGCACCGGCAAACATCTTGACGGTATTGCTTCCGACTGAGCCGGCAGCGATTGTCAAAGGCTCGCCAACATAGTCTGCCTGATATAAGTTTTTACCGGTATTGCTGAATTTGATGGTGGCATTTTGCTCATTGCCCAAAACGAAGGCAGAGAACCAATAGCGGTCTGAGAAACCCGCCCAGCCACCGGTGGTCTTGAAGTCTTCTTTTTTAGAATCTTCAATGTCTTTATATTTAATTTCGTGGAGATTGTTGTCGGCAACACTAATCAGACCTTCATGAACAACGCCGCTGGCAGCTGCTTGATTGTGAAAACGACTGATTAAACCGTAAGGATAAAGCACAATGCTTTTGCCGGTGTTGTTCTCAACGCTTTGTTCAATGGTGAACATATAGTTATTATCCAAGCTGATGCGGCGGATGAATTTAAGACCTTGACCGTTATTCCACTCCAAAGTAACAGGGGTTTGCGGGGTCAGCTCTTTGCCTTTAACCGTCCAAAGCGTGTTGGCATTCGGGGTACGAATGGCAGAATCTTGCGGCAACCACCCAAACTCGGCATAATAGGGATTGGCGGTTTTGGCCGGCGTAAATAATTCAACATCGGCACTGTCTGCTTCCAAAGTTTGTTTATATTTATCCAACAAAATTTCATCAAAGCGGCCGCCTTTGATGCGGATTGAGCCGCTGATGGCACTATTTTTGATGTTGATACGGGCATCTTTACCTAAGACTTCGGAAACTTCCAAGGGTGTTTCGGTAATTATGTTTTCATTTGAAGTTTCTGCTTTTTCTTCAACGGCAGCTTCTACAGCTGGGGTTGGCGCTTCCGGCATAGACGGGGCTTTGCGCGGGAAAAAGTAGTTGGTTATGAAAATTACGGCGATGGACAAGATAACAGCCCAATAGATGCCTTTCATTTCGTCTTTCATTTATTAAAATCTCCTTTATTGACACGTCTGTCGTGTCTATATCTCTTCTTAGGCTTTTTCTACTGTATAATTAGGGTTTAAGCAAGCAAATATCCAGTTTTATTCTTTTTTTTCTTGCTTTGGAGGAACGGGGTCATAACCCGAACCGCCCCAAGGGTGGCAACGCAAGATGCGCTTTATTCCGAGATACAGACCTTTGATGATGCCGTGGGTGGAAATCGCTTCAATCATATATTGGGAGCAGGTCGGACGATAGCGGCAGACTCCGGGGCAAAGCGGGGATAAAAATTTTTGGTAAAACTTAACCAACAATATCAGCAGGTTTTTCAATATCCGGTTCATTGTGTTGTTCTTCCGGCAGGAGTTGTTTGTGGAGTTTTTTTAAGCCGTAACAGAGGTCACCTTTAAGTTTGTCAAAAGGACAATCTGCGGTATTGTATCTTCCGATTAAGACATAGTCTGTGTTGGCTAAGGCTCTTTGAGGAAAAAGCTCGCGGACAATGGCACGCATCCTTCGGCGTGTCCGATTGCGGATATGGGCTTTGCCGATTTTCTTGGTGGTGGTGTAGCCGACACGGCAAAATTGGTTGTCGGTAGATAAATTTTGAGCCGCCTGCAAAATAAGTGTGGATGTTGCCACCCGAACACCTTTTGCGGCGACTCTGACAAAATCTTTGCGTTTTTTTAAAACCAAGACTTCAGGCATAGGTTATGACCTAGGCTGAAAGTTTTTTGCGTCCTCTGCTGCGACGAGCTGCAATAACTTTGCGGCCGCCGGCTGTAGCCATACGCGCACGGAAACCATGGCGACGAGCTCTTACCAATTTACTCGGCTGATATGTTCTTTTCATTTGTTTTCTCCGGTTAGTGCCGATTTTCAAATCGGCTGTTTTTATTAATTATTTAAGCCCTGAAAATTTTGCTCAAGGCCTCGGGTAACTCTGCTTATAGACAGTTTTTTTTTCCAAGTCAATGTTTTTTTGCAAAAAAAAGCTCCGCTTTGGCGGAGCTTTTTAGAATTATCGGCGGTCGCCAAATAATCTTAACAGAGCCAAAAACAGGTTAATGAAGTCAAGGTATAACTCCAAAGCACCGGCAATGGCTTTGCGGGTGGCGGTATCACCAGTATCGGCGCTCATATACAGGCTGCGAATCTTTTGTGTGTCATAAGCGGTTAAGCCTGTAAAAATGACAACGGTTAAGATTGACAAAGCAAAACTTAAGCCGGAGCTCTGCATAAAGATATTAACGATTGAGGCAATGATAACACCCCAAAGACCCATAACCATAAAAGACCCCATAGCGGTTAAATCTTTTTTGGTAGTGTAGCCATATAGGCTCATTCCGCCAAAAGTGGCCGCCGTGATTAAGAACAAACGAGCAATACTTTCATGGGTATAAGCCAAGAAAATAGGAGCCAAAGAGATTCCCATAACTGCAGAATAGCCCCAGAAAACACCTTGGACTTGTGCCAAAGTGCCACGGCTGATGACCCAGCTAAAAGCAAAAATCATCAAAAACGGGGCGAGCAAAAACAACCAGCCAAGACCAGATAAACTTGCGCCTTGCGGGGTAATGTTAAAAAACAATTTCATTAATGAAGTGTTGGCAACCAAATATGAGGCTAATGCGGTTATGCATAGGCCAGCTGCCATATAGTTGTAAACTTTGATCATATATTGGCGTAAGCCTTCATCTACATAAGCGGATGATTTTGAGCTAACAGCTGTAAAGTTTTTATTTTCTAACATTTAAGTTAATCTCCTTAAGTTGATGTTATTTAGAATATAGGGAGCAAACTCATAATTATCAAGTTTTTTGTTTTATTCATACAGATAGAGTTCTTTGCTGTGAAGCTGGAGCCAGACTTTGCCGGTTTCGGCTTCGGGATAAAGTTCGCGAACACAGCGCCAAAAAGCTCGTGAATGGTCTTGATGTTTGAGGTGAGCAACTTCATGCGCCATCAGGTAATTGATGACATTTTCGGGAGCTAAGGCAATCCGCCAACTATAGTTGATGTTGTGCATTGATGAGCAACTTCCCCAACGAGATTTGGTGTCTTTGATGGTTACATCATGCAAGGAGCAACCCAGCTTTTCCGCCAAGAGTTTGGAGCGTTTGTAAAACTCATTCTTGGCTTGCTCTTTGATATAATCTTTAACACGGCGGTGCAAAAATTCAGCTTCTCCCGATACGTTTAAAACATTGTCTTCCAGAAAGGTTCCTTTGCGCAATTTGGAATTATGACGGATGGTTACCGTTTGCCCGAAAAGGGAAATTTGCTCTCCATCCTCAAACTTTTTGGTTTGCGGAAGTCTGGCCAAAGAGCGTTCTATCCAGTCCTGATGTTCCTTAGCAAAAGCAACGGCTTTTTTCGCCGAACAACGTTCGGGGATAGTTAAAACCGGCAGGCGTTCTTTAGAATCAATGCGCAAGGTTAGTCTTTTGGCGCGCGGTGATTTTATGACCTTAATCTCAAAGCCCAAGGCTTCCTGAATATCAAAGGTCTTCCCAGTCAACAATGTAATTTTCATAGTCTTGGATTCCTGTTTCGGAAACGGTTTCGCGATTTTGGAGCGACATTTTTGCTTCATGGACGGATGCGGCTCGTCCGGTTTTGAGCGGATGCCAATCAGGTAAGTCAAAGCCATTATCCAGCAACCAATAAGCACAAGTTTTAGGCAACCAACGCGGTTTTTCGCGGACGGCGTTTAAGTCAATGTCGCGGCAATCGGGCACTTTTTGAAAACGATTAGGATAAATGCGGCAAAGGCAGGTTTGGCAATCTAAAAAGCGGCAACGTGTGTTGGTAAAGCGAATTTTGCCTTTTATCTCTAATTTATTCAAACAGCATTTGCCACAGCCATCACAAAGAAGTTCCCATTCTTCTTTGCTCATTTCCTCCAGTTTTTTCTTTTTCCAAAACTCCGGCTCAAGGTGTTCCATGTGCGCAAAACGCTCTTCAGGATTGAACGAATCGTCTATAAAGTAATCATCTTTACTCATAAGTCATCGCGCTCCAAAATATGGTCCTCAAGCTCCTCATCTTTGACCAGTTTTTCGGAAATGCAAAAAGAAGAAACAGGTTCTCTTTTGGGCTTGGGTCTGCCTTCCAGCAAACAGCGGTAAGCGCAGGATTTGGGCATCCATTTAATTTTTCCAACATTTTCTTTGGTTAGCTTCAGACATTCGGGTACAAGCTTGCAGCGGTTTTGATATTCCGTGCATTCGCAAGTTTCAAAATTAAAATATTTACAGACGACATCGGTGTAATAGATTTCGTCCGTATCTTCATCCTGAATTTTTATGAGGCAGCACTTGCCGCAGCGGTTGCAGACAGCTTCCCATTCTTCTTCGGTCATATCTTCAAGTTTTTTTGACAAGGCATTTCCTTTTTATTCATAAATTTTTTGCTATAATATACCAAGCATTAATTAAGGAGAAGTGAAAAATGTTTAAGTGGTTGGCTGATATGTTGGTTAAAACACCCGTGCAGGGAACCTGTGCTTGTTGTGAAGGCAAAAAGCGACAATTGCAAAAAATGCAGGAGGCTATTATGCGCGGAGATGTTGCCGAAGATGTGCCGCAATCTGCTGACGATGCCGTTATGCGTTCGGATTCTCCCGAGCATGAATATACGGGCAAAATCTTTGGGACAGCTTATTACGGAGGCTATCCTGTAGAAGTTAAAGACAACAGTTCAGCCGAAGAAGGTTGTTGTTGCTCTGACGATGAGAATAGCTCTTGTTGTTGCGGCGGGCATGGTTGTTGCCATAAATAAGCCTTAGCCTATTTGGTCAGGTAAATATTCTTCTTTAATCAGGTTGCCAAATTGAGCAAATTCGCCGTTCCAGAAGAGTTTGACCGTGCCGGTCGGGCCATGGCGTTGTTTACCAATAATGACCTCACCGATGTTGGCGGTTTCTCTGACGCGTTTTTGCCATTCCTCCATACGGTTTTGCAAGTGTTCCGGTGTTTCTCCGGCGCGTTGTTTGGGTTCTTCGTTCTGGATATAATAGTTTTCGCGGAACACAAACATTACGATATCAGCATCTTGCTCAATGGAGCCGGATTCACGCAAGTCTGACATAACAGGACGTTTGTCATCGCGTTGTTCTACGCCGCGGTTTAATTGGGACAAGGCAATGACCGGAACATTGAGTTCTTTGGCCAGAATCTTCAGACCGCGCGAAATCTCTGATAATTCCTGTACGCGGTTGCCTTCGGTTTTTTTGCTGCCCGTCCCCATAATCAATTGAATATAGTCAATGACAATCAAGCCTAAGCCTTTGTTACGCTTCAGCCTACGGGCGCGGGTGCGGATGGAGTTGATGTTTAAGCCCGGCGTGTCATCAATATAAAGCGGGATGGTTTCAAGCTCGCGCACAGCCGCGGCAATGCGCGTGAACTCGGCATTATCAAGCTCGCCGGTGCGCATCTTATGTCCGGGGGTTTGGGTTACGGTGGAAAGAATACGGCTGGCTAATTGGTCGGCAGACATTTCCAGAGAGAAAAAGGCCACGCCGCGAGACTTGGGGTCAACGGATTTATCATGGCTCATAAATTCAGCAACATTATAAGCAATATTGGTGGCCAGAGCGGTTTTACCCATAGCCGGACGACCTGCGATAATGATAAGGTCAGAGTTGTTTAAGCCACCGGTCTTTTCATCCAAGGCATCTAAGGCTGTCGGCAGACCGGAGATTTTGCCGTCTTTTTGGTAGGCTTGCTCAATTTGGCTCAAAGAAGAGGTTAAGGCTTGTGCAAAGTCTATGAATCCGCCTTGGCTTTCGCCTTGATTGGATAATTCAAAAAGTTTCTTTTCGGCTGTTTCTATCTGCGTGGTGGCATCAGAATCTAAGTCTTCCTTCATGGCATCATTGACAATCTCGTAGCCGGTATTTATCAGTTCTCGCCTCAGATATTTGTCGTAAAT
This sequence comes from uncultured Pseudomonadota bacterium, assembly GCA_949298065.1. Classification (GTDB taxonomy): domain Bacteria; phylum Pseudomonadota; class Alphaproteobacteria; order RF32; family CAG-239; genus Scatacola_A. Next base: position 20,163 of record CASFUZ010000007.1, on the reverse strand, counting down.
AAACTGCGCATAATATTCCACATTGGTTAAAGGGGATGCGCTGTCTGCCAGTTTGATTAAGTATTGGTGGCCGCCAACTTCTTGCAATGAGCCTTCTTGCTCAAAGTAATTTTTTAAGGTGATGACATCTGCTACATGACCGCGCTGAATGAGTTTTGCAATAACCTCAAAAACTTTGGCATGAATAGAATCGGCAAAGTGATAGGGGCGCAAAAACTCCGAAACTTTCTCATAGGCTTTGTTGTTGGCTAAGATTGCACCAAGCAGAGCTTGTTCGGCTTCAAGGTTTTGCGGCAGAGAGGCTGTATCAATTTGTTCCATCGGGCAGACTTTCATGGATGTTGGTTTGTTCTTGTATTGCCCTTTATAAACAACTTCAAAACAAAACTCAAAGGTTTTAGCTCTTTCCCTGATTCAGCCTTGTTAATTGTGGGGATAAAAAAATATCCTCCTGAAAAATCAGGAGGATATAACTACATTTGCTTGTAGATAATTATTTTGCGGCTTTGCTTTTTGCAATGCTCTTTTTAATTTTTTTAGCTTCTTCGGTCAGCTTGCTGTTGGAAGTGGATTCCAAATAAGCATCCAAACCGCCATTGTGTTCAATAGAACGCAAAGTTTTAGAACAAACTTTTAATTTGAAAATTTTGCCCAAAGTTTCGCTCAAAAGAGAAACAACCTGAAGGTTGGGCAAGAAACGACGACGACTCTTGTTGTGAGCGTGGCTGACATTGTTGCCGCTCATAACGCCGGTGCCGGAAATATCACATTTTTTAGCCATTGTTTTAATCCTCATAAATAAACTTGTTGCTTGTTAATAACGTTTATGTGATTAAAAGTCAAGCCCAAATTGCGATAATTTCGGCAAATTTTCGGTGAAAGCGCCAAGAAAAAGACTTTTTTATAAAAAATGCTGGAAATGTAATTTAAAATAATGTACATAAAAAAGCAATAAGCTATGTACCCGTAGCTCAGTTGGATAGAGTATCGGCCTCCGACGCCGAGGGTCGTGGGTTCGAATCCCCCCGGGTACGCCATTTGAAAAAAAAGCCACTCTTTATGAGTGGTTTTTTTATGGCTTCCCGAGTGGTCGAACCCACGGGTTCGTTCTGGCTCGTAAGTGTTTTTCAAACACAAACTCGCTGCGGTCACTTGATTTGTAACGCTCTTTCGGCGGCGTTTTCTCTTGCCTCAAAGCTAACAAATCTGCGCCTGTCGTCAGAAAATTCTTCACCGGAGAATTTTCTTTCCTCCAGCCCCCCAGATACGCCATTTGAAAAAAAAGCCACTCTTTATGAGTGGTTTTTTTATGGCTTCCCGAGTGGTCGAACCCTGGGTTCGTTCTGGCTCGTAAGTGTTTTTCAAACACAAACTCGCTGCGGTCATTTGATTTGTAACGCTTTTTCGGCGGCGGTTTACCTTGCCTCAAAGCCAACAAATCTGCACCTGTCGTCAGAAAATTCTTCGCCGGAGAATTTTCTTTCCTCCAGCCCCCCCAGATACGCCATTTATAAAAAAAAAGCCACTCTTTATGAGTGGTTTTTTTATGGCTTCCCGAGTGGTCGAACCCTGGGTTCGTTCTGGTAAATTGTGATAATTGATAAATAGAGTGTTGTATTAAGAAAATTTAAACTCAAAGACGCGTATTTTTTGTGCAGAGTTTAATTTTTTTGTAGTGAAGTAAAGATGCATCAAATTCATACCCTTATTTTAGACTTAACCATGATTACTATTTATGCCGGTATTATGACGCTTATATGCAAAAAGCTCAAACAGCCTATTGTACTCGGATATGTGATGGCCGGTATTTTGGCGGGACCGTATTTTAATTTTTTGCCAACGGTTAGTGATAGAGAAAATCTCACGCTATGGGCAGATATCGGCGTTATCTTTTTATTGTTTGGCTTAGGGTTGGAATTTAGCTTCAAGAAAATGATTAATGTCGGAAAATCAGCAATGATTACGGCAAATGCTAATATTTTGTTTATGTTGTATTTGGGGTATAGTACGGGTATTTTACTTGGTTGGTCTACAATGGACAGCTTTTTCTTAGGAAGTATGATTTCAATGTCCTCCACGACAATTATTATTAAGGCCTTTGACGATTTGAATGTTAAAAAGCAAAAATTTACGGATTTGGTCTTTGGGGTGTTGGTGGTAGAAGATATTATGGGAATTTTGATGTTGGTATTGCTTCCGACAATTGCCTTAAGAAGTAATATTGATGGCGAAGCTTTGTTAGGAAGCGTTATGAAACTAGTGTCTTTTTTGGTTTTGTGCTTTATTGCGGGTATTTATCTTGTACCAACTTTTTTGAAAAAAGTAGAAAACTTTTTAACAGATGAAATGTTGCTCCTAATTACCATTAGCTTGTGTTTCGGTATGGTCTATTTGGCAACTTATTCCGGTTTCTCATCTGCTTTGGGAGCTTTTATTATGGGTTCTATTTTGGCTGAGAGCAGTTTAATCCAGCGGATTGAAAAAAATATTCAACCAATTAAGGATTTTTTTGGTGCGGTTTTCTTTGTTTCTGTCGGAATGATGGTTAATCCGGCGATGTTTGTTACTTATGCTTGGCCGATTTTCTTGATTACTTTGATTGTGGTCGTTGGTAAAATAGCATTTTCGGTTTTGGGATTTATTGTTTCGGGTCAACCGGTTAAAACATCTATTTTTTGTGGATTTTCTTTAGCGCAAGTTGGTGAGTTTGCTTTTATTATTGCTAGCTTAGGTATGAGCTTAAAGGTTTTAAATCCGCAGGTTTATCCGATTATTGTGGCTGTTTCAGTTATAACGACTTTCTTAACGCCAATGATGATTAAGGCAGCAGATCCATTTTATAAGAAATTGTTAAAGTTAGCTCCGCAATCGTGGTTGAAGTACATTGATAAAACAGATGAACCTGTTAGAGTTAGTCCTTCAGAAGAAAAATTGTGGGCGGAGTTGTTTAAAAATTATCTGCTTAGAATGTTTTTGTTTTCTTTAATTTTATATACCATTATTTTACTCTCAAAACATTATGTTCAACCTGTTGTCTTGAGTTATTTGCCTAATTTGAGCGGCAAAATTCTTTTGACCGGGATTACATTGGTGTTTATGGCTCCATTTTTGAAGGCACTTATAGGTTGGGAAGCTATTTTGCCAGCCTTTGTCAGAGATACAATTATGAGAGTATTATGTTGGCTCCATGGAAAACCATCGGAAGGTGAACATAAAGAAAAGTGGTTGGAAAAAATTGGTGAAAAGTTTGCTTTTTGCGGAAATTTGAGTGAAAATGCCGAGAATATTAAAAACTTTTTTATTTCAAACAGTATATTGGCAAAAATTTATTATAAATTGTGGATATCCAAAAAGGCTAACCGCTTGCCGTTGGTTTTAATGACTAGTTTTAGGCTTTTGGTGGTGGCTTTCTTTATTGTTACTGTAGTTCATACTTTTTTAACGGAAGATGTAAGAATCTCTTTGTTGTTGTTAGTTGTATCCGTATTTATTTTAGCGCAGTCTAAATGGCTTTTAACTCAATATATGAAAATTGAGGCACAGTTCTTGGCAAACCTGCGCGGACATCATCAAGAGAAAAAGGAAGAGCCTCAAGAAAAAGAAGAAGCCTAAAATAGGGATTTGTCTGTTAAGGCATCATAGCGCTTGTGAATACATTGGATGCAGGTTTTGTGTACGCCTTGTGTGATATTATAGATGATAAAACGACCTTGACGTTCCGAGGTTACGAAGCCGTCATCTTTTAATCTTTTTAAGTATTGTGAAACCTTGAGTTGAGGACTCCCGATTGCGTTGATAATATCGGTTACGTTCATCGGACCGTGCAAGGTCAAAATCTCTAAAATGCGCATTTTGTCGTAGTTGGCAAAGAGTTTGATGCGGTTGGCGGTCATCATGGTATAGTCTGACGGTAAAATGGCTTTTATGCCATCTTCCAAAAAATAAAAATTGTCGGTCATTAAGGCATAGAGTTTGCGTAGACAGCTAAAAATGCTTGCCGGATATTCTTCGCAAATATCGTAATATATAAAAATGCCGCGCCGAGTGGTCTTGACCAAATTGGCCTCGCGCATTTTTTTTAGGCTTTGTGAGATGATGACTTGTTCTTCCCCCAAAGCTTTGGTAATGGTTGAAACAGACGAACTGCCATTGACATCCAAATATTCCAAAATGCGTAACCGTAGAGGGTGGGCGATGTATGATATGCCCTTGACCGCTTTGCGCATGATATTTTCCGGTAGTTGTGCTTCCATAATGCCCCCCCTTTTTTGTATATATAGCAGAAATGGCAGATATTGCAAATAAAAACAATCCCCCTGTGTTGTGGGGGGATAGTAGGATACTATGAGTTTGTTTTATTATTTGTTTGTTTTAAGAAATGGCTGAACATATTTGTCAAACTTTTGGGCATTGGCATCAGACCAGCCCATGAGGTATTTGTCTCCCATGCAGAATAAAGGTGTGCCGATGTTGTTACCCAGATTAAACTTTTGTCCACATTCTTTGAAAAGCTCAAAACCGTTGCCGACATAAATATTGACCATTGCCATATTTAGTTCTGGGTATTTTTTATCTATATATTCAATGGCATTGTGGCAATATGGGCATTCGTTGTAATAAAAGAAATATATTTTATCCTCACTTAATGCTGAAACTTCTTTTGTCTTAGAATCGCAGCCACAGAGAAAAATCATCAGAGCAAAAAGAGTTAAAGTTAATTTTTGCATTTTTCTTCTCCTTTATTCAATACAGCAATCTACGGCTTTGCGGACAAAGGCTTTCATCTTGGACAGAGCGCCGCTTGATGTGTTTTCTTGTGCTTGGGGGAGGTCTTGTTTTTCAATTTTTGCAGAGAGCTTTTTGATGTCTTCGGTTTTGTCCTCAATCCATTTAACACTATCTACGCTTAACATGTTCATATTAAGTCCCCAAAACAGACAATACAGCTCATAGGCCTGATTGAAGAGTTTGTAGGCTTCTTCTTTGTTGTTTAGGGATTGTTGCTTGGTGCCGACTTCCATTAAACGCATGGATGAGGCTAAAAGGTGTTTGGATATGCACCAGACTTCGCCTTCGTAAGAGGGGATGATTTTTTGCATGAGGTTTTTGCGTAGCTCCCTGATGTCTTGGATGAGGTCATAGAAAGAGGTTTTGTTGGTTTTTGCGCCGGAGAAAACCAAGTGTTCTTCAATAGAAATGAGGTTCATGATGGCGATGCTCAAATCTTGGTCGGAAGATAGGTCCTTGGGGTTGAGCTTTTTGGAGCTGTCTATCTTTTCAACAAACTCCTTAACATTATCTATTTTTTTCATGATACTTCTCCATATATGTTATATTTGATATGTTACAAAATACATATATGTATAATATCATACATATAATAATTGTCAACAATCAAAGTATATTAAATTTATATGCTAATTTTGAGTTTGTTAGCGGCAAAGATTCCAGAGTTCTTGAAAGCTGTGAGCGGTTTTTCCCGTAGTAAAATGCCCGAAATTAAGGTAATGATGAAAAGTGATTTGCGGGTAGGCAGTCAGTAATCTGTCCTTGGTTTGGTGTTCGGCTTCATCATCATCTTCCGAAAAAATGAGATGGATTTCATCTATGTTATTTAAGGCTGACGGTTTGAGTTCGGTTTGCAGAAAGTCGTCAAATTCTTGTTCGGGGTCCAGCCAAGGAGCGACTAAAATGAGTTTTTCAAGCTTGAGTTTGTGTTCTTGCAAATATTTTATGGCGAATCCGCCACCGGCGCTGTGTCCAATGAGGATGGAAAGATTTTGGGGTTTGAAAGCTTCAAAAGTTTCTTTCCATTCATTATAAGTCGGGCGGTAGGGGTGCGGAAGTTCCGGCGTTTGGCACTGCCAACCGGCACGCAAAAACTGCTGTTGCAACCATGGCAACCACCAAGCATTGGACGGTGAGGGGTATTTGGAAAAGAAAAATTCTTCTTCTGGGCAGATGCCGTGCAGGATAAGTGCATTTTTCATGGTTGCGTCTCCTTTTTTTGTTGGTATTATGAGGGGATTGAAAATAATTGTCATCTGTTATTTGGGAAAAATGATAAAAATTCTGATTTTGCTGTTTATTCTCGGTGTGCTATTGGCTATTTGGGCTTTCGGGTTTGAGCCGAATATGCTGAAAGCTACAACTTATCGTGTGGCTAAGCCTGAGTTGTCCGGGCTTAAAATTGCTTTTGCCAGCGATTTTCATATTGCGCCAAGGCATCAAAAGCGGCTTGAAAAAATCGTTAAAAAAATAAATCAGCAAAAAGCGGATTTGATTTTGTTGGGCGGTGATTTTGTTAAAGGACACAAGTTTGAAACTTCTATGCCGATTGAAGAAATTGCTAAAGAACTTTCAAAACTTGAAGCACCGCTTGGTGTGGTCAGCGTTTTGGGAAACCATGATTGGTGGCAAAATGGTCAAAAGATAAGAGATGTTTTGCAAGATAGCGGAATCGTCGTTTTAGAAAATGAAAACAGAAAATTAACTTTGGGCGAAAAGAGTTTTTCTTTGGTAGGCTTGGCTGATTATAATACGCGAAAGCCGGACATAAATAAGGCATTATCTGCGACGGAAAACACTGTCTTGTTTCTAACTCATTCTCCCGATGTTTTTCCCGAAATCCCGCAAGATGTGTTCTTAACTTTGGCAGGGCATACACATGGCGGGCAAGTCGCTTTGCCGTGGTTTGGTGCTGTATTGGTGCCTTCAAAATATGGTAAAAAATATGAAGGTGGTTTTATTGAAGAAAATGGCAAAAAAATGATTGTCAGCCGTGGTTTGGGTACGAGCTTGTTGCCGGTTCGGTTTGGGTGTTTGCCAGAGATTGTGGTCGTGGAGTTTTATTAAATAGAAATATATAAAATAAAAAGCCCTCATTTATGAGGGCTTAGGGCTTAATTTTCTGATTTGTTTGGAGGGGTTTGTGTACGCAAGTGATAGGGCACAACCTCTTTTTTTCCTTCTATCTCAATCTGGGGATCAACAAAACTTATGGAGCCTTTTTCATAAAAATAGAAGTCCCTTCTGATGCGGGCCTTGTCTTTGATGGAAAGTTCGTTCCATTCTTTTTCAGTCATACCGTAAGGGTAAGTTTCTTTGGGTTGCGGTTGGGGCTGTGGGTCGGAAGCGCAGGCAGAGACCAAAAGCATTAATCCTAAAGCTAGCAGTTTTTTCATTTTTTTCTTCCTTTCCTTAATTCAGCCAATGTTCTTATCTCAAGTTATAATTATGCCATTTTATGGAATGCTTTTCTACAAAAAAATTTTTGATAATGTGGAAAATTTTTTTAATTTTCTGCCATACGAATCGCTGCAAACCGAATCTCATCAAGAATTTTAACCGATTCTTTAGATTCCCAGGCTAGACTTTTGCTCATAATTTAACTTATGACTTGAAAGTCTGAATACTCGGTTATAAGCTAACTTTATCAACTTTTGGATTAACTTTATTAAGGATAAGGATATGACAGCATTTAAGAAAATCGGCAATGTTATGTTGATGACGTTGGCGGTTATGTTTGCCCTTGTTCATGGGGCAGCTGCTTCCGAAATTGACCTGAATATTCCGATGTTGGATGTCAGCTACAATATTTGGGGCTATGCGACAACCGGTTCCCAGCTTTTGTTTTACGGTATGGGAATCTGTATTTTAGGTATGCTCTTTGGTTTTTATGAATTTGTTAAAATTAAGGGTATGCCGGCACATAAGTTGATGCTTAATGTGTCTGAAACAATTTATGAAACCTGCAAAACTTATATGAAGCAACAAGCTAAACTTCTGGTCTTGTTGGAAATCTTTATTGCGGCTTGCATCTTTTATTATTTCTTTTATTTGAATGCAACGCCACTGCCGAAGGTTTTGACCATTTTGGCTTGGTCTATTTTGGGTATTTTGGGTTCTTTCTCGGTCGCATGGTTTGGTATGAGAATCAATACTTATGCAAACTCTCGCACAGCTTTTGATTCTTTGAAGGCTAAGCCATTCTCCGTTATGAGCTTGCCTTTGCGCTCCGGTATGTCTATCGGCGTTTTGCTGATTTGCGTTGAGCTGATTATGATGATTGCTATTTTGCTCTTTGTGGACAGAGCTAGTGCAGGCGCTTGCTTTGTCGGTTTTGCTATCGGCGAATCGCTCGGTGCTTCTGCTTTGCGTATTTGCGGTGGTATCTTTACCAAGATTGCTGATATTGGTGCTGACTTGATGAAGATTATTTTCAAAATTGATGAAGATGATGCGCGTAACCCTGGTGTGATTGCAGACTGTACCGGTGATAATGCCGGCGACTCTGTCGGCCCGACTGCCGATGGTTTTGAAACTTATGGCGTTACCGGTGTGGCTCTCATCAGCTTTATTGTTTTGGGCGCGGGTATGATGTATGCCCCGAACGGTGATTTGACCTTGATGGCCGGCGGTATTGATATTCAGGCGCGTTTGATCGTTTGGATCTTTGCAATGCGCGTTTTGATGATTATTACTTCCGTTGTTTCTTATATGTTGAACAACAAAGTTTCTAAAATGATTTTCGGCAACCGCGAATCCTTTAACTTTGAAACACCTTTAACCAGTCTGATTTGGTTGACTTCAATCTTGTCTATCTTGGTTACCTTCGGTGTTTCTTATGTGATGATTGGTGATATGGGTGCTGATTTGTGGTGGAAGCTTTCGGTTATCATCTCTTGCGGTACTTTAGCTGCTGCTTTGATTCCGGAATTTACCAAAATCTTTACTTCTTCCAAGTCAAAGCATGTTGAGGAAATTGTTAATGCCAGCCGCGAGGCCGGGGCTTCTCTGAATATTATTTCAGGTATCGTTGCCGGTAACTTCTCTGCTTTTTGGCAGGGCTTGGTTATGGTCGGCTTGATGGTTGTTGCCTTCTTTACCGCACGTACAGGACTTGATGCTTATATGGTTTATCCGACCGTATTTGCTTTCGGTTTGGTGGCTTTCGGTATGCTCGGAATGGGACCGGTTACGATTGCCGTAGACTCTTATGGTCCGGTTACCGATAATGCACAATCTGTGTTTGAGTTGTCTCAGATTGAAGGTGTTAAAGGCATTGATAAAGAGATTGAAAAAGAATATGGCTTTAAGCCCAACTTTGAACAAGGCAAGCAATTGTTGGAAGAGAATGACTCAGCCGGAAATACGTTCAAAGCAACAGCTAAGCCCGTGCTCATCGGTACGGCGGTTATCGGCGCAACCACGATGATTTTCTCTATCATCTTGCTTTTGAACTTGCAGCTTAATTTGTTAGACCCGAATGTTTTGTTTGGTCTGATTTTGGGCGGCACGGTTATTTACTGGTTCTCGGGTGCTTCCATGCAGGCCGTTTCTACCGGTGCTTATCGTGCTGTTAACTATATTAAAGAGCATATTAAGCTGGATACGAATAAAGCAGCTTCAATTGAAGATTCTAAGAGCGTGGTTAAAATCTGCACCATCTATGCGCAGAAAGGTATGCTTAACATCTTTATCGTAATCTTCTCATTTACGATTGCTTTTGCTTGCTTTGATGCGACATTGTTTGCAAGTTATTTGATTTCCATTGCGGTCTTTGGTTTGTTCCAAGCTCTGTATATGGCTAATGCCGGTGGCGCATGGGATAACGCTAAGAAGGTGGTTGAAGTTGACTTGCACGAAAAAGGTTCGGCTTTGCATGCGGCTGCCGTTGTCGGTGATACGGTCGGCGACCCATACAAAGACACTTCTTCGGTTGCGCTTAACCCGATTATTAAGTTTACAACGTTGTTTGGTCTGTTGGCTGTTGAAATGGCCGTTGCAGCGCCGCGTTGTGTGTCTGTCGGCTTGGGTATCGTATTCTTCGTGATTGGTTTGTATTTTGTTCGCAGATCTTTCTACGGAATGCGTATTGAACCGAAAAAGATGGACTAGGGCTTAGTTAAACGCTTAAGAAATCCTCTGAACTGATTTGATGTTCAGGGGATTTTTTTAGCAAAACAGAAGTTGACATTTTTGGACAAAAGTTTTATGGTGATGGCTCGTTTGATATTTTTTTAGATATATTGTTTAACCAAAAAAATTTTGCTTATGGATAGAATGCAAGAAGCCCGCGTTGACCTATGGAAGGCAATGAGCGGTAGATTTATTCCAACAGGTGTCTTAGAAGATGTGGGTTATAATGCCGATGAAGATGCTTATAAGCATTTTGTGGACATTTATAAGGACCCAAAACTGAGTGTTTTGTTGCTCGCAAATGAGCCAACAATGTCCGGTTATGCCGGTTTGTGGCACGAGTTGTATGCAGACAAGGAGCTGGATCCTGAAGTATTGGAATTTTTGTTGTCAGTTGAGTTTGTTGAGCTAAAAAGATATTGGCAAGACGAGTTGACAAACTTTATTCGCAATACAGCCAGAAGAGAAGCACGTCCGTATTTGGCCTTGTTATCTGATGCTATTTATGTCGGACGCGGTGAAAAGAAGGATATTCGGCAAGTCTTTGAGGCTATGTTGGAAAAGCAAAACGATGTTGATTATGACTATGATGTCGTTTTGTGTTTCTGTCTGATTGCTCTTCGGTTTGACCTGATGACTGAAGAACTTTTGCCTCTGTTCTATAAGGCATTGGCAAAACATAAGAATTTCAGTAAGTAAAAAAAAGATGGTGCAGTACGGCGGCTTTTTTTAAAAAGTCGCCGACTGTTTAAATTAAATTATTATTATGACAAGAGAAAAATTGCAGCTTACGCTGTGGAAGGCTATGCAAGGTATGGTGCTTCCAATGTTAGAATTAAGGGATATGAGTGGTTTTGAGAAAGAAGCAGAGCTCAAAGCGTTCTTTGAACTTTATGATAATCCTAGAACTAATAGATGCTTGATGCAAAAAAATTCTGAAAATGCCTTCTTTTGGGATAAAATGCGAGAGGAAGTTACTTTCGGGATTTTGGTTCGCTCGTCTTATAATTTGTTTGAGGAACTTGGAGCAGTGGCTGCTGATTTCTGTTACGGCGGCGCAAGTGAAGCAGAAAGAGAAAAGGCTATTGATGTTTTGTTGAGGGTGTTGCTTCAGCGTGAGTATTCATATACGGTGCATTGCGCTTTCTGTATGCTTCTCTGGAATTTTGATAAAATTCCAGATGGAAACTTGGTGTTGTTAGAAAAAGTTTTCGGAAAGCATAAGGCTGGTTTGGAAGCTCGCGGCAAAATGTGGCGGAAACAGAGGCTGAAAGCAATATCTTTAGCGGCTTAAGTAACCGGTGAAAAAAAACAAAGCGGATTTTTTTATAAGAGAATCCGCTTTGTTTTTTTTAAAGTGTGCAGTCTGTAGCGTTGGGGCCGTTGCAATGAATTTTGTGGTCCAGGCGGTTTTCTTTTAGACCGGCCGGGTCTTGGTGGATGATTATTTGGGCATTGGGGTAGGCAATGCGTAACGCATCTTCCACGGTATCCGTATAATCATGGGCCTTGGATAAAGGTAAGTTGCCGTCCAGTTCCAGATGAAGCTCAAACATATATTCTCCGCCTAAATCTCTGGTGCGTAGGTCATGTATGCCGTAGGCAAAGTCGTGGCTTAAAACAATTTTTTTGATATTGTTTCTTATATCATCGCTGAGTTCGCTATCCGTCAACAAACGGACGGCATCCTCGGCCAGTTTGTACGCGTTATATAGCAAGTAAGAAGAAACAACAAAAGCCGTTAAGGTATCAAACCAACTCCAGTCAAATAATTTGACCACAATTAAGGTGATGATGATGGAAAGATTGGTTATGACATCTACGGTATAATGTGCGCTGTCTGCCGAGATGGCCTGAGAAGCCGTGCGGCGGGTTACGTATTTTTGAAAAGCGATTAAGCCCAAGGTCGCAAATAGGCTGATGAGCATTATCAAAATACCGACACCGGTTTGTTCTACGGCAACAGGGGTGATTAAGCGGCTGATGCCGTCATACATTACAAAAATTCCTGAACCGGCAACAAAAGCTGATTGTACCAAAGCGGAAAGTGCTTCTGCTTTGCCATGTCCGTAGCGGTGGTTGGAATCTGCCGGTTGAGATGAGATTTTGACGGCAATGAAGGTTATGGAAGAGGCAAAAATATCTGCCAGACTATCTATCATAGAAGATAAAACAGCCAGAGAGCCGGTATATAAAGCACCAAAAGTTTTGAGTAAACTTAGACTTACGGCTAAGCTTACGCTGGCAATAGTGGCTATTTTTTTTAGTCTTTGGTTATTTTCCTGTTCTGAACACATTTTGTATTTTCTTCATATCTTCGGCTCTTATTGCAAAGAACTTATTTTTAGCGCTGTCGGCAAAAGTTTGCAAATGTTTTCCGTTAATTTTATTACCGAAATCATAGGCAGCAAAAAACTGTGAGCCTTTTTGGTAAAAGCGGAGTGTGATTTGGTTGTTGTCCTCAGCATCCAGCTTCAGTGTTAAAATTTCTTGGGCCGCGTTGTCCAGTGCTTGTGCTGACAGAATATAGGTGTTGAGTAAAACACGAGCCAGATTGGCAAGTTTGTCGGTGTCGGTATCTTTGTTGACTGCTGCCAAACGCCCAAAACGCAGGTTCCAAAGCGTGCTGTAGGTCCAGTTTTGCCATGTGGGTTCCAAATCTATGAAGTCAGCCGCAATTAGCCAGACTTGGAATTTGTCATCAAATTTAATGTAGGCGGCTTTTGCTCCGCGCCCGATATCTTGGTCATATTTACCGACATTAAATGCGGTTAAATTTTTGCCATCAGCGGATTTTAGCTCAATACGGATGTTCTTGGAATTTGCTACTTCTTGCGGGGCAAGACCAAATTTGTTTAAGTCTTCGCCACGGTCAGATTTTTTTTCATAATAAACTGCTTCCAAGAGTGCGCTTAAGAAGCTCCGTATTCTTTCTTGATAGACTGGAAAATCCTCATATCCTTTAAGCTGCCACTCGCCGTCTTTTAAGTAAAACTCAAGTGAGGCTTGGTTGTTTTGGATGATGATTTGATTGATATTATTTATTTGGTTTTTCAGCTCTTTGAAAACCGGTTGATTTTCATAACTTTCAATTTCGCGGTTTTCGGTGAGGTAAACAGATGCGATACCTGCACCTAGCAACAAGAGAGAGCCGGCTAACAAGCGGATGAGTTTGTCATTGAAACGGAAAGTGCTTGCAAAGGCTTTGCGGCGTGAAACAAAACTGAAAAGCAGAAGTCCGCAAAGAATGAGCAGAGGTACGGCATAGATATTGATTATTTTGACTTTTGTGTCTAGGGCATTGATTTCGGCATTTAAGGCTTTGCGGATTTTGGAAAGCTCTTTTCTGTCATCTTCCAAGCGTTTGCGAATGCCGGCAATCAAAGACAATTCATCAGCCGTGAAGATTTGGCGTTGCTCAAAGTTCTTTTTACTCCAGATTTCTTGCAACTCTGTTTTGGTGCGATTGATGCGCTCAATAATCTCATTTTCTTTGATCTTGAAATCAAGCTGAGCCGTGCGGCGGATTTTTTCAATATCTTCAAAGCGTCTGGTCTTGGCTGATTTTCCGCGCAAACCGATGAGATTATCGCCGCCGATTAAGTCTTCTAGGGCATTGAGTACAAAATTACCATTGTCCATAACCGGAACGGCAAAGCTTCCATCTAAGAGTTTGACCGAGTTGGTCCAAAAAGAATCGTACAAAAAGTCGGAATCGCCGACAGCTATCAACTCAAAAGGGTTGTTTGGATTGTTGCTTGTAACTTTGGCCGCGATGATTTTCGGGGTGTTGTCTGATTGAAAACTCCGCAGAATATCTCCGGGATTGATGTTTTGATAAACAGCGGAAATGTCCATATAGGCAGCATTTTTTGAGGTGATAATCAGGGGTTCAAAGTTAACGTCTAAGCTTGCCGGCTCAATCTCGGAGGCGGAAGAAAACAGCAGATTTTTGAGCTTGGCAACAACGGGGGCTTTAGGATTAACATTTTTCTCGGTTAAGATAAATTGAACAACGTCTCGGGTGAAGGATGGGTTGTTTTTGTAGTCTTTGGTGGCATCTACCATAATGGAATTGTCTAAATCCGTTACAACAGAGTCATTACGAAATCTGATGCCCCAGAAATCCGCTAAGTCTCCGAGGTAGGAGGGAACATACTCGTGATTGATAGGTGAAAAGATGCGTGGAGCTTCTGCGGCATTGTCCAAAATAAGCAAAATTTTACCGCCTTTCGCTGAATATTCTTTTATCTTATCAACCAAGTCTTTATTTGGGTTTTGAGGGTTTATTATCATCAAGACATCCAAGTTGTCGGGAAAATCTTGGGCTTCTTTGATGTTTGTGATGTTGTAGAGCTCTTTTAATTGTTTGATGATTTGCCATTCCTGACTGACGACATTGTTGTTGATGACGGTGTCAAAAACAGGCAGTGTGCTGATAATGCCTAAATTTTTCTTTGGATGAGTCAGCTCAAAAATCTTTTGGGTGATGTCTTGTTCGGCAAAATTACGTCTTTCCAGAGCAAAAAACGGTATGCTTTGCTTGTTGTCAACAGAATCCGTTAAGGTCAGACCGAAAAAGGCATTGATGTTTAAGTCCGCAACCGGAAAAGGTTGCAGGCCTGCCGTGATGGCTTTGTCTTCAGTTTCATCCAAGGGTTCGGGTGTATAAACGCGGTAAGAAAATTTGCCGTCTGATAAGGCAGCGTATTGTTTGAGAAGAAGCCTTACTTTGTCAAACATTAAGCGAAAGTCAGGGTTGCGTCCGCCCAAAACCGGCGAATAATAAAGTTTGGCAGTTATGGGACGGGGTAGGTAACGCAGTGTGTTTTTGGTGGTGTCGGTTAAGGTAAAAATCTTTTCTTCCGTACAGTCTAAGGCAATGCCTCGGGTTAAATTGTTGGCTAAAAGATTGATGCCGCCAAAACCTAACAGTAAGCAGAAAAAGGCAAAGATATAATAGCTGCGCGAAGTTGATTTGAGCCATTGTGCCGTGCCGGATGTTTTGAAGCTGACAATTAGGATAGTGGTGAAGTTAAATAGCAGAATGATTGAGGTAAAAAAGATGATGTCTCGCAGTTCTATAAGACCATTGATGATGGTGTTGAAATGCGTGAGAAAGCTGAAAGAGGCTATCATATCAACCGCGGAAAGCGGCAAAAACAAGCGGACAAAAGAAAGAACATATTCTAAGCCGCTTAAGAAAAACAAAAGATTGGCAACAACCGAGAGAACAAGAGCAATAACCTGATTCTTGGTTAAGGCAGACATAGTTTGAGAGATGGCAAGCATACATCCGGCTAAAATAAAACTGCCGACATAACTTAAAATGATGATATTATTGTCCGGTGTGCCTAAGATGTTTACGGTTATCCAAAAAGGAAAAGTTAATATTAAGGCCAGAGCGCAAAACAGCCAAGATGCAAAAAATTTTCCCCAAACAAAAGTTGAAGCCGGAACCGGCATAGTCATAATCTGGACAATGGTTTTGGCGCGAAATTCCTCGCTCCAAAGCCGCATTGAAATGCCGGGGATGAACAATAAATATAGCCAGGGTTGAAAGGCAAACATTGAAGATAAGTCTGCCGAACCGCGTTCAAAAAAATTGCCAAAATATAGGGCAAAAGAGCCGTTTAAAAGCAAAAAAGCTATCAGATAGACATAGGCTAACGGAGAAATGAAATAGCGTAACAGTTCGTTTTTGATGATGACAAACAGTTTCTTCATTGATTTTCTTCCTCGGAGGTGGTGAGTTTGCGAAAAGCCTCGGCCAAAGATTTGCATTCGTTTTGTTTGATGATTTCGGCACAGCTTCCGTCAGCCATAATGCGGCCTTTGTTTAGCATAATGATGCGATTGCAGACGGTTTCGGCTTCTTCTAAAAGGTGTGTGGAAATAAGGATGGTTTTTTCTTTGCCCATTTGTCTGATGAGATTGCGAATGTGTTCTTTTTGGTTGGGGTCTAAGCCATCTGTCGGCTCATCCAGCAAAAGAATCGGCGGGTTACTCAAAATACTTTGAGCGAATCCGACACGCCGCAGATAGCCTTTGGAAAGGGTTTCAATCTTTTGCTTTATAACTTGGGTGATGTTTGCAGTTTCGGCAGCTTTGTTTACTGCAGATTTATTTAAGCCTTTTAGCTCTGCCATATAGCACAAAAAACTTTTGACACTCATATCGGGATATAGTGGTGCCCCTTCGGGCAAAAAACCAATAACACTTTTAGCATCCAAGGCGTGGTCTTGAATATTTTGCCCTTGTACAAAAATGCTGCCAGAAGATGGTGCAAGATATCCGGTTATCATATTCATTAACGTTGATTTTCCGGCACCGTTTGGGCCAAGCAAAGCAATAATCTCGCCTTTGCTAGCCGAGAAGCTAATATCATCAACAGCGCGGATGTTGCCGTAATTTTTGCTGAGGTGAAGTGTTTTTAGGGTTTCTGACAAACTAAATCTCCTTGCGATTTGAAATGTTTGGAAGAACATTTCTATTTTTAATATAATGCAGGAAAGTTAATGAATCCTAACTATTTTTTATTGACCTCATAGAGGGCGATGGCGGCTGCGGTTGAGACATTTAGACTTTCAACTTTTTCGGAAATGGGCAAACGAACCGTGGTATCGCAGCTTTCTTCCACCAGACGGCGCATTCCTTTGCCTTCCGAGCCCATAATGAGGGCAATTTTGCCTTTTTTGTTCATTTTATCTATGGTGGTTTGGGCGTAGCCATCCATGCCGACAGTCCAGAAACCGGCATCTTTTAAGCGGTTGATGGCGCGGGTGAGGTTAGTTACGCGGCAGATGGGCAAATGTTCTATCGTGCCGGCTGAGGCTTTAACCATTGCGCCGTTTTCTGCCGGAGAATTTTTGTCTTGCATAATCAGAGCCAGAGTATCAAAAGCAACGCATGAGCGGATGATGGCTCCGATATTTTGCGGGTCGGTTACCTGATCTAAAATCAAAATATGGCAATCTTCTTTTTGCTCTGCCAAAATGCAGATATCTTCCAAGTCATATTCCGGAAGCTCGGAGCAATAAAGCGCGAATCCTTGATGTACGGCATCTTGCGGTAAGAGACGGTCAATCTCTTTACGCTCAACAATGTTTAAAATATTGGTTGGTAGATTCCTTTGGGCGCAAAGGGTTTTTGCTTCCTCGGCGTTTTCTTTGGTGCAAAGCAATTTGATTATTTTGCGCTCAGAATTGTTTATTGCCGCGGTTACGGCGTGGCGGCCATATAAAATCAGAGAGGATTTCGGAGCTGTGTTGTTATTGAACTTTTTTGACATTTTAATTCCCTTATTCGGCATTTAAATTTTTGATGATATCAATGACTTGATGTAAATTTTGAATTGTGAAATTTGCTTTGTTTTTGAATTTGTCTTTGGGGTCATAAATTGCACAAAAGGCTTGTTTGCCATTATGCGTATAAGTCGCGGCGGTTTGAATATCTGCCTCGCCGTCGCCTATAACCAAAATTTCATCTGCTGGCGGAAGTTTTCCGTCAAAGACGGCGTGTGTGGCGATGGGGTGAGGTTTGTCTTCGGCATATTCTCCGGCAGCTATAACTTTATCAAACAGATTTTCAAAGCCTAGTTTGGCAATCTCTTCCTTAATGTATAAGGTTTTTTTGTTGGTAATGAGATAAGTTTTTAAGCCTTGATTGCGGCAAAATTCCAAGACTTCTTTTGCGGAGGGCATGGCTTGCAAATTGGTTGCATGATGCGCCTTAATATATTCGTAATAGGCAAGACTTGCTTCGTCTTTACGTTCCTTGAAGATAAAGCCCAGCGTATCTTTGTTGGGAAGAGTGCTGGTTAAGCTTTTTATTTCATCATAGGGAATGCGCGGTAAGCCTAATTTGTCAAAAGTGTAGTTATAGGCAGCGGAGATAACGGGGTAGGTGTCGGCCAAGGTGCCGTCCCAATCAAAAACAACATATTTTATGCTCATAAAACCTCCGCTATTTAGGCTTTTTTAATTGTAATTGCCGTATAAAAAGGTATGATAGCTGTTAAAGGAGTATGGGTCAATGGAAAACAAGCAGCGTGAAGCAAAAATAAAAGCCTTTTTGGAAGAAGAATGCGGCCTTAAAGATTTTCGTTTGGAAAATATGGTGGCGGATGCCTCGGTACGCAAGTATTTCAGAGTGCTGAAAAAAGACGGAACAACGGCCGTTTTAATGGATGATGAAAGTCCTTATACGCGAATCCGCGAGTTTGTTAAGATTGATGAGTTGCTTCGCTCGGTCGGCGTGTTGGCTCCGAAGATTTATGCGCAAAAAGTTGATGAAGGTTTTTTATTGTTGGAAGATTTCGGTAATAAAGACGTTGCTTCGGCCTTGAATGGTGAAAATGATGCGGAAGTGCTAAAACCCGCGGTTGATGCTTTGCTGACCATTTATAAAAACACCAAACGTCCGGACTATATTCGGGATATGGATAAAGCTTTTATTATTAAAGATTTTTGTTTGTTTTTGAATTGGTATATGCCTTTGGTTCTCGGAAAGTGTTTGAGTACAGAGCAAAGAGAAAAGTTTTTGAACTTGATTGATGAGTTGTTGCCTTTGGCTTCTAAAGTTCCGGCATCTTTGGTGATGTGGGATTATCATGTGAACAACGTTATGCTTCCTTCTTATGATAAACGTTACGGAATTATTGATTTTCAGGATGCTATGTGGGGACCTTCGTTATATGATTTGGCGAGCCTTATTGAAGATGAAAGACGGGATATTTCTCCAGATGTTGCGCAGAAGCTAAAGGAATATTTCTTGGCAAATATTGAAGGTGTTGAACGCGAAGATTTTGAAGATGCTTATGCCTTCTTGGCTTTGCTCCGGCATATGCGGGTTATCGGGCGGTTTACAACACTGATAACAGTCAGCCAAAAACCCCATTATGCGCAATATGTGCCGCATGCCTTGGAACTTTTGAAAAAGACTCTGACTTATCCAAAATTTGCGAAGTTGAAAGCTTGGCTGGATGAAAATTTGCCGGAAGAGAAAAGATGCGTGCCGCAACTTAAAAATGTTACCAAGGCTTTTGTTTTGGCAGCGGGACGCGGCGTGCGGATGGGTGAGTTGACGGAAAGCCTGCCCAAGCCGTTGATTGAAGTTAACGGCAAAGCTTTGATAGATTATAATTTTGATAAGCTCAAAGAAGCAGGCATTAAGGATGTGGTGGTTAATGTTTGTTATAAAGGTGAATTGATTAAAAAACATTTGGAAAAACAAAAAGAATTTAATATTCAATTTTCTGAAGAAGCAGAGGCTTTGGAAACCGGTGGCGGAATCAAAAATGCGCTGCATCTTATGGGGCAAAACGCTTTCTTTGCCATGAATAGTGATACTTTGTGGATAGATAAAGGTTTTAAACCTGCAATGCGGCAGATGCTTGATGAATGGGATGACAATAAATATGATATTTTGCTTTTGCTGCACCCGATGAATCAGATTTTCGGCGATAATGGCAAAGGTATCGGAAATTATCGGGTGAATGAGGATGGAAAACTTGAACGTAATGTGAATAAGGAGGAGGGATATCCTTATTGGTTTACCGGAGTGTCTATTGTGCATCCCAGAGTCTTTAAGGACAGTCCGAACGGAAAGTTTTCATTGCGCGATCTGTTTGATAAAGCTCAAGAAAAAGGTCGCTTGGGCTTTGTGGTTAATGACGGGATTTTGTTCCATGTCGGGATTCCTGAGGCCGTAAAAGAAGCTGAGCAAAAGCTTTTGGCTTTGGCTTGTTAGGCAAACTTATCCGAAAATAAATCTTAAAATAGAAAAAATGTGTTGACAGTTGCGCAAAAATGTTATTATTTGCGTGTTAGTGAATAACAAAAAGGATATTAAAATCCTCTATCCCGGCTGAAGTTTTAAATCGGAGGGGTGGCAGAGCGGTCAAATGCAACGGACTGTAAATCCGTCGACGAACGTCTACGATGGTTCGAATCCATCCCCCTCCACCATTTATCTTGAGCCATAAGGGAACTCTTGATGAAGAGGTTGATTAAGCGGGTGTAGCTCAATGGTAGAGCAGAAGCCTTCCAAGCTTATGACGGGGGTTCGATTCCCCTCACCCGCTCCAATTTTCCCCTGCATTTTGAGAATGTCTTAACAACTTAAACTTAGGATTAAACAACTATGGCAAAAGAAAAATTTGAGCGGACAAAGCCGCACTGCAACATTGGAACGATTGGTCACGTAGACCATGGTAAAACCACTTTGACAGCAGCCATTACA
>CASFUZ010000006.1 GCA_949298065.1 uncultured Pseudomonadota bacterium | reverse complement strand
TGTTCGGTTTAACGCAATATTTAGGAGAAAGAGATGGTTTCAAGACAAGATTTAGTTTCCGCATTAGATAGCGTTTCATATGATAAAAATGTTGTTTTAGGAATGATAGATAAACATCCTGATATGATAAGAATGTTATCAGAAACAAAAGATAAAGATGGAAAACCTTTATTTGATGCTTTGGCTATTGATGATATTTTATTTAATTGCAAAGATACTATTGAACATCATCCTGATAGAATTACAGCTGTGTTAAATAATCCTGAAGAAATTAATATGATATCTTCTTGGAAAAATAAAGGAGCTGGTTTATGGCGAGCTGTTGGCGATCCTCTTAATTCAACAATTGAAAGAAATCCTGAAGCATTTGGTATTAAAGTAGAACCAAAACAAGAAAATAAAGAGAGTATCTCAAATAGCTTAAAAGAACAGTCAAAGACAAGTGAAGAACAAAATATAACCAATAGAATAGCTACGGCACGAAAAAGGTTGGCAGGTAAGATTGATGAAAAATTAGGAACTAATCTATCAGATATTAAATTACCTAAAAAAATAAAGGATATTGAAGCAAAAATTTCAAAGCATTTTGATAAGTCAGGTCGTTAAATATAATTTGTAAGTTATACTTCAATCACCGAATAACTCCCATTAAAATACTTCACAATAGCAAAATTTCTTTTATTAAGGGATTGGAATACTACAATCCAAGCCCAATGATTATTAAAAACAACTTGACCACCGCTTTGCACATAAGAATATTTTTTGTTATAAGTCATTAGTTGATTATATGCTATTGCTGTTTCCATTATATACCTTACAGATATTTTAGAATCCGTTTTGTTATGATTTGTTGACCTCTGTCTATTAGATAATATAGATTGCGGTTGATTGCTTCCTTGTTGTCATATTCTTCATAAAGGGCGTATAATTCATTAAGATTTTTTACAAGATTGTGAACCGCATCTATTGCCGGGCGGCGATTTTCACAAATAACCATTGCTAAATAATGTTGAGATTTATTTAAGAACTCGGTGCAGAATTGATGTTGGCTTTTTACAATCCCTAACTTTTGCAAATACAAACAACATTTTTTCATAAACTCGGTATCTTCTGAAATTTGTTGTAATTCATAACGATCGGAACGCTGTTTACGAAGTTCATTATTGTTTTGTTCTTTTTCGGCGTTTAAAACCTCTTTTTTTGACTCCTGGGCATTATTTTCTAATTCTGCGTCTATTTGCTTGTTGCGATTGATTAAGCCCCTTATGCGGTCTTTTATAGCGTTTATGCGTGAATCCATATTTTCCCCTTTTGATAAGGGTATTTATCCGATTAAACAATGTAATTGCCTGCCTGCAAATCTTTCTCATCATAGGACTTCACCGCCTGATTGAGGGCATACATACCAGCGCGGAGTTTATCTAAATCAGTTTGCAAATACCGACAATCCGGTGATAATTTAGGATAATAGGTTTTTAGCCATTTAGTCATATACCGCATAAATCCGTTTATATGAGCGGTTGGAATATCGGCGTTAATGTGCAAGTGCGGATGGGTTTGTTCAGACGGATTGTCGCCGTGAGATATGTCAATGTCCATCTTGTATTGCTGGTCTTTGTGTTTGTGGTATCTGTTGCCTAACAGTTTTTTATAATATCTTTGTAAACCTCTTTTGAAATTTATTATTAATTCTCTGTCTGATGCATTGTATTTGTTTGGTTGAAAGGTTATTAAATACTTCATTGATAATCCTTTTGATAATAGTTAATTATAACCATCGCCTTAAACCTTTGCGCTGGGGTGGAATAATAAATAATGGGCGGAAGTCCAGCGCCATCAAAATTTGTTCAGATTGTTTTCAGTAAAATTGTTTTCAATAAATGTTGTTCTCAAATATTGTCAGGGCTTGCCGACTAAAACCCCGACTGTCGGCTATGAACAAATAATACCATACAAGGAGCGACCATTGCAAAAATAAAATCTGCTCATCTCTATTTATTCTAAAACCGATTAAATTATGTAATCGGTTAAAAATGCATAAATCATAACTTAAAAAATCATCTTGACATTAGGTAAATCAATGATTATAAGTGTTCGCATAAATGATACACAATAGGCATAAAAATATCATTTTTTAGAAAATTTTATCTTCTAAAAACAATGAATTATAAAAAATATAGCAGGGGTTCTTACTGCCCCTGCCAATCAAGATGAAGACGCTTTAATGCGTCTTTTTTTTGTTATAAATCAATAAGTTGGTTGAGTCCGTGTAAGATATGTTTAATGAAGCCAATACCCGCTTGTTATACGGACTACACAAAATAAAATTCTTTGATTTACAAGTAGTTAATGTGATTATAAACTAGCCAAAGTTAGGACGGTTTATTAGTTTTTTTTATTTTTATTAAATTAGCTAAGAATTTAGAATATAAGTTTTATTCAGTATAGATTATAAATAAATTTATTTATACGATTTGCCAGAATATTAATTGAAAATATATGGCTAAAATTGTTGCAGAAATAAAGTCTAATGATTTAAATTTATTAAGATATTTTTGCGTAATAAAGTTTTCTAATGAGTTTTGAGCCTCAGCTAATTCTTCATCAGAAAAAAAAGATTCATTGTAGATTGATAGCATATTTTTAGCTAGAGGTTTTAATTGATTTATGGTTTCTTGGTCATAGAAAGTTGTTTCAAGAAAATTGTGAGAGTAGATAACTTCTTTTCCATAAGAAAAATCTGGTGCCTTTTTATATACTTCAATAAATAAATTTATGGGATAGCTTTTATATGTCCTTTTTAGCTCTTTATAGCGTAAATGATTTAAAATTAAGTAGGGAATTCCGAAAAAGAAAAAAGGGTTGATGAATATACTAAAAAATGTTGCTTCTGTTCCAAAAATGTAAACATATAGAAATATGGAAAGTATGTATACTGAAATCAAAAGAACATGTTTTGTATTTAGTTTTTCTAAAAAATTTTTCATTCATTCTTCCTTGAGATAAAATACTAAATCCCAAATAGTAGATTTAATGTAACATATTTTTAGTGGAAGTCAAAAATTAAGTATAATCAAAAATATTTGTTAAGATATTTGAATGTTAGGTATAGTTTCATTTTATTGAAATTTCTTGTTTTAGGGGCGAGTATCGTAATAAAAATAGTCTGTATATTATCCTATATCCCCTACCAATAAAAAGAACTGTCTGGAAGGGCGGTTTTTTTGTTGACAAAAATTGTGGTTGGTTTTATCTCTTACTCACTTTAATTAAAAATATGAATATTATTTAAAAATTTTACGTTATGTTTGCTTTTTTATGTATTGCAGGTGTCGGCTTGGTCGTTGTGGCTATAGTCGGACTGGTTATTGATAACCGTTTGGATAAAAAATATGGTGTGTCTTATGACCATTATGGAAATGAAATCGCGCATAATAGTACCGGCGGATTGATATTAGTTTGGTGTTTGCTTTGCGCTGTTGCGGCATTCATCTTAAATGAAATGAAGTTGTTGGATTAGCAAGCTGATGTATTTTGCAAAAAAACACCCTAAGACGTTGGTTGTCTTGGGGTGTAATTTTTTATATAAGCTCTTTTATTTTGGCTGTAGAGAGCTGAGCGCACGTTCTGCAGCACCTGCACCGTTATCGCGGTCGTAGAGCCATGTGTCTAGCTCGTCCCCGCTGATATCAATTTTCATTACCCGTCCGCGGTAGTAATCAAAACGGGTTTGTTCTTTCACAGCCTTACGGGCTTCTTCTATATTTAGATTCTCAGGAATAAAATGGAGAAAGCCTAAACCTTGTGGTGAGGCGTTGTCGTAGAGAGCTTTAAAAACTTCAGCTTTGTCTAAGCCTTGAATGTTAAGTTTCATAATAGATAAATTTAAATTAATTAATATTGTTAACTGTGTTTTTCTATATCATAGAAAATATGAGGTGTCAAACTGATTTTAGACAAAATCGTCAAAAAAATGCGGCGTTGTGGTGGAGTGGTGCTTGTAGAGTGATTTTAACTAATATTTTATTTATGTATTTTATATGAGATTAGTATATCACTTAATAAGAGGGTAGAATGGATTATCGGTATACCGCTGTTTTGGCGACAATTTCCAATTCGTTTTCTGATGCGGTATTAGATTATGCCGTTAATAGATATAACTATCATAAAGTTCTTTTATTTACCTCATTTATTGCTTTTGTTATCCAACTGATATATGGGCTGAATGTGGGCATAACGCTTACATATTCTTCTATCCCATATTTATTGATACATGGTGTTTTTGTATTGTTGGGATATATCTGTTTTGTTAAATCTTTGGAGTATTTGCCGCTGGGGTTGGTAGGCTTAATAGAAAGCAGTAATTTGTTTTTGACATTGTTTATTGATTCTTGTGTCGGCTATATAAAAATTACGTCTTATTTTGTTGGGATGTTTGCTGTTTTTATATTCTCAATTTTTTTGTTTTGTAAAGATTGTTTGAGTAGAGAGAATTCCTGTTTTAAGGAAATAGAATGGCAAGGTTTTTTTTGGGTGTTAGGTTCGGTTCTTTTTTATGTCGCGGCTCCGTATTTGATTAAGGTTTCTGATAGTTTGGGAGCAAACGAAATAGCCATAAACTTATCATATTATATGCTTGCGCTTCCATATTTTGCTTATAATGTTTTTTCTAATTGTTCAGAGCAAAAGTTTAAGCCTCAAAATTGGTGGAATAGTTTGCTGTTTTTGGGCTTGCTTGTCGGAATATTGGAAAGCGTGTATTATCTTTTGGAAACATTTAGCTTTATTAATGATGCGCCAACGGTAGTTATGATTATTGCTCAGATGCGAATCTTTTTGGTGTTTTTGCTTTCGGTGTTGTTTAAAATGGACAAGTTTACGTTTAGAAAAACTTTTGCTCTTATTTTTGGCGTTATCTCTGTTGTCGGGGTTTATTATAGCTAAAAAAACCGCTTGTAAAAAGCGGTTTTTCTTTCTCAAATAGTGGTTTTTAATGTCTTAGTATCTTCGTCTAGCAGAAGCTGGACAACATCATCTCCGCTCCAATAAATGTGTGTCGGGGAGGCTTTGAATAAGACACCATTATGTTTGGACTGAACGCTTTGAAGGGAACCTAGCTCGTTGTTGTCAAAACAATAAAACAAGTCATCCCCTATTTCTACTTTGCTTCCGAGTTGTTTGGCTAAACGGAGCAAACAGCCTTTCGGTGCCGTATATTTAACGGTTCTTGCAAAGACTTTTATCTCTTTCGGTGCCGGTTCGTTTAATGAGGAAGATGTCATTTTGAAGAAGACCAATAATCGTTTTATGCCTTCCATAACTTCATGAATGTTTTGCGGTTCATAAGAATCATGACTGCCACATTCAATGCATAGGTTCGGAATGCCGGCTTTATCTAAACAAGCATTTAAGGTATTGGCATAGGCGGAAGAGTTACTCATATCTATAAATTGGTTGTATCTTATCCCAATTATTTTGAGGATGTCTTCATATTCCGAACAGGAATAAATCCCAAAAGGGATTGATTCCCTTGATGTATGTAAATCAAGGGCGAAATCAGCCTTCTTTGCATTCTCAAACAAGACGGCGGCAATCCTTTCTCCCATAGAGCCTTCCGGATTCCCCGGAAAATTACGATTCCAATCTTTGCCCATATAAAAGTCAAATTTGCCGTTGGTAGAGTAATAGGCGCGCTGTGTCCATGATACCGGATTGGCGCAGGGAACAAGCGTTACTTTCCCTTGTTGCAAATTATTTTTTAGAAACGTGAATAAGTCATGCATTATCCATTGGGTGATTTCTCCTCCATGAATGCCGCTTTGAATGTAGATGTGTTTGCCGGCCTTTTCGGAATCAAGCTCGTAATTTAATATGTTTAATTCCGTCCCCATAGGGGTTGTTCCGACAAATGTTGTGTGCTTACTTATTTTCATTTTTTATCTTCTTTCTCCTGAAGCATATTTAAAGCACAATATATTATTTTGATTCAGCGGTGTAAACATTTGTTTGCTGTTAGAAACAGGTTCCCAGCTGATGTACTTATAATCATTTTTGTGTCTTTGTTTCCAAAGTTCGTTCTTATGTGTATAGCCTTGACCAAACATATACTCGTAGCAAGCTTCTATGACCGGTTGCCAACTCTTATTCAGACGTGTCTTGCCATCTTTAATTACAAATGGCGGATTATCAGGATTTGTTATGCCGGTAAGGCGGAATAATTGTGAGGCATTATCTACGGGATCTCCCTTTTTCCAATCGCCTCCGACTAATTTGACAACAACTTTTCCTTTGGCGGGATCGGTTTCATAAGTCGTTTGGCTGTTTGGGCTTTTATAAGAACTAAAATCTAATGCCCAATGACCATCTGGGCGTTTCTTGACTTCATAAAAGCCGGCCTTGAGGTTGTGCTGGACATATTCTATTTGTCCTTTAGGGTGGGTGGAATTTACTTTAATATAAAATTCTCCCGGGTTTGTTGCATAGGCCTCGTGAATTTCTTGTGAGTTTTGTTGTAATTCTTTGAAAACACGTTTCACTTCAGGTTGGTTAAAATCAGCATAGCTGCTTAATAAGGAGATTTTTAATAAGGACGGTATGCCATTGGCTTCGGCATCTTTAGACATTTGTGCCGTTGGTCCTTGTTGGCGGTCATTTATTTCATTTATCCAAATCTTTCCATTCTTATCTATGATTAAATCAGCTCCGGCAATGCCTACTTTTCCGCTTAAAGCCATTAAACGAGAAAGCTTTTGTCCGATTTCGGATATTTGATTGCGAATATTGTCGGGATATACATAGCCGACATCATTTCCTACACCGTTGCTCTCTGCACTTGTTAAATGTTCGTCTCCGACAGCTTTTAATGTGCCACGGCCGACAATCGTGACAATATTGTTTTCATTTATGCCAGCTTGTGCCGCTTGCTCTAAAATATTGTCCAATGTGTCGGGGTTGAATGCATCCATGCGCGGAGACATATTTATCTTTTGGGCTCCAAGTATCTTTTCATCCGGTTGAGTGTTACCTGCAAAAAAGGATAAGTTGCTTTCATATCCGTTTATAAAACGGGCAACTTTGCGTTTCCCTTTATGGGAGATAATGTCTTTTACAAAATCTTCGCAGGAATCTATGAATAATGTGCCTTTGCCTCCGGCATTTCCATTCTCGGAGCAGCAATCTTGTACAACAATACGTCCGTCTTCGTTTTTGATGGTGTCGTAGACTTCTATCAGTTCGTCTATCGGTGTTTCGTTACTAACATGTCGTGTCGGAATTTTATATGCTGATAAGCCGGCAGTATCCAGAATCTTTAATAAATTTCCTTTTTCTTCAAAGTAACTGCGTAAATTTTGTTCTACTGTGGCTACAATATCGGTGTTAAGACCTCTTTCCTTTATATGACGACCCCAGCCAAGGTTGTTTACATAAGAAAATATGGCAACTTTACGGTCTTTTAGCCTGGCTTCAGGTATTAAATCGGTTATGCCTTTTGTGATGTATTCAGGAAAACCATCTGTGTAGGGAAATGTGTCTTCTATCATACCAAATTGCGGGATATTAGCAAAACATTGAGCCCCTTGGATACCCCCTGATATGGCTGTTTCTATCCCGCGAGAGGCAAATTCTTGCAAAATTTCTCCTCGTTGGGGAACATAAGTCGGCATAACAATGCTGATGTTTTCTTCTTTGAATTGTTTTGCAACATTTTCTAATATGTTGTTTAAATCTGTATTTATTTGTTGAATCTTATTCATTTTTTATCTCTTTATGTTTGTTTCTTTCTTTATGATTTTTTGAAATTTATGTGTTTTGCCTCTGAATGCCTAAATTCCGCAATGAAAACATTCAGAGGCTGCGCAATTGTAAAAGTAGCGCCGACAGGATTAGATTTGAATTAATTTTTAATGATGGTGCAGACATGAATTTTTATCCTCAAAAGATTTTTGAAAGTTTGTTATCAATTCCTCTAAATGCAAAAACTTAATAATTGGAAGCATTCAGAGGTTGATAATGAGGATAAAGTGAATAGACAAAGCTATAATCATCCCCAAACCTCTTAGGTTTAGCGGCAACAATCGCAAATATGTAAAATCATTTTTACGCATGATTATCTTTGTCTTAGTTGATTAACTTTGTTGAAGGTAACAAAATCAAGATAATTATGTCAAATAAAAAAGTAAATTTATAGAAAAATTTTCTTTATATAAATTTCAATTTTCTTTATGAATGTAGCGGGGAGGGATGATGCCGCCTTTGATGACGATTAAGTAGTAAGGCACTACCGAAAATCTTAAGCCTAATTTTTCATCGCAAACAGACCAGTCTACCGGCGAAGTGTCTATGTCGGCAATAGAATTTAGTTTGACTAATTTTTCATCGCAATCTTGCAGTAGTTCATTATCTAAATTTGGTCGAAGGGCCGGTGAAACATAGACAGCTTCTATGAAGCCGTCTTGTTGCAAGGCATCTAAATCAATGGCAAAGAGGTCTGCATTTTCAATAAAAGGTTTGAACATATTTATGCTTTTTTCGGTCCATTGGATGGGCTCGGAAAAACCGCGAATGGCGCGGCTGCGTCCCGTAAAACATTTTTCCATCCACTTAACAATTCCTTCATGTGTGGTTTCGCCGCCCGTGCGTTTGTGGTAATAATGCAAATCTGCCTGAGGATTGTTGGCAAAAGACAAAATTCCTTGTTTGAGAGCATTGTTGCCTTTGGTGATGTAGTGATAAAGTTTCATTTCTCTCTCCGTTGTTTTCAGGCAGTATAGCATAAGTAAAAAAAATAAAACTTGTTTTATAGTTTTAGACGATTGACATTTTGTTGTTGTTTAGTATTTTATTTTTGCATTGGTTGATTACCAATGTGAGGTTTAGAACCCTCTATTGATAGTTGTTCGTTTTGGCGAACGTAAAACTACCTTTTGGTCTGTCAGACTGGAAGGTAGCTAATAAGGTATATTTATACCAAATACACTACACTATTCTATCAAATAGGTTCTAACTTCCAGTCGCCTCTCATCAAGGCGATTTGTTTTATGTAGGAAGTTAAAATTATGAAAGAAAAAGAGATTGATAGGCTTGTTATCCCTGTTATGCATTGTTTTGATAATAAATATTCGCTTCCGGCAGCGGTGGCATTTTATTCGATGTTAAAAAATGCTAATAAAAATTATTATTATAAACTTTTTGTATTGCATTCGGATATTACAGATGAGAATCAGAAAAAACTAGAGGTAATTGTAAATTCATTTCCTAATGCCGCGATTGAATTTATTGATATGAAGGGTAAATTTTCGACGTTGTTTGATAATACAAAAATAAAGGGTCATTACTCAAAGGAAATGTATTATAAGTTTTTGCCGGCAGAAATGTTTAAAGAATATGATAAAATTATTGTTACAGATGTAGATGTTTGTTATGAGGGAGATATTTCAAAAGATTTTTGTGAATTTGACGTGAACGATGATTATTATCTGGCGGGAGTGAAAACTCTTAGTCCAAGCCCTAAAATTGAGGGAAATTGGTTGTCTGGTTGTGGTGGTGCATATAAAGCACAATTTTCTGAAGATGAAATTAATAAATTGCTTATTGGTGCAGGATATATGATATTCAATCTCAGAAAAATGAGAGAAGACCATTTGACTGAAAAATTTATAGCTTACGCGAAGGATAATCTTTATCGTCTGAGACAGCCAGAACAAGATGTGATTAATTTGGTTTGTTATCCCAAAATAAAACTTATTAGAGCTAAAGCAATGGTCTGTACATATTTGTACGATATTTTTAAAACAGAAGATACCTATAAGTTAGATTTAAATTATAGTGAAGATGAGGTAAAAGATACTTTGGAAAATCCTATTCAAATACATTATGCCTCAAATGTTAAACCTTGGAATGGGATACTTCCTAAGAATAGTATTTGGTTCTCTTATTTGCTGGAGGTTTCAGAGCTTGTTCATAAGGAATTAAAAAAAGAGCATTCAACATTGCTTAATGATTTTTTAGCTCCTTTATTTTCTAAGCCAAAATCAAAGGAGAAAAAGGTTTTGTCGTTTAAGTTTCCGATGTCTTCAAAGAGGTTTACGCTAATTAAAGAAAAATTTTGAAGATAAGGATGAGGGTGCACAAAAAAAACGCAGAGTTTTTTACTCTGCGTTGAAAAATTGTTTTTTCGGGTTAATTAACTCTGTAGCCTTACGGTTAGGTTATCCGAGGAAAAAAGATGGCCGTTGTTCTAAGTTTTTTAGAGTCAAGCGGTTTCTTTTTCAGGGTGAAGTGTGCCTTCTTTGACGGCTTTGGTGTAGAGCTCAATTTTGTAGTTGATTTTGTTCATATGCTTTTGCAACTCCGCCATTTGTTGTTCTACGCGGATTTTTTGTTGTTTGAACATATCCAAACGTTGCTGAAGTGTTGAATCGCCTTCAATATACCAATCTATATATTGTTTGATGCCTTTTAAGTGTAAGCCGGTGGCTTTAAGACATTCAATAAGCTCCAGCCAACCGAGGTCGGAATCTGAAAAAACGCGCAAGCCGGCACTGTTTTTTTTGATAAAAGGTAAAAGACCTTCTTTTTCATAGTATCTCAGAGTATGAACGCTTAAGCCTGTTTTTTCGGCAACTTGACCAATCGTATATCCCATTAATCTACTCCTATTTATTAAATTTTTTTTAGTTTAAGACTTAGAGTATGCTCTAGGTCAAGCAAAAAATGTTTTTGAATTGTTTTATTAAGACAAATTAGGCGTTTTTTGAAAAAATTGTTGCAATCTTTTGTGTTATAGTTTATGTTGCCGATAAATCAGACAGCCTTTCTTTGTTGTTTGGTTGTATGTTCGTATGTGCAGATGCAACCAAAAATGATGTGAAACGGCTGGCTTTGTTGTAATTTTTTGGATGGATGGGATCTATGGCAAAAATTAGCCCGATTCAGTTTTTCAGACAGGTAAAACAAGAAGTTAAAAAGGTTACCTGGCCGACACGCAAGGAAGTTATGCAGACCTCTGTTATGGTCATTATTTTGGTGGCTTTGGCTGCGACTTTCTTCTTCTTCGTTGATCAGATTTTCGGCTGGGCTGTTAAGTTAATATTTGGTCTTGGAGTATAGTTTTATGGCTGCACGTTGGTATGTCCTTCATGTTTATTCCGGTTCGGAGAAAAAGGTTGCCGAATCGATTAAAGAACAGGCTGTGTTGAAAAAAATGGAAGACAAAATTTTTGATGTCTTGGTACCGACCGAAGATGTGGTTGAGGTCAGAAAAGGCTCAAAAGTTAATTCCGAACGCAAGTTCTTCCCCGGTTATGTGTTGATTAAGATGGAAATGACCGATGATACTTGGCATGCGGTTATGAATACGCCGCGCGTTACCGGTTTCTTGGGCAGCCGCAACAAGCCGCAACCGATTTCGGAAGCTGAGGCAAAGCGTATTATTACGCAGATGCAGGAAGGTGTTGAAAGACCGCAAACCGTGGTTGACTATGAAGTCGGCGAGCAAATCAGAGTTATTGACGGTCCGTTTGCTTCTTTTGTCGGCTTGGTTGAAGAGGTTGATGTTGAAAAGTCTCGTTTGAAGGTTTCGGTTTCAATCTTTGGTCGTTCTACGCCGGTTGAATTGGAATTCGGACAAGTTGAAAAGGTTTAGTTTGTCAGTTTTTCTATGTTGCCGATATGCCTTTGAGGTATATCGGCTTTTTTTGCGAGTCAAATCAAAGGCTTGAATCAAATTTTTTTTGAAGAAAATGCTTGCAAATTGAATCTGTTGTGGTATATAGAGGCGACTCTTAAAGGGCGGAGTTTGCCTTTTGAGAGTGCGAATCGTGTTAATTTGTAATTTCGTGGGAGACCAGCCATGGTCTGGAAAACCACGAACCTAACAGAGGTATGAAAATGGCTAAGACTAAAAAGAAAATTTTAGGATTAATCAAGCTTCAAATCCCCGCAGGTAAGGCTAACCCCTCTCCTCCGGTTGGTCCGGCTTTGGGCCAAAAAGGCTTGAATATTATGGAATTCTGCAAAGCATTTAATGCTGCTACTCAGAAGATGGAACCCGGTGTTCCTGTTCCGGTTGTTATTACGGCTTTTGAAGATAAAACTTTTACTTTTGAGACAAAGTTGCCGCCGGTTTCTTATTTGATTAAGAAAGCTGCAGGTGTTAAATCTGCTTCTAAAGAACCCGGTAAGACCGTTGCCGGTCAGATTACTATGGCTCAGGTTAAAGAAATTGCCGAGACCAAGATGCCTGACTTGAACTGCTCAACAGTTGAGTCTGCCATGAATATGGTTAAGGGACAGGCTGTTTCCATGGGTATTAAGGTAGTGGAGTAAGACGATGGCTGGAAAAAGACTTGTAAATGCTTATAAGACAGTTGATAAAACTCAGGCTTATGCTCTGAAAGAAGCTGTTAAAATCGTTAAATCCAACGCTACCGCAAAATTTGATGAGACAATTGATGTTGCCATCAATTTGGGTGTTGATCCGAAGCACGCTGACCAGATGATCCGCGGCGTTTGCGCTTTGCCGCACGGTACAGGTAAGACTGTTCGCGTTGCCGTATTAGCTCAGGGCGAGAAAGCCGATGAAGCTAAGTCTGCCGGTGCTGATATTGTCGGCGCTGAGAATCTGGTTGATTCAATTTTGTCCGGCAAAATTGATTTTGACAGATGTATTGCTACGCCTGATATGATGGGCTTGGCTGGTCGCGTTGCTCGCGTTTTGGGTCCGAAAGGCTTGATGCCGAACCCAAAGCTCGGAACTGTTACCACAGATGTTGCCGGTGCCGTTAAAAAGGCTAAGGCCGGTGAAGTTCAGTATCGTGTTGAAAAGAACGGTATTGTTCATGCCGGTATTGGTAAAGCATCTTTCTCTGAAGAGCAGATTTATGAAAATGCCAAAACTTTCATTGATGCTATCTTGAAAGCTAAACCCCAATCTCTTAAAGGAAACTATCTGAAGAAGATTTCTTTGAGTAGCACAATGGGTGTTGGTGTTAAAGTAGATTCTTCTGCTTTGTAATTGACGTTTTGGGAGGCAGGCCAAGCTTGCTTCCCGCTCTTTCAGAAGTTTTTTGAGTTTCAAAGGCTTCTGAAAAACTGTCCAAGACCGCAGGTGGTTGAAACAAGTTTTTGTTTAAGACTTTAAATATCCTGCGCAGACGGGAGTTGAAAAATATTTATCTTTTTTCTCCTGGACAGATTAGGTCCCGCGGCTGATGTGAAAACAAAAGCTGCGGATGTGTAAAATGACGTTATCTGATTTAAGATAATGTTTTGTTTGGAGACAATAAGTGAACCGCGAAGAAAAAACACAGTTACTCGGTGAACTGAATGAATTGTTCAACAGCTCCGAAATCATTGTAGTTTCTCACTACAAAGGTTTGACCGTTAAGGAAGTTTCGGAACTGCGCGACAAAATCAGAAAAGCAGGCGCCGGGTTCAGAGTTACGAAAAACCGGATTACTCGTCTTGCTCTTAAAGGAACAAAGTTTGAAGGCTTGGCCGATTTGTTCAAAGGTCCGACAGCCATTGCGTTTGCCAATGACCCGGTTTCAGCTTGCAAAGCTTGTGTTCAGTTTGCAAAAGACAATGAAAAATTGATTGTTGTCGGCGGTGCGATGGGAACAGGTGTTCTCTCCGTTGCCGAAATCAACAAGTTGGCTACGATCCCGTCTATGGACGAGCTCAGAGCCAAGATTATTGGTCTGTTGCAAGCTCCGGGTGCTCAATTGGCACGCGTTACAAAGGCTTACAGCGAAAAAGAAGCCGCTTAGTATTGTTATTTTATGCCAGTTTTGCTGGCGGATTTTTCGCTTGTGTACTGTTGCACAATGCTCAAAATCCACTTCGCATTGCTTGGCCTAAAAGTGATAATATTAAAAGCATAAGACGAAAGTTTTTAAGTAATTTAATTGTTTAATAAAATTTTATTGGAGAAAAAAAATGGCCGATTTAGCCAAATTAGTTGATGAATTGTCAGCTTTGACTGTTATGGAAGCAGCTGACTTGTCTAAGATGTTGGAAGAGAAGTGGGGCGTTTCTGCCGCTGCTGCTGTTGCTGTTGCTGCTGGTGGTGCTGCTGGTGCTGCTGAAGAAGAAAAGACAGAATTTGATGTTATTCTGGAAGCTTCTGGCGACAACAAGATTAACGTTATTAAAGAAATCCGCGCTATTACCAACCTCGGCTTGAAAGAAGCTAAGGATTTGGTTGACGGTGCTCCGAAGACTGTTAAAGAAGGTGCTCCGAAGGAAGAAGCTGAAGAAATCAAAAAGAAATTGGAAGCTGCCGGCGCTAAAGTTACTCTTAAGTAATTTTGAGTTTGGGTTGACGGGTGGCGGTCAAAAGACTGCCATCCGGCTTTCTTTGTAATAGATTGGTCTTTACCAAAAATTATTACCGAAATTTCTGACTTTGATTTTTTTTATTGCGCAATGATTAAAGCAGAAATGTTATTATTGAAAAAGAGGTTCCGTTTGAGGAGCCTTTGACTCGTTTAAAAGAATCTTTTTGAATAAGTAATTTCAAAAACTTAGACGATGTCTGTAATTATTTTGCAAATTCGGTTGCGGGGGCGCAAGGCCTTGTTGGTGCAGGCGGATTTTATGCTTTGAAAAAAATTATGAGTTATAACCTTCCGTAATCGGGATGCAGTGTTTATTGCGAGGATTGTTACGGAATTACACCTAGGGATGAAAGCACAATGAAAGAATCTTATACGAGCAAAAGACGTGTAAGAAGAAGTTTCGGCAAAATTGACGCTGTGTCCGATATGCCGAGCTTAATCGAAGTTCAGACCGGTTCTTATGCAAGTTTTATTGAGCAGGACAAAAATGCCGAACCTTGCGAGTTTGGTCTGGAAGAAGTATTCAAATCTATTTTTCCAATTAAAGATTTTTCAGGAAACGGCGAGTTAGAGTTCGTAAAATATGAACTTGAAGAGCCGAAGTACGACGTGGATGAGTGCATTAAGCGTGATATGACGTATGCTGCTCCGGTTAAGGCTACCTTACGTTTGGTTGTTTGGGATATTGACGAAGCTACCGGTGCAAAGTCTATTCACGATATTAAAGAGCAAGATGTTTATATGGGCGATATTCCGTTGATGACGGATAAGGGTACGTTTATTTTCAATGGTACCGAGCGTGTCGTCGTTTCTCAGATGCACCGTTCACCGGGTGTCTTCTTTGATCATGATAAAGGAAAGACCGTTGCTTCCGGTAAGTATTTGTTTGCGGCCCGCGTTATTCCTTATCGCGGTTCTTGGCTTGATTTTGAATTTGATGCCAAGGATTTGGTTTATGCCCGTATTGACCGCAGACGTAAGTTGCCGGTAACTTCTATTTTGTATTCTTTGTATTCTAAAGAAACCGAAGAAAAAATCAAAAAGCTCGCCAAAGAAGGTAAGAAAATTGATCGTGCCGAAGTTAAAGGTATGGATAAAGAAGAAATCTTAAATTACTTCTATGACGTTGATACTTATGTCGCCGATAAGAAAAACTGGAAAGCCAAGTTTGTTCCGGAAAGAATGAAAGGCGTTAAGTTTGATTTTGATTTGGTTAATGCCAAAACCGGTGATGTCGTTTTGGAACAAGGTAAAAAATTGACTCCGCGTTCGGCTCAGAAATTGGCTGATGAGGGCTTGGAATTTTACAGTGTTGCCAAAGAAAAAATGTATGGTAAGTTTTTGGCCAACAATATTGTTGACGGTAAAACAGGCGAGGTTATTGCCGAAGCCGGTGCCGAGTTGAACGAAGAATTGTTAGATAAAATCTCCAAAGCTAAAGTTAACGAGATTAAGACTTTGTTCATTGACGGTGTTAATGTTGGTCCTTATATCAGAAATACTTTGGAAGCTGATAAAAACAACTGCCGTGAAGAGGCTTTGCTTGATATCTATCGTGTTATGCGCCCGGGTGAACCACCTACCTATGAAACAGCTGACCAGTTGTTTAAGGCATTGTTCTTTGATAATGAACGTTATGATTTGTCTTCCGTTGGTCGTGTGAAGATGAATGTTGCCTTAGATATCTCTTTTGATGATGCTCCGGACACATATCGTACTTTGCGCAAAGATGATATTTTGCGTATTGTTAAGCGTTTGGTTGAATTGCGTGACGGCAAAGGCGAAGTTGACGATATTGACCACTTGGGTAACCGCCGTGTTCGCTCTGTCGGTGAGTTGATGGAAAACCAATATCGTATGGGCTTGCTCAGAATGGAAAGAGCTATTCGTGAAAGAATGAGCTCCGAGGTTTTGAACAATGTTAAGCCACAGGATTTGGTTAATGCTAAACCGATTGCGTCAGTTATTCGTGAGTTTTTCGGTTCTTCTCAGTTGTCTCAATTTATGGACCAGAACAACCCGTTGTCAGAAATTACGCACAAGCGTCGTTTGTCTGCTTTGGGTCCCGGCGGTTTGAGCCGTGAGCGTGCAGGCTTTGAAGTCCGCGATGTGCATCCGACACACTATGGTCGTATCTGTCCGATTGAAACTCCGGAAGGTCCGAACATTGGTTTGATTAACTCTTTGTCTACTTATGCACGTATCAATAAATACGGCTTTATTGAATGTCCATATCGTAAGGTTGTTAACGGCGTAGTTACCAAAGAAGTTGTTTATTTGTCAGCCAACGAAGAAGGTAAGTTCAAAATCGCCGAGGCAAACGCCAAGGTTAAGGAAGACGGTCATTTTGAAAATGATTTGATTGCTTGCCGCAAAGCCGGTGAATTTGAGTTTGCTCATCCGGAAGAAATTGACTTCATTGACGTTTCTCCGCAACAGTTGGTTTCCGTTGCGACTGCTTTGATTCCGT
Source organism: uncultured Pseudomonadota bacterium (assembly GCA_949298065.1). Lineage (GTDB taxonomy): Bacteria > Pseudomonadota > Alphaproteobacteria > RF32 > CAG-239 > Scatacola_A. The sequence goes on along the minus strand of CASFUZ010000006.1, from coordinate 44,272 downwards.
TCTTGGAAAACGATGACGCGAACCGTGCGTTGATGGGTTCAAACATGCAACGCCAAGGTGTGCCTTTGTTGCGTTCGGAAGCTCCGCTCGTAGGTACGGGTATGGAAGCTGCCGTTGCTAAAGATTCCGGCGCTACGGTTGTGGCTAAGTATGACGGTATTGTTGACGCTGTTGACGCTAATCGTATTGTGGTTCGTTCCAAAGAAGGAAACGGCGCAGATATGGGTGTTGAAATCTATAAGCTGCAAAAGTTCCGTCGTTCTAACCAAAATACCTGCATTAACCAAGTTCCGTTGGTTAAGGTCGGTGATGAGGTTAAGGCCGGTGATATTATGGCTGACGGTCCTTGTACCGATATGGGCGAATTGGCTCTGGGTAAAAACGTTTTGGTTGCTTTTATGCCTTGGAACGGTTTGAACTACGAGGATGCTATTTTGCTGTCTGAGCGTGTTTCTCGTGATGATGTCTTCACTTCTTTGCATATTGAAGAATTTGAAGTTATGGCTCGCGATACTAAGCTCGGTCAGGAAGAAATTACTCGTGATATTCCGAATGTGGGCGAAGAAGCTCTGCGCAACTTGGATGAAGCCGGTATCGTTTATATCGGTGCCGAAGTTAAGGCCGGCGATATTTTGGTCGGTAAGGTTACGCCGAAAGGTGAATCTCCGGTTACGCCGGAAGAGAAACTCTTGCGCGCTATCTTCGGTGAAAAAGCATCTGATGTTCGTGATACGTCTTTGCGTGTTCAGCCGGGTATTGAAGGTATTGTCGTTGACGTACATGTCTTCTCTCGCCGCGGTGTTGAAAAAGACGAACGCGCTTTGTCCATTGAGCAGGAAGAAATTTCACAGTTGGCTAAAGACCGCGATGATGAAATTGCCATTATTCGCAGAAACTTTGATGCCCGTTTGAAAGAAATGTTGCTCGGACAAGTTGTTGTTGATGCTCCGAAGGGTATTGCCAAGAATGCTAAAATTACCGAAGAAATTTTGGCTTCTCAGCCGTCTTCGCAATGGCGCAAGATTGTCGTTAAAGACGAAGATGTTATGGCCAAGATTGAAGAATTTGGCGCGGCGTTTGATGCTCGTTTGGAAAGAATCCAGAAGCACTTTGACAACAAGGTTGAAAAAGTTCAACGCGGTGATGATTTGTTGCCGGGCGTTTTGAAGATGGTTAAAGTCTTTATCGCTACAAAGCGTAAGATTCAAACCGGTGATAAGATTGCCGGACGCCATGGTAACAAAGGTACGATTTCTCGTGTATTGCCGTTGCAGGATATGCCTTATATGGAAGATGGTACGCCGGTTGATATCGTTTTGAACCCGTTGGGTGTGCCTTCTCGTATGAACGTTGGACAAATTCTGGAAACACACTTGGGTTGGGCTGCGCGTGAGCTCGGTAAACAACTCAATGAGATGTGCGAACAGTATAAACGCGGCGAAAAGACTATGGATGAACTCAATGCTGAGTTGAAGAAAGTCTATGGCGATAAGCAATACAAGAATGATATTGTTCCGTTGTCTGAACCTGAGAAATTGGAAATGATTTCTAACCTCAAAAACGGTGTGCCGATGGCAACTCCGGTATTTGACGGTGCTAGCGGTGATGACATCAACAATATGTTGACAATGGCCGGTTTGCCGACTTCTGGTCAGATTGACTTGTATGATGGTCGTACCGGTGAGAAGTTTGACCGTAAAGTTACGGTTGGTATCATTTATATGATTAAACTGCACCACATTGTTGACGAAAAGATGCACGCTCGTTCAGTTGGTCCGTACTCTTTGGTTACTCAACAGCCTTTGGGTGGTAAAGCTCAATTCGGTGGTCAACGTTTCGGTGAAATGGAAGTTTGGGCTTTGCAAGCTTACGGTGCTGCCTATACCTTGCAAGAAATGCTTACCGTTAAATCCGATGACGTTAACGGTCGTACCAAAGTTTATGAAGCAATTGTTCGTGGTGATGACGGATTTGAAGCCGGTATTCCAGAATCCTTCAACGTTTTGGTTAAGGAAATCAAATCTCTGTGTCTGAACGTTGAGTTGCTGAACGAAGAAGTTTAAGGTAAAGGAGCTTAGTTTACATGAATGATATTATGAAATTTTTTGGTCAACAGGTCGCCGGTGATTCTTTTGACCAAATCAAAATCTCAATCGCCTCGCCTGAACAGATTCGTTCATGGTCTTACGGTGAAGTTAAAAAGCCGGAAACCATTAACTATCGTACGTTCAAGCCGGAAAGAGACGGTTTGTTCTGCGCTCGTATTTTCGGTCCTGTAAAGGATTATGAATGCTTGTGCGGAAAGTATAAGAGAATGAAATATCGCGGCGTCGTTTGCGAAAAGTGCGGTGTTGAAGTTACTCTGTCTAAGGTTCGTCGTGAGAGAATGGGACATATTGAGTTGGCCGCTCCGGTTGCTCATATTTGGTTCCTGAAATCTCTGCCGAGCAGAATCTCTATCTTGACCGATATTCCGATGAAGTCATTGGAACGTGTATTGTACTTTGAAAGCTATATCGTTATTGAACCGGGATTGACCCCGTTGGGCGTTAACGAATTGCTGACAGAAGAACAGTACCAAGAAGCCATTGACGAATATGGTGAGGATTCTTTCCGTGCCGGTATCGGTGCTGAGGCTCTGAAGGAAATTTTGGCCTCCATTGATTTGGAAGCTGAAAGAAAAGCTATTCGCGAAGAGCTGAAAGACAATGCTTCGGAAGCTAAACGCAAAAAGCTGATTAAACGCCTGAAGATTATTGAGAACTTCATTGATTCCAATACAAAACCGGAATGGATGATTCTTGATGTTCTGCCGGTTATTCCGCCTGAGTTGCGTCCGTTGGTTCCGTTGGATGGTGGTCGTTTCGCTACATCTGATTTGAATGATTTGTATCGCCGTGTTATTAACCGTAACAATCGTTTGAAGAGATTGTTGGAACTCCATGCGCCGGATATCATTATCCGCAACGAAAAACGTATGTTGCAAGAGTCTGTTGACGCTTTGTTTGATAACGGTCGCCGTGCTCGCGCCATTACGGGTACAAACAAACGTCCGCTGAAGTCTTTGTCCGATATGCTCAAAGGTAAGCAGGGTCGTTTCCGTCAGAACTTGTTGGGTAAACGTGTTGACTACTCCGGTCGTTCAGTTATTACGGTTGGTCCTGAACTTAAACTGCATCAATGCGGTTTGCCGAAGAAGATGGCTTTGGAACTCTTTAAGCCGTTCGTTTATGCAAAACTTGAACTCTATGGTCATGCGACAACGATTAAGGCTGCTAAGAGAATGGTTGAAAAAGAGCGTCCGGAAGTATGGGATATCTTGGAAGAAGTTATTCGTGAGCATCCGGTTCTCTTAAACCGTGCGCCGACTTTGCACCGCTTGGGTATTCAGGCTTTTGAGCCGGTATTGGTTGAAGGTAAGGCTATTCACTTGCATCCGTTGGTTTGTACAGCGTTCAACGCCGACTTTGACGGTGACCAAATGGCTGTTCACGTTCCGTTGTCTGTTGAGGCTCAGTTGGAAGCGCGCGTTTTGATGATGTCTACCAACAACATCTTATCTCCGGCATCCGGTAAGCCGATTATCGTGCCGACACAAGATATGGTCTTGGGTATTTATTATCTGACCTATGATGCAGACGGACTTAAAGGTGAAGGTTCAATCTTTGCAAATACAAACGAAGTTGAAATGGCTTTGGATGCTAAGGTTGTTGATTTGCACGCCAAAATCAAATGTCGTATGGAATATATGACAGATGAGGGCGAACTCAAATATGGTTTGGTTGAAACAACTCCGGGTCGTATTTTGGTTTCGCAAATTTTGCCAAAGCACAAAGATGTTCCGTTCTCTTTGGTTAACCGTTTGGTTAAGAAGAAAGAAATCGCTGAAATCATTGACATCGTATATCGTCATTGCGGTCAGAAAGAAACCGTTATGTTCGTTGATAAAATTATGACTTTGGGCTTCACCAATGCTTGTAAGGCCGGTATCTCGTTCGGTAAGGATGACCTTATTGTTCCTGATGCTAAGAAGACCTTGATTGCTGAAACCGAAGCTCAGGTTAAGGAATTTGAACAACAGTACCAAAACGGTTTGATTACCAAAGGTGAGAAATACAACAAGGTGGTTGATATTTGGGCTGCTTGTACCGATAAAATCGCTGATGAGATGATGAAAAACATTTCAAAAACCGAAAACGGTTACATCAACTCTGTTTACATGATGGCTCACTCCGGTGCTCGTGGTTCTGCCGCACAAATGCGCCAATTGGCAGGTATGCGTGGTTTGATGGCTAAGCCGAGTGGTGAAATTATTGAACAACCGATTATCTCAAACTTTAAAGAAGGTTTGACGGTGTTGGAATACTTTAATTCTACCCACGGTGCTCGTAAAGGTTTGGCTGATACGGCTTTGAAGACCGCTAACTCCGGTTATTTGACACGTCGTTTGGTTGACGTTGCTCAAGATGTGGTTATTACCGAAACCAACTGCGGTACGGAACGCGGTATTATCGTTCGTCCGGTTGTTGATGGCGGTAACGTTATCGTTTCTATCGGTGAACGCATTTTGGGTCGTACAATCCAAGAAGACATTTTGCATCCTGAAACCGGTGAGGTTTTGGTTCAAAAAGGCAAACTGATTGATGAAAACGATGTTGACATTGTTGAAAAAGCCGGTGTTGAACAAGTTAAGATTCGTTCAGTTTTGACATGCGAAACCAAAAACGGTGTTTGCGCTGCTTGTTATGGTCGTGACTTGGCTCGTGGTACGCCGGTTAATATCGGTGAAGCTGTCGGTGTTATTGCCGCTCAGTCAATCGGTGAACCTGGTACACAGTTGACGATGAGAACCTTCCACATCGGTGGTGCGGCTTCTAAGTCTGCCGAACAGTCTTCTGTTGAAGTTCCGTTTGCTGGTGTCTTGAAGCTTGAAAATAATCACTCGGTTGTTGATCAAGAAGGTCATGCGATTGTTTTGTCTCGTAACTGCGAAATCGTTATTGAAGATGCTAACGGTCGCGAGAAGTCTCGTCACCATGTTCCTTATGGTACAAAGATTTTGGTTGCCGAAGGTGCTAAGGTGAAGAAAGGTCAGAAAGTTGCCGAGTGGGATCCGTTTACAATTCCGGTAATTACCGAAAAAGAAGGTAAGGTTGAACTGGTTGACTTGATTAACAATGTTTCGGTTAAGGAAAGCGTTGATGAAACAACTGGTATTGTTTCTAAGGTTGTTATTGATTGGCGCTCCGGTTCAAACAGCGCCGGCTTGAAACCAAGTATCGTTTTGAAAGATGCCAAAGGCAAACCTGTTACCTTTGATAATGGTAAAGAAGTTCGTTATTATCTGTCGGTTGATGCTATTTTGACAGTTGATAACGGTGCTGAGGTTAAGGTTGGTGACGTTATCGCTCGTATTCCGAGAGAGAGCTCTAAGACCAAGGATATTACCGGTGGTTTGCCGCGTGTTGCCGAGTTGTTTGAAGCTCGTCGTCCGAAAGACCAAGCCATTATCTCCGATATTGACGGTATGGTTGAGTTCGGTAAGGACTACAAAGCAAAACAACGTATTACCGTTGTACCGAAGAAAGGCGAACCGATTGAATATTTGATTCCGAAGGGCCGCCACTTGGTTGTTCAAGACGGTGATATCGTTAAGAAAGGCGACTTGTTGGTTGAAGGTACTCCGGCTCCGCATGATATTTTGCGCGTTTTGGGTGTTGAAAAACTCGCTGAATATCTGGTTAAGGAAGTTCAGGACGTTTACCGTCTGCAAGGTGTTAAGATTAACGATAAGCATATTGAGGTTATTGTTTCTCAGATGTTGCGGAAAGTTGAAGTTACCGTTCCGGGTGATACAACCTTCCTCATCGGTGAGCAAGTTGACCGCGATGTGTTTGAGGAAGAGAATGCCAAAGTTATTGCCGAAAACGGAACGCCGGCTCAAGCTGATCCGATTTTGCTCGGTATTACAAAGGCTTCTTTGCAGACCAAGTCGTTTATCTCGGCTGCATCCTTCCAAGAGACAACTCGTGTCTTGACCGAAGCGGCTGTTGCCGGAAAGGTAGACAAACTGACAGGCTTGAAGGAAAACGTTATCGTTGGTCGTTTGATTCCGGCCGGTACGGGTACTGTTCTTCGTGCCTTGAAGAAGGTTGCTGCTCAGAATGATAAAGAGATTTTGGCTCTGAAAGAAGAAGCTGCTCAAGCAAATGCTCATGCACATGAGGCTTTGCCGAATGCCGAAACGGATGAGACCAAAGAAGCTCAATAAGTTCTGAAAACAACTTAGATTATAGAAAATCCCCTCTCCCAAGAGGGGATTTTTTTGTGGCTTGTCTGATTTTGGTTGACTTTTTGTGTTTTTTGTCCAATATTGGCTGCTGATTGATTTATTATATTGGATATTAGTTTAACCCTTAAAATAATAAAAAATGGAAGATTTTGATGTTTTGGTTGCCGTTGTATTTATACTGGCGGCAGTCGTTGTTTTTCAGTATTGCAAAATTAAAAGTATTGAAATTTTGCTAAGAGATTTTGACAATCAAAAGTCTTGGGCCGAATTTGATGCTGAAGAAGCTCAGAATGGTTTGGATTTTCAGGAAAGAGTGATTAAGGAATTTCTGAAAGAATTTTCAGAAAAAGAGCTTACATTCATTCAGAAGAAAATGGAGCAAAATATTCGCCAAATTTCCAATATGGAAATTCAAGACCATGAACAACTCAGAGAAATGGATGTTTATCGTTTGTGCCGCAGATATGTGGCTTTTGAGTTGAAAGAGAGAGATGGAAACGCAATGTCAGACAATTAATTTTTTTTAGTTATGTTAGAAGTTATTGTTTGGATTGGCGTTATCTTGATTGCAGGGATTATTTTTTTGGCGGATAAGCTTATTGTTGCAAATCGGAAAATTAAGCACCAAGGATATACGATTGAAACGCAACTTGCGGATATGCGTCGTATGATTTCCGAGCTGGAAGAATGGGAAAAATGTGTCGGTTTTTTGATTGAGGAAAAAACAGATGAGTTTCTTGAGGCCTTGGAGGCGAAACATAGACGTGCAGAAGCTGAAAATAGGTTTTGGGAAACCAGAAGGCTGAATATGATTAAAGAAAAATATCTTGAAAAAATTAAAAACAGTGCTTATGAAAACCAAGAAGTATTTGGAGAGGCTGCTGAAAAGTGAGGTGGTTCTCAGTGGAAACGTAGCACAGTTTGCTTACCGAAAAGTTGATTTTGATATTGAGGAGGCTGTACGGTTTGCAGAAACAACAGCTCTTAATGTTTTGGTCAAACTAGGCAAACTGGCAAAAATCTTTCAAAAGTATTATGCCGAAACTTTTTCGGAAAACAGTTTGATGTTTTTGTTTCGCTATTTTAGGCGGAACAGAGCTCAGCAGTTCTGGAAAGTTTTTGGTAAAGAGATTGAAAAAATCCGAACCAGAAAATTGCTGGAAGCTTTTGTTTATGGTGGAAAGCATATAAGGCGAAATAATCTGGAAATCAATGAATTTGCGGCAAGAGACTATTATCTTTCTTTGTCGGAAGAGAATAGGTTGATTTTGCTCGCTAATATCAGCAAAAAGGCTGATAATTCATTTGAGCTATTGCGTGAAAATATGTATCGGACGGACCTTTGTCCTGCGGAAATTGAAAACTATCGTATCAGCGCTTTGTTTTGGAGCGAGGTATGGGAATTTTTAAGCCGAATTAAGGTGGCGGCCTAAAGTTTAATTAAAAAATATTTTTTATGGTATTGGCAGGATTTATTATTTTTATTGTTGCTTTCATCTTTTTGGGTGGGTATCTCGTTGAAAACAGCCCGATTTTTAAAAATGATAAAGAGAAAAAGTGAAAGCATAACTGGTTTAAGCGTTCTTATTCGGAAGAGTAGGAACGCTTTTTTTGTGTGTGGTTGTTTTTTTTCTTTGTACCATTTTGAGAATAGCGTAAACTGTGTTCAGGATTTTTAACAAAGGAGAAAATTGATGAGAAAACTGATTTTGTCTTTGGTGGCTATTTGTTTTTTGTCGGCTTGTGCAACAGATCCTTATACAGGTGAAAGCAAAGTTTCTAAAACAGCATGGGGAACGGGAATCGGTGCACTTGCCGGTGCCGGAATCGGTGCATTAGTCGGTGGTGAAAAAGGTGCTTTGGTTGGTGCCGGAATCGGTGCCGCCGGTGGTGCCGGTGTCGGGGGTTATATGGATATTCAGGCCAGTCGTCTGCGTGAAGAATTGGTTGGTACAGGTGTGCAAGTTCAAAAGGTTGGCGAAAATGTGCGCTTAATTATGCCGAGCAATATTACTTTTGATACGGATTCCGCCGTTTTCAAACCCGTCTTTAATAATATTCTGACATCTGTTGCCAAAGTGATTAATGAATTTGATAAGACAAAAGTTCAGGTCATAGGTTATACGGATAATACAGGTAGTGCTGCTTATAATGACAAATTGTCTATGCAGCGGGCTCAGGCTGTGGCAAATTATTTGAAGTTGCGTGGGGTTAGTGCCGCCCGATTGATGGTTTACGGCTATGGTGAGAATAATCCGATTGCTTCTAATGCAACGGCAGCAGGGCGTGAGCAGAATCGCCGTGTAGAGATTACGCTGATTAATGCTCAGTAATCTTCCTATAAATTAAAAAGCCCCGAAATTTCGGGGCTTTTTTTAGGGTTTATAACTTAATAATTATTTGCTGCGACGTAAGAAAGACGGAATTTCTAAGTTTAACCTGTCTTCTTCACGATATTCGTCGTCAGAGAAAGACGGAGACACGGGTTCTTGGAGTTTTTGCTCGTGCTCTTTCAGTTTCTTTCTGTTTCTTTTGGCGATGGAGAAGCCGGTTACTCTTTCAATGAGTGTCGGGGTATATTCTTCTTCATCTTCGTTTACAATCAGTTGCTCAGGTTCTTCGGTTTTGCGGACGGAGAACGGAGCGGGATTGTGGTTCGGGAATAATTCCGGCTCTTCTTCAACCGTGCGGAGTGAAGTTTTGGCCGTAAAGTTGTTTTCGTTAGAAGATAAAATGCTTTCAAGCTGTGCTTCGGCATTAATATCTTCATTCTTGTTAATAATAGCTTTGAACAGAGAAGATGCTTTAGGCATTTCATTCATAGCCGATGAAGTTTCAAGAGAATCAAAGTCCTCTATTTTTTCATCCGTGGCTGCTGTCTGAAGGGCCTCTTCTGCCGGCGCAGAAGCTTCTTGCTCAATGGAAATTATCTTGGCTTTGGTGATAGTTTCCGCCGGTTCTTCAGCGACTGTTTCGGTTTTGGTGGCTGAGAATTTTTCTAAATTGGAATCAAGCTCTTCATTGGGGGTGATGATGGTCTCTGTGCTATAGCTTTCCTCAATGTAGCTTGGTTTGATTAAGGGCTTGTTTTGAACTTGGCGAGCAACATTTTCGCCAATGCCTGTGGCAACGATGGATACACGGATTTTGCCAGCCAAAGATTCATCAAAGCTGGAACCAAAGATGATATTGGCATCTTCATCTACTTCTTCTTTAATGCGGCTGGCGGCTTCGTCAATTTCAAAAAGGGTAATATCCTGACCGCCGGTGATGTTGATGAGCACGCCTTTGGCTCCATGCATTGAACAATCGTCCAACAACGGGTTGCTCAGAGCTTGTTCGGCAGCTTTGATGGCTCTATCTTCGCCTTCGGCTTCTCCCGTGCCCATAATGGCTTTGCCTTTGTCTTCCATAATGCTTTTGATGTCGGCAAAGTCTAGGTTGATTAAGCCCGGCATCATCATCAAGTCCGTAATGGAACGAACACCTGCGTACAAAACATTATCAGCCATTACAAATGCATCTGCCAAAGTGGTGTTTTTGTCAGCAATACGGAAAAGGTTCTGATTCGGGATGATGATAATACTGTCTACCTGCTTGGTAAACTCTTCAACTGCGGCTTCGGCAGTTTCTAGGCGTTTGCGACCTTCAAACTGGAAAGGTTTGGTTACAACGCCAACGGTTAAAATTCCTTTGGATTTTGCCAACTTGGCAACAACCGGAGCAGCACCTGAGCCGGTACCGCCGCCCATGCCGGCCGTGATGAAGACCATATTGGCTCCCTCAAGCTCTTTTTCAATTTCGTCTTTGGCTTCTTCGGCAGCGAGTTTGCCAATTTCGGGTCTGGCGCCGGCTCCTAAACCTTGGGTCGTTTCCAAACCTAATTGAATCTTGCGGCTGGCGGAAGAGTGTGCCAGAGCCTGAGCATCTGTGTTGGCAACAATGAAGTCAACGCCTTCCAGATTCTGCGCTATCATATTGTTTACGGCATTGCCGCCGCCACCACCGACACCTATGACGGAAATCCGTGGTTTTAAGTGCATTACAGTTTTTTCCGGTACGGCTAATTTGATTGACATTGTATTTCTTACTCCAAAATTTTACTTAACTTTGTTTTCAGAATAAGAAAAAGTGATTAAGTTTTAGTTACTAAAAAAATAAAAAGAAATATTTTTTAGAAATTTTGTTTCAACCAACCAAAAATACGGTTGAAAGCAGAGTTGCTGTTGCTTTGTTTTTGAATCGTTTTGGTGGGTTTCTTCTCGGTATAATTGAGCGCAAAAGAAAGAAGACCTACAACGGTGGAAAATGCGGGGTTATACAAGATATCCGGCAAGTTGGGGATGTTTTTGGGGCGGCCTAAGCGGACTTGTTTGTCCAAAACCATAGATGCGACTTCCCGGATGCCTGATAATTGGCTGCCGCCACCGGTTAATACGACACGATGGCTGGATATGTCTCTCAGACCATGTTCGCTGAGCTTTTGGTTGACTAATTCAAAGATTTCTTCAACCCTCGGGGTGATGATGCTGATAAGCTCTGATTTGGGAACTTGCTTGATGGAGCTGTCGTCTTCTTCGCCTACGGGATAAACATTTATGGTTTCTTCTTTGTCTGCTTGTGTTAGAAAAGCACAACCATGCAAAGTTTTTAATCTTTCGGCATGGGTAAAGGAGGTGGTTAAGCCCCAAGCAATATCATTGGTTACATTATTACCGCCGACAGCAATAGATGAAAAGTAAATCGGGTGGCCGTGTTTGAAGCTGGCGATGCTTGTGGTGCCGCCGCCGATATCAATAACCGTGGCGCCGATTTCTTTTTCGTCTTCAACCAAGCAGGCTAAAGCAGAAGCGTAGGGCGAAAAAGCTCTTTCAGCCGTTTCAAGATGCGCATTCTCTATAACGGTGGAAAGATTGCGGTACTGAACCTCGGGAACTAATCCTAACAAAATGTCTACTGAAAGACTTTCACCAAAAATGTTGCGCGGGTCTTTAATTTCATCGCCCATATCCAGACGGTAACTTGCCGGAAGGCAGTGGATGAGTTCATGTTCTCCGACATTAATCTTATTGATGCCTTTTTCAATAACTTTGGTTATGTCTGTTTCATTTACCGGACGGTTTTTGTTGATGGCAATGGTTGCATCTTTAATAATGCTTTTTATCTTATCTCCCGAGATGTTGACAATAATGCGGTCAATACGTTCGTTGGCCATTTGTTCGGCCGCTTCAACCGCATTGCAAACGGAAAGCGTGGCTTGGTTGATGTCGGTTACAATGCCGTTTTTGATACCTTTGGAGGCGTTGTAGCCATAGCCAACAACATTGATACGTCTGTCACGGCTGATTTTGGCAATAACGCAACAAACCTTAGATGAACCTATATCTAAGGCGGCGATGGTGGTCAGCCGATTGAACGAATGTGTCAACTTATGCTCCTCTGGTTTTTGTTTTTTTGCTTTCTTTGAGCTTTTGGCGCTCTTCTTCCGTCATTTTGCCGAGTTTGACAATGACTTTATTTTTCAATCTTAAATCAATGAAGGTTAATTTACGTTTAAGAAGACCTTGGGTCTGGTCTAATTTTACCAACTTTTTCCAAGCTTGTTCTATGTTGTCTTCGGGAAGCTTGATGGTGATGCCGTTTTCAATGTCGTCTAATATCAGATTCCAGCGGCGCTTGGAGATATAATTGGCAACCTTAACACGAGGCCAAATCTCATTGTCTTTTTTGATGATGTCTAAAAGCTCATTGATATGTTGCGGCGCTTCTTCTCCGACAATGAGTAGTATTGGTCTTGTGGGCTTAAAGGGTGCATCAATGACATTGCCTTCCGTATCTATGGGATGAAATTTCTCTGAAATTTGCCATATAGAAGCAACTTTGCGCTCCTTTAAGCTAATATGCAAAATGTTTGGAAAATAGCTGCGGCGGATTTCGGCTTCTCTGACCCAGGGCAGAGCCTCTATTCTGGTCTTGAGGTCATTTAAATCCAGGGTGAGGATATTGTCGCCACGCTTTAAATTCAGGACTTCTAACAAAGCCTGTTGGGAAGTTTTTTTGCGCCCTTCTACCAAAACATCATCTAAGGTGAAGCCGAGTTTTGTTGTTTGATTGTAAAATTCTTCGGTCAGATAATCTATTTGTCTGCCGACAAGATTGGTGCGGATGGTTACCGTAATAAAGGCAAAAGTAAATATTATACCGATTATGATTAAGTTGCCCAACATTCTGGTCGGCCATTCGCAAGGTAACGATACTTTGTTGTCAGGCGGAAGAATCGGTTTGTTTAGTGTTTCTGTATTTTCGGCGGTTTCGGTCATCGTTATTTGTTTATTCCCATACGCTTGACTTCCCACTCCAGGGTTACGGAAGTTTTTTCGCGAACTTTTTTGATGATGGTTTCGCCTAAGGTTTCAATGTCGGCGGCAGTGGCTTTGCCTGTATTTATCAAAAAATTGCAATGCTTTTCTGAAACTTTGGCTCCACCGATTTGTAGGTCTGCACAGCCGGATCTTTTTATGAGCTCCCAAGCTTTTAAGCCTTCGGGGTTTTTGAAGGTTGAACCGGCCGTCTTTTGGTTGTAGGGCTGGTTCTTCATCCTGTAAGCTTTTTGTTCTTCTAATTTCTTCTTAATGTTTTCGGCACTGTCTTTTGTGGTGCGGAAAGTTATGCTCAAAATTATCCAATCATCCGGGAAGAAACTGCTACGGTATGATAGCATTAGGTCGTCTACGGGAACGGTTTTTATGTCGCCTAAGCCGTTGATGATTTGGGCTTCTTTAATGACATCTTTGACCGAAGACCCAAAGCAGCCGGCATTGGTTTTGACAGAGCCGCCGATAACTCCCGGAATGGAGCATAAGAACTCAAGACCTCCGATTTGGTTGTCCAGCATAACTTTTTTGAGTTCGGCATTTTTTACACCTGCACCGCAAGTGATGGTATCTTGGTCCAAAGTTATTTTGCGAAAGGCCGGAGAATCCAACTTGATGACAACTCCCGGAATGCCGCCGTCTCGGATTAAAAGATTAGAGCCGCCACCGATGATGCAAGTGGGGAGATTATGCGGTTTGTTTTTTAGAAAATGGCTTAAATCTTCCGTGTCTTTCGGGCTAAACAAGACTTCTGCCGGACCACCGACGCCAAACCATGTGTATTTGGCCAAGCTGACATCATAGGCATATTTTCCCCGAACGGCGGGGAGGAGGTCTGCTATGTTTGATTTAAATAAATTCAGGCCAAACATGGTGTCCTCCTCAGTGCTTTGAAATAATTTCTTTTTCTACGGCATCTGCAAAACGAACGGCCGCATCGGTTATGCCAATTTTTTTTGCGTTCTCGGACATTTGTTGCAGCTTTTTGGGTGAGGACATCAGGTCTTTCAGCAGTTCGGATAGTTTGGTTTGAGTGAAGTCCTTTTGTTTTAGAACAATGCCTGCTTTGGCATCATTTATCTCTTTAGCATTCATGGTTTGATGGTCGTCCGCGGCAATGGGGAGCGGTACCAAAATTGAGGGAATGCCGACAGCTGCTATTTCGGAAACAGAAGAAGCTCCCGCACGTGAGATGATTAAGTGTGTGCCGGCATAAAGCTCCGGCATATTGTTGAAAAAGTGCGAAACGGTGATTTCCGCTTCGCAATTTTGATATGCTTGTTTGACAGCTTCTACATCGTCTTCGCGACATTGCTGGAAAAGGCGTATTTTTTTCTGGCGGGCGGGTGTAAGTTCTGTGATGACGCTTGGAACAATGTCGCTAAAAATTTTTGCGCCTTGAGAACCACCTAAAATCATAATTTGAAATTTATCGTCTTTGCCCAGTGCGGGATAGGGAATATCTCTGATTTCAGCAATGGTTTTGCGGATGGGCATACCGGTTAAAATGGTTTTGATGCCATTAGGTGTATATTTTACTTTTTTGAAGCTTTGGGCAATCAGTGCGGCATATTTACTCAAGAATCTGTTGGTGCGGCTCATAACCGAATTTTGCTCATGGATGACCAGATTCGTGCCGAGCAAAATGGCGGCCATACAGCTCGGGAAAGACGCATAGCCGCCAAAGCCGATGACGCAAACAGGCTTTTTCTTAAAAATAAGGTAGCCGGCTTGCAAAACACCAAAACCTGTTTTAATCAAACTTTTGAGTTTGAAAAGCTTGCTCTTGCCGACCATAGCTCCGGCTAAAACCGCATGATTGGGAATTTCGCCCAGACGGCCTTTATAGTTGTTTTTGCCTCTCTTATCCGTGATGAGTTCTACACGATAACCGCGTTTAAGTAGTTCATCCGCCAAAGCTTCCGCCGGATAAACATGTCCGCCCGTGCCGCCTGCGGTCAGAATGATTAACGGTTTTTGAGATTTTTTTCTTTTTTTAGTCGCCGACATCTTTATCCTCCGCATGAACGTTTTTCCGAGTTATGGCTAAAAGCATGCCCATTCCCAAAGCCGTGGCTAGTAAGGATGAACCACCGTATGAGATAAACGGCAGGGTCATGCCTTTGGTCGGCATCAGGTGCAAGGTGGATGCCATATTGATAATTCCCTGCAAGCCGAAAGATGCCGCGAGTGCTGATGCCGAGAGTATGATAAACAGGTTATTGTCTTTCATAGAAATCAGCATCGCACGAATGACTATTGCTGCATATAAGCCTACTATAACCAGACATAAAAGCAAGCCAAATTCTTCAGCAGCAACGGCAAAAATGAAGTCTGTGTGTGCGTCCGGAATGTTGAGTTTTACAACACCTTCTCCGGGACCGCGGCCAAAGATGCTGCCGCTTTCAAAAGCCTCCAGAGATTTTTTGACTTGGTAGCTTAAGTTATTTTCCGAATCTAAGAATTGTTGGACACGGGTATGAACATGGTCAAAAGTGAAATATGCCATAACCAGAAGTCCGACCCCGACAAGGCCTAAAACAGTTACCAATAACAGAGAGAGCCCCGCCAAAAAGAACTGAAACAGCCAGATGAGCGAAACAACAATAGACATACCGACATCAGGCTGTGCCAAAAGCAAAACCAAAGTGAAAGCAAATAAGCAAGTAGATAATATGTTGCCCGGAAAATCGCGGTATTTTTGCTGGCCGTCAAACAACCACGCGGCAACAACTGCAAAGCAGGGCTTGATGAACTCTGAGGGTTGCATTGAAAAGCCAAAGATATGAATCCATCTTGAAGCACCTTTGGTTTCTTCTCCCCAGAAGAGGGTCGCTATCATTAGTAAAATGGTGGCAGAATAGCCCAAAATAGCAACACGCCGGATGGTCTTTAGGTTTTGCATGGAGAGAAAAAGCATCAGCATATAGGCGATGGGCAAAAACAGCATCTGGCGTTTGATGAAGTGAAAACTTCCGACACCGATGCGGTTGGCAACGGCCGGGCTGGCAGAGAAGTTCAAGAAAATGCCTATCAGGATTATGATGGTTATTAGGGTTAGCAAAACTTTATCTACCGTCCACCACCAGTTGGCAATAATACTGCGGCTATTTCTTGAAAAGGATATCACAGTTCTCTCCCTATAGTTCTACAAATGTGGTTAAGCCCAAGAGACCTAAGATGAAAGCAATAATCCAAAAACGGATAACAACTGTGGTTTCTTTCCAGCCAAGCTGCTCAAAATGGTGGTGAATTGGTGCCATTTTGAAAAAACGTTTGCCTCCGGTTTTTTTGAAGTAGGCAACCTGAATCATAACAGACAAAGCTTCTATAACAAAAACGCCGCCGACAACAGCTAATAAAATTTCGTGTTTGGTCATGACCGAGATTGTGCCAAGCAAAGCACCCAAAGCCAAAGAGCCGGTGTCGCCCATAAAGACTTTGGCCGGAGGAGCATTAAACCACAAAAAGCCGACACAGCCGCCGATAACTGCAGCGCAGACAATGGTGATTTCGGCGGTGTGAGGAATCGGCATTATGTTAAACAACGGGGCGAATTCCGTGCCGCAGAGATAAGCCACAATGGCAAAGACCATAAAAGATACAACGAGTAAGCCTGATGCTAAACCGTCTAAGCCATCACTTAAATTAACGGCATTAGAGGCTCCGGCAATGACAACCATAGCAAAGGGAATGTAAAACCAGCTTAAGTTTAAGGCAAAGTTCTTAAACCATGGAAAAGTCAGCTCAAAGCGGCTGTTTTCCGGGGTGGCTTGAGATATGACCCAAACAGCTATCAAAGCTGTGGTAAACTGCAAAAATAATTTCATTTTGGCGGTCATGGCATTGGCTGTTTGTTTGGTGACTTTGACATAATCGTCAACAAAGCCGGTTAAGCCATATACCAACAAAACCAAAATACTTATCCAGACAAAAGAGTTGTGCAGGTCTGCGCAAATCAGCATACTGATAATGGCTGAGCCCAAAATGAGCAGACCACCCATTGTGGGCGTGCCCTTTTTGGTTAAAAGGTGGCTTTGCGGGCCGTCTTCTCTGATGGGTTGACCTTTGGCTTGGTGATGGTGCAAAAAGTTGATGAGTTTGCCACCGAAAGATAAGGCCAAAATCAAAGCCAGAAAAAAGGCTAAAAAGCCCCTGAACGGGACGGAGTTGAAAAAGTCTGATAAGTACAGCAACATTGTTCGTTCCTTAAATTTATGATGATGGAGGATATCATAAATTTAATATCTAAAATATTCCTTAAAAAAATGAGGAAACTTATATAATTTTGAACTTAAAAAGCCATCATGCAACGGAAGCTGTTGCGGCTTTTCTTTTTTACTTTGACAATATCGCCTGAAGCCAGATGTACGCCAAGTGCAGAAGCTTTGTCTTCGGCATAGTCTGAAGAGGTGAGGTAGGTATCTTCTTTTAAGGGACGGGCGGATTTTATTTTTTCCAGTTTTTGATTCAGATGCAAAAAAGTATGTGCGCCAACCCTTTGTTGTTGTAGTTTGTTGATGGGAAACAGTTGTAAGAAATCAGGCAAAAACCAATCACCGGATTTGGTGCCTCTGGTTTGATAAACACGGCAGTAGGTCTTAGCTTTTTCCCAATTCTTAGAGCCGGGTTG
The DNA here is from genome assembly GCA_949298065.1 of uncultured Pseudomonadota bacterium. GTDB lineage: Bacteria > Pseudomonadota > Alphaproteobacteria > RF32 > CAG-239 > Scatacola_A. The sequence goes on along the minus strand of CASFUZ010000006.1, from coordinate 26,973 downwards.
CTCCAAGGACATGATTAGCCCTCCGTCCTTGCTATCATTAACTTGCCAGACAATACCAACAGGAACTAAGCCGTCTAAGAGTTCAGAATTAAAGGTTTTGTTGCTGTAATAAATATCCCCGACTTCTACGGCAGGGCTTATTTTTGGGGTGCTGAGCAGAAATAAAAGCAGCAGGATTTTTTTCATAACTATTCTTCCGCTTGCAGAACTTCGCCTTTGGGAGAAATCTGAATTTGTCCGGAGGCGGTGGTATGATTGCTTATTTTGTGCAGATTGCGCGAAATGCGTTCCGCAGAGGGTAGAGAATCGCCCCAAGCCGGAGATGTGTTTTCATAAATGAAAATCAGCAAGTTTAGGGCATCATACAAGTTTGAACTACAGGAAGCGGGGAGCTTGCCCGTGGTGCTTAAAAAATTATCGGTGAATTTGTCTGTGTGGTATGAAAGATAATGGTTAAAATTATATCTGCCATCACTTAGATTATTGCCAAAAGCGCAGGTGAAGTGGAGACGGCGAAATTTGTCAGCCAAGGGAATCGCTTTTTGTGCAGCCGGAGACCATAAGGTTATGATGGCTGATGCATCTTGTTTTTCAATAAGGTTTAATATGTTTTTTTCTGCTTTTTCGGCATCGCCGGAATCGTCTAGGTAAAACAAGCGATATTGGTAATTGTTTTTTCTGCTCGTCCATTCTTTAAGGGCGATGTTTAAGGCATCTTGCGCGGCCAATCCGACTTCGGCATTCGGACCGCTAAGAGGAAGCGTTATGCCTATATTAACTATGCCGCCCTCTTTGGGCTGAGCTTGTTTGTTGTATAAGTACCATGTCCCCCAAAAGGTGAGCAGAAGCAATATGAAAGAAATAACTTTACGCATTTAGCTGTCCAGATAAAGGGTGCTTTTTTTGTAGTTGTCTATGGCGTGTCTGAGCAGAACTCCGATAACCGCGGCAAGCGGAACGGCAATCATCAGTCCCAAAAATCCCAATAGAACACCGCCGGCAAGCAAAGCAAACATTACCCAAACCGGATGTAAGCCAACATTCTCTCCGACCAGTTTGGGGGTAAGGAAATTGCCTTCCAAAAATTGTCCGGTGGCAAAAACCAAAACAACCTGCAAGATGGGCATTAAGGTATCAAACTGTGCAAAGGCAATACCGATACTGAGCAGGAAGCCAACAATGCTGCCAACGTAAGGAATAAACGAGATTAAGCCGGCGATGAAACCAACCAGCAAGCCTAAGTCAAGGCCTACAAAATATAATCCTAAAGAGTAATAGGTGCCCAAAATAACACAAACGCTCAGTTGTCCGCGGATGAAACCAGCCAAGGTGCGGTCAATTTGGCGGGCTTGTTCGCGGATTGAGGATTTTGATTTGCGCGGTAATAAGCTATCTACCTTGGCAATGAACATATCCCAGTCTCTGAGCATATAAAAAGCAACAATCGGCGTAATCAGCAACAAAGATATAAGGTTGAAAATGGCAAAGCCTGAGGTGATGAGACCGCGTAAAACACCTCCGATAACTTTTAGAGTATTGGCGAGGTTGTTACGCATATATTCACGAATCTTTTCCGGTTCCAAAGACGGAAAACGATTGTGCAGTTCATTGATAAAGGGTTCTATCTTCTTTAAAAAAGCACTGATATATTGCGGCACAACGTTGATGAAACGTCCAAGTTGTTCATCAATGACACCGATTAACAAAATGAGAGCCGGAATGACAACAATGGCAACTAATAACAAAACCAAAAAGGTGGCTAAGGTTCTGTTCATGCCCCATTTTTCAAATTTTGAGGCGAAGGGGTCCAGCAAATAACCAATCACAATGCCGGTTACAAAAGGCAGAAGAACCGAACGCAAAACATAAACGGAGACACAGAATAAGACAAAAAGTGTCAGCCAAAACATCCAGTTGCGGTTATTTTTTGTGGTTGTCGGCATTGGCAAAATCCTTTCAAATCTTTTCAATTATGTAAAAATCACCGGCATTTTTGAGGTTGTAATATTTGTTGCGCAAAGCTTCTTGCAGTTTGTCAAATCCACCGATAAACGTGATTTTGAATTGGACTCTTCCCGAGCCAACGGCGGAAGTGGTAATGCTGTTAATATAGGCAATCTCTTTTAATTGTTTTTCTAGCATCAGCCAATCTTTAAGATAAGCGTAAGAATAAAGCACCGTAATTTCGGATTTGTTTTGGCGGTCTACAACGTTTTGCGTTTTGATTTGATTATAAATGTGGTCGCTGATTTTGTTAATCGCATCCGTGAATAATTGCGGCGAACGGTCGCCGGCGACAGCGATGGTTTCTTCTTTGCCACTTTGGTAAGAATAAAGCGTGATGTTTAAGCCTTCAATACCGTTATAAGTAGCATCTGCAACATAAATGTCTTTGGTGTTGTTGATGAAGGCGATTTTATCAAGTGCCATACCGTTCATACTTAAAGCTTTTTCGGCATCAAGTGCGGCATAGTTGGAGCCATTGGCCGGAATGCTGAAAAATTTTGCAGAACCTATGGTGCGGGGGTTTTGTTCCCAAGCTTTGCGCCAAAGGTTGCCTGCTTCCCAGAGCATGGGGGCATCGGTTTTGAACTCCCGAAAGGTAGGGATAATCAAGACATTGGCGATAGAACTGATGACAAAGGGAATGTCATTTTCCTGCATATAGGTCTTAAGGATGTGTTCATTGATGGCAACGTTAAGCGTGGCCATATAACGAACATCAGAGGCTTTTTCCGAAATGACGGAAACTTCTTTGATGAAGTTTAGTATCTGTGCATCATTGAGTTCGTTTAGCTTATTAACACCTTCTGCCGTGGTAACGCGTTTGGCAACGGTTGTGTAAGCCTGCCGATTGGCTGCGGTCATGGCGCGTTCTCTGGCGACAGATGCATTTTCTGCCGTGACATCAACACTTATTTCGGCGTTATAAGTCATATCTCCGGCAAAAGCGAAAGTTGAGGTAAGGGCCAAAAAGGCAAAAATTGTTATCAGACGGCAAAACACCATAAAGACTCCTTAGCCGACAATTTCAATGTTGGAAAAGAAGAAGTTTATCTCTCTTTTGGCACTTTCCGGAGAATCCGAGCCGTGAACCGTGTTCTTGTCAATGGAGAGGGCAAAAGTTTTGCGAATCGTCCCTTCTTCGGCGATGGCCGGATTGGTGGCACCCATAATTTTACGATACAAGGCGATGGCGTTGTCCGCTTCCAAAATTTGAACGACAACAGGTGCGGAAATCATTTGCTCAATCATGCTGGTGAAGAAAGCTTTGTCTTTATGCTCAGCATAGAATTCTTCGGCTTGAGCTGCGGTTAATTGTAATCTTTTTTGGGCAACAATACGCAGACCGGCCTCTTCAATCATGGCATTGACTTTGCCGGTGATGTTGCGGGAAGTTGCGTCCGGTTTGATTATTGAGAGGGTTCTTTCCATTGCAGATTTCCTTCTGAAAAATGAATTTGTTACGAAATTTATGCCGATAGTATATTATTTTGCCGTAAAAAGCAAAAGTTTTTATAGACTTTTGCGCTCAGGCGTTGTTTATTAAAGATAATTCTGTTTAAACATAAGTAGAAAGGGATGCCTCAATGTTAGAGAGTGCTTATTTGAACGGCCTGATTGCCAGAGCCAAAAGCGATGTTAAAACAATTGTTTTGCCGGAAGGTGAAGATGAGCGTATTTTGAAAGCCGCTCACCTGATTACGGCTGAAAAAGCCGCTAAGGTTATCATTTTGGGTGATGTAGAATCGGTTAAAAAATATTTTAACGACAATAATTGGAGTATGGATGATATTGAGCTGATTAACCCGGCAGAATCGGCTAATTTGGCAAAATATACCAAGCTATTGTATGAGCTGCGCAAAGAAAAAGGTATGACAGAAGAAGAAGCTGCTAAAACAGCACTTAATCCCAACTATTTCGGAACATTGATGATTAAAGCCGGTGATGCAGATGGTATGGTATCGGGTGCAAACCACTCTACGGCAGATACGGTTCGTCCGGCTTTGCAGATTATTAAATCTGCCAAAAAAGGCGCAAGCGTTTCGTCTTTGTTGATTTTGGTTCATAATGATAAGCCATATATTTTGGCAGACTGCGCTATCATTATTGACCCAACAGACAAAGAAATGGCTGACACGGCTCTTGAGGCTGGTAAAAATGCCATTAAGTTTGGTATGGAGCCAAAAGTTGCTATGTTGACTTTCTCTACCAAAGGTTCCGGTAAAGGCGACCAAGTTGACAAAGTTCGCCGTGCAACCGAAATCGCTTTGAATGCTTTGAAAAATGATCCGGATTATAATACCTTAAACATTAAACTTGATGGCGAGCTGCAAGCTGATGCCGCTTTGGATGCCGTTGTGGGGGCTAAAAAAGCTCCGGGAAGCGAAGTTGCCGGTAAAGCAAATGTGTTGATTTTCCCTGATTTGGCATCCGGCAACATCAGCTATAAAATGTTGCAGAGAATCTGCGGTTGTGAAGCCTATGGTCCGATGTTGCAAGGTTTAAATGCACCGGTTAATGATTTGTCTCGCGGCGCTTTGGTTGAAGATATTGTGGGGATGATTGCGATTACCTGCATTCAGGCTCAAAAATAATTTGAAAAAATCTAAAAAATAAGGACGTAATGATGAAGAAAATACTCGTTTTGAACTCCGGTTCATCTACGCTGAAATATCAGCTCTTTAATGTGGAAGGCGACAAATATGAAGTCGTTGCCAAGGGTAATGCCGAGCGTATTGGGCGTGAGGCTTCTTTTGTCGGTATAAAATATGCTAATGGCGACAAAAAAGAAGTTAAGGTTGATTTACCGGATCATAAAACAGCCCTAAACGAGGTTATGAAACTTTTGCTTGATGGTGTTATCAGCAATTTGAAAGAAATTTCCGCTATTGGACATCGTATCGTTCAAGGTGGTTCTATCTTTAAGGGTTCTGTCGTCGTTGATGAAAAAGTTATTGAGGATATTGAATCCCTTTCAACTTTGGCTCCGTTGCATAATCCGGCTGCAGCTTTGGTTATTCGTGCCGTTATGAAAGAGCTGCCTTCTGTGCCGCAAGTTGTGGTTTTTGATACGGCTTTTCACCAAACAATGCCTGCGGAGGCTTATGTTTATGCTCTGCCTGAAAAACAGCGCACAACTTATAAAATTCGTCGTTACGGTGCGCATGGAACATCGCACAAATTCGTAGCTCAGAAGGCTGCGGAAATTGTCGGCGAAAAATCAAAAATCATTACTTGCCATATTGGCAGCGGTGCGTCAATTACGGCTGTTAAGGATGGCAAATGTATTGATACCTCTATGGGAATGACCCCGTTGGCAGGTATTGTTATGGATACGCGTTGCGGCGATATTGACCCCTATATTCCGCTTTATATTATGAAGACGCAGAATTTGACACCTGATGAAGTTAATGAAATGCTCAATAAGCAAAGCGGTAAGTATGGCTTGACCGGTTATAGTGACTCTCGTGATTTTGAGGCTGCTTATAATCGCGGTGAGCCGAAAGTTTTGGAAGCTATGCAAGTTTATGTTTACAATATTGTCAAATATATCGGTTCTTATATTGCAGCTTTGGGCGGTGTTGATGCTATTGTCTTTACGGCAGGTGTCGGTGAAAACTCTCCTATTGTGCGCAAGCTGGTTTTGGAGCGCCTGGCTTATTTGGGTATCAAAGTTGATGAAGCCAAGAATAACGAACGCGGCGATTTTGCTGAAATTACTACGCCGGATTCTAAGGTTAGAGCCTTTGTTATCCCGACAAATGAGGAGTTGGCAATCGCTCAAGATACGGTTAGCTTGACTAATTTGTAATTTTGTGGCATAAAGGCGGGGTGCTATTATGATGGCACCCCGTTTTTTTATTTCAATAACAACATAGGAAAGCATTTATGAAGAAGATTCTTGTACTGAACTCCGGCTCTACTACTGTAAAATATCAGCTGTTTTTGATGGATGGGCAAAAGCACCAAGTTTTGGCTAAGGGTATGGCTGAGCGTATCGGTATTAGTGGTTCCAGCGTCAGTATGTCAGTTGATGAAAATGAAAAATTGGTCAAGGAAGTTGAACTGCATAACCATATTGAGGCAATTAAGGAAGTTTTGAATATGTTGCTTTCCGGTCCGATTAAGTCGGTTGAGGAAATTGATGCCGTCGGTCATCGGATGGGACATGGCGGAGAATATTTTGATAAGTCAGTTGTTATTGATGAAGATGTTTTGGATAAGGCACGTGAAGCCGGTGATTTGTTGCCTTTGCATGGTGCGGCTTTCTTATATGGTATTGATGCTATTACGGAGCTTTTGCCCAAAGTTAAGCAAGTGGCTACTTTTGATTCCTCTTTTCATCAGAGTATGAAAAAAGAGGCTTTTCTTTATGCTATTCCATTAGAGCAATATGAAAAGCACAAAATTCGCCGTTATGGGTTTCATGGCACATCGCATAAATATGTGGCGGAAGAAGCGGCTAAAATGCTTGGTTATAAAGGCAAATTTATCAGTTGCCATTTAGGCGGCGGAGCTTCGGTTACGGCTATTGAGGATGGAAAATCCGTTGATACGTCTATGGGCTTTACGCCAATGGCCGGAATGATTATGGGTACACGTTGCGGTGATATTGACCCCTATATTCCGCTGCATATTATGAAAACCCAAAACAAAACCGCAGATGAAGTTAATGCTATGCTTAACAAGGAAAGCGGTTGGTGCGGATTGACCAGAGGTTATACGGATTTGCGCGATATTGAGGAACAATATTTGGAAGGCAACCAAGATGCCATAACTGCGGTTGATGTTTATGTTCATGCTTTAATCAAATATATCGGTGCATATATGGCTGTACTTGGCGGGGTTGATGCTATTATCTTTACCGCGGGAATCGGTGAAAACTCCTCCTTTATTCGCAAAAAAGTTTGTGAACGTTTGAAGTTTTTGGGAATTGAATTGAACGAAGAAGCAAATCATCTTCGCGGTCAGGCAACAGAAATTACAACACCTTCCTCTAAGGTCAAAGTTTTGGTTATTCCTACCAATGAAGAATTGATGATTGCGGAAGATACTTATGCTTTGCTTCATGATAATGTTGTTTTGATGGAAAAAGCATCTTAATTTTTCCTCTTGGATTTTGATTTATAGCTCCTATTTCTTTAGAAGAGTGTTTCTAAAAAATGGGAGCTTTTGTTATGGGAAAATTTATTTTTTTGATAAATCTTTTATACGCTTTTTCAGCGACTGCCGATGATAATAATACGGTTATATATGGAGCCTCAGAAACCGCTCCGGGCGTGTATGACAGCGCAACCGTGCAGATGACACCCAATGAAGGTAATATTATGGGACAGCCGATTGTCGGAGATGGGTTTCAGTCGGCTTTGGATAATGCTTCCTCAGATATGAGCGATGAATCCTCAGCAGATAATTTGAGTACAACCAATGTGTCTACGCCATCACAAATGATGCCGAGTAATGTTGTTTCCGAATCTTTGCCGCAGAATCCGCAGATAAGTCCGCAAGAATCGCCGCAAGCCGTTAATCAGCAGATTCAAAACACTTTATATGAATCCGGCGGGCGTATCTATGATGTTCAGTCTTATCCAACCTCCGATGTCAACACCGTGGAAGAGCCTAATATACAGCCTACGATTACGACTTACCCCTCTTATTAAAAACTCGTATAATGGGTAACTAATACAGAAACTGCGGGATAAAATTTTTAGTCATGTACTTTTATGTACACTCAAAAAATTTTTCCCTTGTTTCTTATTATTTACCTCATTCTCCAAATTTTTGAAAAAACTCATATAATGGGTAACTAATACAGAAACTGCAGGATAAAATTTTTAGTCATGTACTTTTATGTACACTCAAAAAATTTTTCCCTTGTTTCTTATTATTTACCTCATTCTCCGAGTTTTTACAAAAAATGGGTAACTAATGTAGATTTTGCGAGCTGAAATTTTAGTTGTTTACGGTTGACATATGTAGGCAAAAGGCGTATAGCTCTTCCTTGCGTTTTTTATATTTAATTTTTTATAATTTTAAATTCTAAGTTTTATGGAAAAGCAAACTAAGAAAGGTACACAAAGCGTATCAGTTAACAAAAAGCATGTTTATGGCGGTGAGACTTGTCCGATGTGTGGTTCTCATGAATATGCAGGAGGCACTGCCGGTGGAAGATGTTATGAATGCGGTTATTCTTACGGTTTCCATGGTACGGGCGAAACACATTTACTGGACAAAGACCAAGAATGAACTTAAACAAATTTTAGTTTGTTGTAATAAAAAAGCTCTGAAAGTTTTCTGTCTTTCAGAGCTTTTTTCTAGATTCTTTCAAAATCTAAAAATACCGGCTTCCGTCCTTCGCGGAGAGCTTTGCGCTGGTATTTGGTTTCAACCCAGTCGGAAGGTTCATGTTTCCAATCGTTGCCACAGGTAGCGGTCCAGCGAAAATCCGGACAATCATGTAATTGATGCAGCGTCCAGCTCTTATATACCTTATGGTCGGTGGCAACTCTTAAAATTCCGCCTTTTTTCAAAATGCGGGCTAATTCTTTCAGGTTATCAGGATTGATGAACCTTCTTGATGCATGGCGCTTTTTGGGCCATGGGTCCGGAAACAAAACAAAAACTTTATCCAAAAATCCGTCAGGAATGCGCGGAAACAGCAAGCGCATATCATCGTCATAAACGCGGATGTTGTCTTCTCTGTCCGCACTCAAATTAATATCATCAGGCAAATTACTGCCTTCTTTAATGCCGGTTATTAAGCTCAGCAAATTGGCAACGCCGTTTTGAAAAACTTCTGCACCGATAAAGCCAATATTGGGATTGTTTTTGGCTTGTCCGGCTAAATGTTCGCCGTTGCCAAAACCGATTTCCAGATAGACTTTTTCAACTTTTTTGCCAAACATGGTTTCTTTATCAAAAGAACAATCATCTTTTAGGCGGATTTTAGGTAAAAAAGCGTCCAGTAACGTGGTTTTTGCTTTGCGGATGATGCGCCCTTTACGCCGGCCGAAAAATTTTGGTTTTTCACTTAAAAGCATTTTACCAACTCCTTGCTTAAATCTGTTTTTTCCCAAGAAAATGAACCGCTTTTTTGTGGGGCTCTTCCAAAATGACCATAAGCAGCCGTTGGTGCATAAATTGGGCGGCGGAGATTAAGGTGCTTGATAATTCCTTTGGGGGTTAGATCTACCATTTCTCTTAAAAAATTCAAAATCTTCTGTTCGTCTACTTTGGCTGTATGATTACAATTTATGTAAAATGACAAAGGTTCGGCTACGCCGATTGCATAAGACAACTGCAAAAGGCATTCATCAGCTAAGCCGGCAGCAACCACATTTTTTGCTAGATAGCGTAAAATGTAAGCAGCAGAGCGGTCTACTTTGGTGGCATCCTTGCCTGAAAAAGCCCCGCCGCCATGTGGTGCATAGCCGCCGTAATTATCTACAATAATTTTACGTCCGGTTAAACCTGTATCCCCATCCGGTCCGCCGATGACAAAACGTCCTGTCGGATTGATTAAAATATCTTTTCTTTTTGGCATCCAGCCTTGTGGTAAATTGCGCTCAATGATTTTTTCGGCAATGTCGCGAACATCATTTTGTGAAAGTTTTTCTGAATGTTGTGTAGATAGTACAACTTTAGAAAGGCCTATCGGTTTGCCATTTTCATATTCTACGGTTATTTGGCTTTTGGCATCCGGTTCCAGCCCTTTGACTTCTCCTTTGTGTCTGGCTTCGCTTAAATCTTTTAGAATTTTGTTGGCCAAATAAATTGCCAAGGGCATATAATCACTGTCAAAGTCTTCTTCTTTTTTGGCATAGCCAAACATAATACCTTGGTCGCCGGCACCATCATTATCTACGCCAAGAGCAATATCAGATGACTGATGGTGGAGTAAATTTTCTATGCTGACAGTGTGCCAACTGAATCCTTTTTGGTCATAGCCGATTTTTTGAATAGTGCTTCGGACTGTGTCTTCTATTTCAGCTTGGCTGATGTAGGCATTGCAGCTTGTTTCTCCGGCAATGATGACACGGTTGGTGGTCGCCATAGTTTCAATGGCGGTGCGCGCGTTGGTATCTTTACCGATAAAAAGGTCTACCAATGTATCTGAAATGCAATCGCAGACTTTGTCCGGATGTCCTTCGGAAACTGATTCTGATGTGAAGAGATATTTCATTTTATCCTCTGTATTTAGTTATGACAAAAGTATAAAAAAAAGCTGACTAAAAGCCAGCTTTTTTGCGTATATATGCAGAAGATTATTTATTCTTCTTCTTCCTCATTGTGATTGTTGTATGTTGTTTTAGACATGGCAATAATCAAATCAAACATGCATTTTGCGGCTTTACGATTTGGAATTTTGTAGTAAGCCTTAACCAACTCAATGGTTTCTTGTCTGTGCATCGGGTCTAAATCTATGTCCTCAGAATCCTCGGCAAGTGCTAAAGGTGTGTTGTCGGGCAAAGAAAACATACGCGGACTTTGGTTGGCAACATCTTTATCCATATCTTCATAAAAAAAGCCTACGGGAACTTCCAAAACTTTGCCAATATCCCACAGACGGCTGGCACCGACACGGTTCATACCGCGCTCATATTTCTGTACTTGCTGAAATGTCAGGCCGAGAAGTGATGCTAATTTTTCCTGACTTAGGCCCAACAAGGTACGCCGCAAGCGAATCCGGTTGCCTACATGTACATCAATCGGATTAGGTTCGCCATCCGGGGTTCTGCCGCGGCTAGATTTTTTAGAGATATCTGCAGTCATTGTGTGTTCCTTTTAATTAGTCTGTTACTTAATAAATAGGCGGTAATGACTTTTTCGTCAACTGATTTTTTATATAATATTTTATATTCAAAAAGATGAAAATTAGCTATCTCTCATAAGCCTTAATTTTCAAAAGGTTAGCGCTTAACCTTTTGAACTAATAGCGCAAGCAGAATATTAACAAGGCATAATGTAAGCGGAATAAAATTGCCGTATTTTCCGTATAGAGTCGGTAGGGATAGTTGTTTGGGAAGCGTTATATCTAAAATATTTTTATGGTTAAGCGGCAAAAAAGCAACAATTTTTCCTATAGGGGAAATGACAGCGCTAATACCGGTGTTGGCGGCGCGAATGATGGTTATGCCTTCTTCTACAGCCCGTAGTTGGGTGCTGACTAAATGTTGCCTCGGGCCAGAACTGTCTCCGTACCAACCGTCATTAGTCAGGTTTACCAAAAATTCCGGTTTGTTTGATGGATTGATGATTTGTGCGGGAAAGATAATTTCATAGCAGATGAGTGCTCCGAATGAGGGATAATTTTTCAGCTTGAAAACTTTGTGCGCTTTTCCTGATTTGAAATCGGCAACGGTTTGGGTTATGGGCTTTATCCAGTTCGGCAAAAATTTGCGTAACGGCATATATTCGCCAAAAGGAACGAGATGACTTTTATCATAAAAATCTACAATCTCTCCTTGTTTGTTTAAGATGAACATGGAATTTAGCGGGCGATAATCATAAGCGCTTTCAAATTCGTATCTTACTAAGCCCGTAATCAGGTAGCCTTTAGGCGGAACAGCCTCGGTTATCAAGTCCCGATATCGGGGTTCAATATCCAAAGGATAGGGGGTGGCGGTTTCGCCCCAGATGACAAAATCTATATTATCCAGGGGTTGCGATTTGCTTAAACGGATGTATTCCAAAAAATTGTTTTCAAGCGAAGCATTATCCCATTTCATGGCTTGGGGGATGCTCGGCTGAACAATTCGGATATTGATGTCTGATGTTTCATCAGAGATATTTTGTATGCGCCAAGCGCCAAAAGCATAAATGAAAATGCTTATTAAAAGAATTGTTGATGTGGCGATAGTTACCGAAATTTTGTTGCGGTAGATGAAAATTAAGGCCGGAGCGGAAACGCCAAGCAAAACCAGCAAAGAAAGACCGTAAGTACCGAAGAGCGCGGTCGTTTGTATGGTTTGGGGACTGAACGCCAAAACCGAACCCAGTAAGTTCCACGGAAAACCTGTGAGGATAAAACTGCGTATCCATTCAAAAATAACCCAAAGAGCGGCAAATGCCAGCCACTGAGCGTAAGGTTTTTTGAAGCAGTATGTGAAGTAAGCCGGAGCTCCGATAAATAAGCCAAAAAATGCGCCCGAAGCGAACAAAGTTATCGGATAAAGCCAGCCAAAGGCGGCAATATCTATCAGCAAGGCATTGCCTACCCAAGAAAATCCGCAGGCAAACCAGCCAAAGCCAAACCAGTAACCGTAAGCGAAGGCTTGTTTGCCAGATGTTGCTTTGCTGAGGCATAACAGCAGCCAGCTAAAGCTTATGAAAAGCAGTGGAAGCATATAATATGGCGGCAGAGCCAAAACGCTCAAAGCGCCTGCCGCCAAGCACAAAGTTTTTTTATGTGAGAACAGCTTTTTAAGCATTTGCGGCTTCTTGTTTGTCCTCTTTGGGGATTGAAATCATTACTTTCTTTATGCGGCGCGGATCTACTTCCAAAATGCGGAATTTGATACCATTCGGACCTTCAATAACTTCGCCTCTTGCTGGAATGCGTTGTGCTAAGTGGAAAACGTAACCGCCGAGCGTGTCAATTTCCAACTCATCACAATCAATATATTCGCTTAAGTCTAAGTTGGCGGCTTCTTTTATCTCGTCTAATTCGGCTCTGGCATCGGCAATCACTAAGCCTTCATCTTGAAGCATAATGACGTGTTGTTCTTCAGAGTCATATTCATCCTCAATATCGCCGACGATTTCTTCCAGCAAATCTTCAATAGTTACCAAACCATCAACGCCGCCGTATTCGTCAACAACCATTGCCATATGGACTTTGTTGGCCTGCATATCGCGTAATAAGTCTAATACTCTCATTGATGGTGAAACAAATTTTACCTCACGATTGACAATATCTTCTACTTTGACGTTGTCTTCATTTTTGAGCAGGCATTTGGCCAAGTCTATGATGTGAATGATGCCTAAGATATCATCCAGAGAATCTCCATAAATCGGGATACGTGAATGACCTTTGGTTACCATAAGCTCGGCCAGTTCTTTAACCGTGCCGCTTTTGTGAAAGGCGATGATGTTGGCCCGAGGAATCATGGCATGGCAACATTTTTTATCTTTTAGGTACAAAATGTTATTTAGCAGTAATTGTTCGTGTTCACTAAACGGGCATTCGCCTTCGGAATTAGCTTCCTCAATTAAATCTTCAATAGTTTCGCGGACGGTTTCTAATTGTTTGCGCGTAAAATGACATTTAAGTTTGTGCCAAATTGATTCTTTATGATTTTCATCAGTCATGATTGTTTATTAATCTCCATAGGGATTTTTGATGTTTAAGTTTTTGAGAATGTTGATTTCAAAGTCTTCCATATATTCTGCTTCATCATCTTCTATGTGGTCAAAACCTAAGAGATGTAGAATGCCGTGGGTGAAAAGATGACAGAAGTGGTCTTGTAGCGAGATGCCTTTTTCTTTGGCTTCGCGTTGCATGGTTTCAAGAGCAATAATGATATCGCCTATTTCTATATCATCAAAGAGTTCTAAGTTCTTGTCAAAATCAGGGTCATCAATGGCGGCAAAAGAAAGAACGTTGGTAGGCTTGTCCATTCCCCGAAAATCACGATTTAGGGTATGAACTTCATCGTCATTGCTTAGGCAGAGGTTGAAGTTGACGGTTTTTCCCATCTGCAAAAAGTCAATTTCCTCATGCTCATTGACATAATCCAAAGCGGTAATGAGCACCTGATTAGCCAAATTTTGCAGGTTGGGGATTTCAGTTTCCCAGCCGGGTTCGTTTAAGGTGATGGCAAGATTGGTTTTAGTCATAGCCGTGTTGTTTTTTACCTTTCTCTTCATAAGCTTTTACGATTTTGGCTACCAGACCATGACGAACGACATCATTGGCGCTGAAAGTTACAGAGCTGATGCTGTTGACATTTTCCAAAGTATCTAAGGCATCTTTTAAGCCGGAAATGGTGCCGCGCGGGAGGTCTACCTGACTCAAGTCGCCGTTGACAACCATGCGTGAGTTTTCGCCCAAACGGGTTAAAAACATCTTCATCTGCATCGGGGTTGTATTTTGAGCCTCATCCAAGATAACAAAAGCGTTTGACAAGGTGCGGCCGCGCATAAAGGCCAGCGGGGCAATTTCAATTTCGCCAATGGCCAATTTCTTGTCAACTTGTTCAGCCGGCAACATTTCGTATAAGGCATCGTATAACGGGCGCAAATAGGGGTCTACTTTGTCTTTTAAATCACCAGGCAGAAAACCTAAATTTTCACCGGCTTCAACTGCCGGGCGAGATAAAATAATCTTGTCTATTTTGCCTTCCAACATCATGGAAACGGCTAAGGCAACGGCCAGATAAGTTTTACCCGTACCGGCCGGGCCTAAGCCAAAAACCAGCTCGTTTTTCATCATTTCCTGAATATATTTTGCTTGGGTGGCTGAACGCGGATAAATATGGCGTTTTTTAGTTTTTAAAACAATATCATTGAGGTTTTGCTCATCAATTTTTGCGGGGCCTTCGTCACTCATCCTCACGGCGGCTTTAACTTCCTGTTCGCCAATTTCAATGCCTTTGCTGACCTTGTTGTACAGAAGGTCTATGGCGGTTTTGGCTTGTTCTACGGCATCATCATCGCCTTTGATGTTTATTTGGTTGCCAAAAGAGCTTATCTCAACATTTAAGAGTTGTTCAATTAATCTTAAGTTTGCGTCAGAAACACCGACCAACTGTTGAACAAGTTGGTTGTTGTAGAGTTCAAAATTTACTTCAGCCATGGTCTTCTCCTTTGTCGTTTGTTGGTCAGACTGGTTCGCCGCTGAGCGAGTTGGTCGTTACTTCGGTTACTCTGACATTAATTATTTTATTTAAGTTTTCCTTGGGCAAGTCAGCGTGCAGGTTTTGCATATAAGGTGTTCTACCGATAAGCTGTCCGGCATGGCGACCCTTGCTCTCAAATAATACGGGCATTATTTTACCCAAACATTCTTTATTAAACTTTAACTGGTATGAAAATAGCAAGTCTTGCAAAATTTCCAATCGTTCTTTTTTGACTTTTTCTTCTACCTGATTAGGCATAATGGCGGCCGGAGTTCCCGGGCGGCGGCTGTATTTGAAAGAAAAAGCCTGAATGTATTTGACTTTGTTAACAACATCTAAAGTGGCTTTGAAATCTTCATCCGTTTCTCCGGGGAAGCCAACGATGAAGTCTGAGGACATCCGTAAGTCGGGGTTGGCTTGCTGCAATTTTTCTACAATTCGCAGATAGTCAGAAGAATTGTGCCTACGGTTCATTGCTTTAAGGATTTTGTCAGAACCTGACTGAATCGGTAAATGAAGATAAGGCATGAGCTTGGGTAAATCTTTATGGCAAGCAATAAGGTCATCATTGACATCTGCCGGATAAGAGGTGGTGTAGCGTAGGCGCTTTAAGCCGTCAATTTCGGAAATGCGACGAAGCAGGTAGGCCAGATTGCGCTCTTTGCCGTTTTCATCCTCTCCATGGTAGGAGTTAACATTTTGGCCAAGCAAGTTGATTTCTACACTGCCGGTTTCAACCAGATGGCGCGCTTCTTTCAAAACTTCGGCAACGGGACGGGAATATTCTACCCCACGGGTGTAAGGTACGACACAATAAGTGCAGAAGTTATTGCAACCTTCTTGTACGGCCAGATAAGATAATCCGCCCGCGGCTTTGTTTTCTGGCAGAGAATCAAATTTGGCAATGGCAGGAAACTCGGTATCAATGATGCTAATGCCGCGTTTCCGGGCGACTTTGGCCAAAATTTCGGGCAGGCGATGGTAAGTTAGCGGGCCGGTGGCAAAATCAACGAAGGGGGCACGTTTGGCAATCTCTTTATCTTCGGCCTGAACAACGCATCCGACAACGCCGATGATGGTGTCTTTACCTTCTTCGGCACGTTCTTGTTTGATGAGGTTGATGCGACCTAAGTCCGAAAAAACTTTTTCGGCGGCTTTTTCTCTGATATGACAGGTGTTCAAAATAACCAAATCGGCTGATTTGAGTGTTGCAGCTTCTTCGTAACCCAAATTTTTCAAAATAGCGGCGATGCGTTGTGAATCATAAACATTCATTTGGCAGCCGAAAGTTTTAATATAATATTTTTTTACCACGTTTTTCTCTATATCCAAAATTTATCTTTATCTATCAGTTTAGGTTAATGTGTTATCTTTTTCAACGAATTTTTAGCAGTTTTCACGTTTTCTAAGTGTTTATTTTGTCTTTTTGGTGTTTTTTGTTGCGTGTCGGGCAAATATCTTGTATCATTTGCTCAAAATTATCATTTAAGAGGAAACTTATGGCGGAGCTTAAAATGGAGCAAGATATGGAAGTTTTATCAAAACTCAATGAAGACCAAAAGGTGGCTTTTATGAAGGCTTTTTCTCGTTTGGCCGCTGCTGACGGACATTTGGATGAAGATGAGCTGGTTTTTATTCGGAAAATGGCAAAAATCTATGGTATTTCTGAAAAACGCGTAGATGAAATTTTGAAGATTGATAATGACGATGAAGTGGTTAATGCCGTTAGGATTATTGATAATCGGCGGGCTGCTTTGGAGCTGATTAAAGAAATGTGCATTTTGGCTCATGCCGATGATGAGCTTTCCGATGAGGAAACTTTGCTTATCGGGCGTGTCGGTCAGGCTATGGGAATTGAGCTTGAAAAGATTGAGCAAATCAGTAATTGGATTATTGATCGGATTATTTGGCTTGAGCAAGCTAAAATTATTTTTGAGGAAGTGAAATAGCTTTTGGAGGCTGTTATGATGGAACAACCGCAAAATTCGGATAAGTTAGAACATTTGCGTCGGATGAAGCAAGCGATTAATACGGGGCTGACGAATTTGGATATCAGTCAGCACACAAGAGGACGTTCGGCACAAGATATTATAAGCCGCGCGGTGCAAAATCGTTTTCGGGTCGGTAAAGAAGAAGGCGATATTTTGGCTCGGCAGATGGCTTTGGCTCCCAAAGATATTAAGCTCAAGGTCGGAAATCAGGATTTGCGGGTTGATGAAATGCAACATCAGATTGCTATGGATGTGGGTGAGGATTTGCAGTTTATGTTGGCAGATTCTTATGAGCAGATTAACTCCGAGAGTACATCAAGTCGTGAATATTATCGCTGGATTGATGAAACAGAAGATATTATCAAACATATGAATGACGGCTTTGTTTCTGAAGGTGATTTGCGTGAGCGCAATGACTTTTTGGATATGTCTTATCAACGTGAGATGGAGCTGATGGTTTGTATCTCTCTTTATCAAAACAGCGTGTTTAAGGAGGCAAAAGAGAAAGCTAATGAGCTTTCTTATAAATTGATGAAGCTTCGCCAGATGCGTAGTATGATTAAGCAAACCACAAAAGACAAAGCTGACAGAAAGGTTGAAAAAAACGAATATGAAAAGGCTTTGGAATATTATCGTGCGGCAAAAGAGCTTAAAGAACATGATTTATACTGGAATTTGCCGGAAAATGTTTTGCAAAATTTGGGTAGAAATGCTTATGAAGCAGGCATAAATCATGGTTATGACGATAATGGCTATGGTGTTTCTCATGCTCGGGATAAAGATTTGCAACCTAACTTTGTTTGGTATGATTGGCTCAGAGAACAGATGGTGCGTTCAATGTCTCCCAACCAATATCAGAACCAATATGACCACAGTATGGGCGAGATGCTGATGCTCAAACGTATGGGTAATGAGAATCGCCAAACAAGGGAAAGCTTGGCTGCGCATATTGAACGCTTAAGTGGTCGTCGTCCGCCGTTGAAAGATGCTCCTGAGTATAATTATTCAGAGGTTAGAAAACGTGCCTTTGATATGTCGCGCTTTCGTGAACTGCAAGGAAGAGAACTCTAAAACTTCTTGTGGCGAAAGTTCATATTGAACTAGACAAAGCAAAAAATAGCGTTTATTTTATCAGCTGAATGTTTTAATTTGTAAGGAGTTTTTTCTATGGGTGTTTTGTTGGAGCCGTTTTTTTACATCATCGCTCTGGTGGTTGACATCTATTTTAAGGTTGTTGTCGTTGAAGTTGTTTTGCATTGGCTAATTCACTTCAAAATCTTGGAAGCTAATAATAAATATGCTCAGAAGACTATGGAGATTTTGGAAAAGGCAACAGAGCCGGTTTATGCTAAAATTCGCAGCAAAATTCCGCCAGTTTCGGGTTTTGACTTTTCGCCCTTTATTTTGTTGCTTGGTTTGTTGTTTGTAGGCCGTTTGGTCTATCGTCTTTCTGAGTTGGTTTTATAAGAAAACCGTTTAAAAATTGAGACGGAAGTTTTGGGCGAAAGTTATGCGCAGGTTTTGTATTTGTGCGGCTTTCGCCCTTTTTTTGAGTTTTGAAGGTTAGACAAGTTGTTTTTTGAGGAAAAAGATAGTCATCTTGTTTTAAGAGTGAGGTTGACTCCCAATGCCTCGTCTTGCTCATTTAAGGGGATTTTTGTGGATGCAGATGGACAAGAATTTTTGAAAATCAATGTCGTGGCTGTGCCGGAAAAAGGTAAGGCTAATCAGGAACTGATAAAATTTTTGAGCAAAATGTTTAAAATCCCTAAAAGTGAAATTAGTTTAATCAGCGGAGAGACAGATAGGTGTAAAAAACTTTTGTTGCCGCTTTCGGATAAGTTAAAGTCTGAATTGGAAGGAATTGTTGATGGTGGCGAATCTGATTAAAGGTAAAGAAATTGCTTTGGCTTTGCGTGAAAAACTTGGAAAAGAGATTGTATCTCGTGGGCATAAACCGCATTTGGCCGTGATTTTGGTAGGAGATGACGAAGCTAGCCTGATTTATGACAGAAACAAGCAAAAAGCAGCTATTGCTGCCGGAATGGATTGCGATCTTCATCATTTGCCGGAAGAAACTACGGAAGCTGAAGTTTTGGCTCTGATTGAAAAATTAAACGAAGACAAAAATGTTCATGGGGTTATGGTGCAATTGCCTTTGCCCAAGCATATTGATTCCAGAAAAATTATTGAACATATTAAGCCAGAAAAAGATGTGGACGGGTTTACACCGCAAAATGCCGGTTTGTTGTCGGTTAAAGATGAACGCGCCATCGTTTCGGCAACACCGGCAGGAATTTTGTATTTACTCAAAACTGTTCATCAAAGTTTGGCCGGGATGCATGCTGTTATTATCGGCCGTTCCAATATTGTCGGAAAACCATTGGCTGCATTGCTTCTGAATAATGATTGTACGGTTACGGTTGTTCATACAAAAACACGGGATTTACCCGAGATTACAAAGCAAGCCGATATTTTGGTCGCAGCTTGCGGGCGGCCTAAAATGGTGAAGGCTGATTGGGTAAAAGAAGGTGCAACGGTTATTGATGTCGGAATTAACCGGATTGACGGAAAGCTTTGCGGTGATGTGGATTTTGACGAGGTCGTTAATAAAGCTGCCTATATTACACCTGTTCCCGGGGGTGTTGGTCCGATGACTATTGCGATGTTGTTGGAAAATACTTATCAAGCTTATAAGCAAAGCAAATCTTAGGCGGAGATTGTTATGGATGTGAAAAAAGCCGGAAAAGTTTTTATACTTGATGACGACTTGCTCTTTTTGGAGCTTTGTAAGAGCTTTTTAGAAACACGTGGATTTAAGGTTTTTGCAGAGGCAAAAGTTGATAAATTTTTGCAATATATACAGTCTGAAATACCGGATGTGGTTGTTTTGGATGTTAATATGCCGGAAGCAAGCGGTTGGGAAGTTTTGCACTTGTTGCGTAAGATATTTAAAACTTATGTGCCGGTTATATTGACAACGGTGGAAGCAGATAAAGAATTGGCTGCAGCCAAGGGAATTGCTCATTATTTTCCAAAGCCTCTTGATTTATCTCGTTTTGCCGAAATTATCGGAGCTTATTGTGAGGGTGGAAAAAAACATGATGTTTTGATGATTGAGGATTATCGTCCGTTTGAATTGCCGTGGCGTGAAGATGTCAGAAGCAAAGGTTGGAGTTGTTTTGGGGTATGTGATTTTTTTGCTGCCGGGCTTTATTTGCAAAAAAATTCGCCCAAAGTTGTTTGTGTCGGAACATCTCAGGAACGTTTTGATAAGTTTAGAGATAAATTGGAACATCCTAAGGTTATTTATGTGGAAAATAGGCAAGAAATTAAAAAATTAGCTTTGCATCTTGGATAATGCTGTTATCATCAAATTGGTTTGTTGAGGAGGATAAAGAATGTTATTGCGTAAAGTATCTGATTATTTCCATGCCTTGGTTAAAGCTACTTATGATTATATGATTAATTTGGCATCGCGACCGAATGCGATGTATTTTTTGTTTGTGGTGGCTTTTATTGAAAGCTCATTTTTCCCTATTCCGCCTGATGTTATGCTTATTCCGATGGTCTTGGCAACACCTGCGAAGGCTTGGCGAATCGCTACGGTTGCAACAATCGCCAGCGTACTTGGCGGCGCTTTCGGTTATGCAATCGGGGTATTCTTCTTTGATTTGATTGCGCGTCCAATTTTGACATTTTATGGTTATATGCACCAATTTGATGTGTTTAAGGAATATTATCATGAGTGGGGCGCTTGGATTGTCTTTGGTGCGGGGGTTACGCCTTTCCCGTATAAGGTTATTACAATAGCCAGCGGTGTAGTGCATTTGGATTTTGTTGTCTTTATGTTGGCATCCGTTGTGGCTCGTGGCTTTAGATTTTATTTGGTGGCTTGGCTTTTGAAAAAGTTTGGAGAGCCTATGAAAGATTATATTGAGAAAAATCTCGGAATGCTCTCTATATTGTTTATGGCCTTGCTTATAGGTGGCTTCGCCTGTATTAAGTTGTTTTAGGCAATAAAAAAACCCGCTTGGCGGGTTTTTTTATTATTCTTTGTGGCGGAAAGTAATGCGCCCTTTAGTTAGGTCATAAGGGGTCATTTCAATGTCTACCTTGTCTCCGACCATAACACGGATGCGAAACTTGCGCATTTTTCCTGCTGTATGCGCCAGGATTTCAACGCCGTTTTCCAATCTTACTCTGAACATGGCGTTAGGTAATTTTTCAATTACTTCGCCTGTCAGTTCAAGAAGCTCTTCTTTACTCATAAAATGTTCCTTTTTTATTTATTTTTTTATTTGTATAAACCTTAATTTTTATTTTTGCAAATTATTTCTTTGGAAGTATTGGAAAATTTAAGGTAAAACAAGTGCCTTCTTTTTCTTTGCTGCTGACTGAAATGTTGGCATGAAAGTTTTCTATAATTGATTTGACTATAGATAACCCTAAGCCTGTTCCTCGGCTGCGTTCCGAATTGTTTCCCTCAGAATAAAAAGGTTCAAATATACGGTTGATTTTATCTGATGGAATGCCTATGCCGTTATCGGAGATTTTGATTTCAATATTTTGCCGCTTTTGTTTAATTTCAATTTGAAGTTTTCCGCCGTTGGGCATGGCTTTGAAAGCATTTTGAATCAGGTTTATCAGCGCCATTTTGAAGTCGCTTTCTGAACCTATGAGAAAAAGCTCTTTTTTCGGGTGTGCAAAATCTATCTCTACACCATTGTGTTTGGCTTCATAGTCAAGTAGAGATAATACGTCATTAATAACATTTATACAGTTAATTTCTTGATGTGTATCAGTTGAAAATTGGGCTAATTTGAGTAAGCGTTCCGGAACCTCAACGCAAAGGTTAAGTTCATCATTAATAAGGGAAAGGTATTTTTTTTCTTCGCTCTTATCGTTGTTGTCTTTGTGGAACTTATTTAATAGGCCTTCAATGATAATGCGGATGGAGCCTAAGTGATTCTTCATCTCATGGGCGACAGATGTGGCTAAAAAGCCTAAAGATGAAAGCTTTTGTTGGTGCGAAAAGCGAATATCCTCGCTTAAGTCGCGGATGGCCTCTACGATATAAATTTTTTCTTTGTTAATATATAATGGCGCAGCATTTATGGCTAAATGACGGTTAGGCGCATTGGTAAATTGTTGAATCACTTTTACATTGGGGACATTGTTTGACATAATTTCACGCAAGGGGCAGGTAAACATACTGGCTGAGCATGGTTTTTCTCTTCCTTGAGAAGAAAAGTAGCATTTTTGACCGATGCAACTTTTGTTTGTTCCGATTTGTTTGTAATATTCTTTGTTGGCAATGATAATATTTCCTTCCTTATCTATAACGCGGATGCCATCAGGAATACCGTCAATAATGGATTGTAAAAAAGTTTCTTGATTCTTGATTTGCCGAATGCTGTTTTGTATGTTATCAAGCATTTGGTTGAAGGTGTGAGATAAATCGTCAAGTTCATCGTGAAAATAGCGTTGTTTGGTAATATCTACGCGACAATCATAATCTCCTAATGATACAAAGCGGCTGACAGCAGCTAATTTGTTGATTGGGCTTAAGACTAAACGCCTCATTAAATAACCAATGAGCAACATTGATAGAATGATTAAAAATGAGCTGGCAAAAACAAGCCGAATGCCTTCCGTAATGGCTTTGTATCTTTCATCATAATTTTGGACCATTTGTGTCGCCCTTTGTTGCTCTCGACTGAGCTCTTCTTGCTTTTTTTTGATGTCGTTTTCATCTTTTATGGTGTCTAGATTTTCAAAACGGAGACTTTTTTCATTGCTGGCATTTAGAATATTTTTAATGTCTTTTCTTAAGTTTATATTTTCATACAACAATTCTATGTATTGTTGGTTGCGTAAGATGGTGGATTTTTGTTCTTCCTGAATTTTGCTGCCGTAAACGATATAAAAGGTGTATACAAAAATAACGGCCATAAAGATAAAGAACAGAGCCAATGTATATATGAATTTTTTATTGAGGCTGAAAAACATCTTTTTCCTCGCGGTAATTTGTAATTGATTGCTTAATGTTAGTGCTTATTTAATAAAATAGCAATAATATACGAAAATAAACACAAAGAAAGCAGCGGACTATGAATGATAATTTGAAAGATAAATTGGAGGGCTTTTCTCTGTTGCCGGAAGAGGAACAGGCTTGGTATTCGTGGAATGATGAAAATGTGGCCTTTATTAAAAATGATGTATATGACGGCAAAAATATGTGGCTGATTTATGCTGCTGACGGAACCAAAATTGCCGCTACGGATAATCGGGATTTTGCTTTTATTGTGGCAAAACAAAATGATTTGTTGCCGCTAAGTGTTCATTGATAAAATTAAAAAAAAAGCCGGCATTTGCCGGCTTTTTTTTAATTGTTCAAAACAGCGTAAATTTCCTCGCTATTTTTGAGTTGTCTCAATTTCTCACAGGTGCTTTCATCTTTCAAAATGCGCGAAATTTGAGCTAAAGCCGTCAAATGGTCGGCTCCGCTTCCTTCCGGTGAAAGCAGTAAAAAGACCAAATCTACCGGTTTGCTGTCTATGGCTTCAAAGTCTACGGGAGTGTTCAATTTGGCGAATAAGCCATAAACTTTGTTCAGTTCCGGAATTCTACCATGCGGAAGGGCCGTGCCTCCGCCAAATCCTGTAGATCCTAAATTTTCGCGTTCTAAGACGATGTCAAAAATTGTTCTTTCGTTAATGCCCGTGAGCTCGGCTGCTTTGCTCGCCAATTCTTGCAAAAGCTGTCTTTTAGAACTGGCTTTTAGGCCCAAAACAACATTCTTCTCGGTCATTATGTCAGAGATTTTCATTAATCTATTGCCTTTTGTAATTGAAACTATTTGTCTGCCTTCGGCTCAACCCAGCCAATGTTGCCGTCTTTGCGGCGGTATACCATGCTGATGTGGTTGTTTGCACTGTTTCTGAACATGATGGCAGCTTCATTGGCCAAATCCATATACATAACAGCTTCACTTACGGTGCAAACCGGAATATTGGCATCTGTTTCTGCAATGGTCAACGGAGCGTTAACATCAATATCCATTTCGTCTTCTGTTTCGTGCAACGGGAAGACAGCTTCGTTAGCTAGCTCAGCCAAGCCAAGCTTGCCTTTGTGGTCATTGAGTTTGTTTTTGTTACGGCGCAGACGTGTTGCAATATGTGTGTTCGCATTGTCAAAAGCCGAATAAGGATCTCCGGCAACGCCAGAACCTTTCAAAACAATGTTTTTAGCAGGATGAACCGTTACTTCAGCATTAAAATCTTCACCTTCTTTAGAGAAAGCGACGGTGCAGCTGATGGGCGCATTAAAATATTTGTTTACAGAGTTTTCAATGGCTTCTTCAACATGTTTGCGAAGTCTGTCGCCAATATCAACTTGTTTGCCTGTCAATGTAATTTTCATAATTCTTCCTTGCAAAATAAATTAAACTTTCTTGAAATTCTACTTTACTATGAAAAAAAAGATATTTCAATCAGAGATTTTGATTAATTCAGTTATTATTAAAAGTCAATATTAAAAAAGTTCGGATAACGGCTTATTAAAGCGATTTTGAGCGGTCTCAAAAAATTCATGTACTTCTATGTACACTAAAATTTTTTTCGCCTTCAAAATCACTTTACTAAGCTCGTTCTGCGAACTTTTGGGCCTGAAGATAACGGCTTATTAAAGCAATTTTGTGCGGTCTCAAATTCAAAAATTATATCTGATTACGTTTTTGACGCTTGCGTTCGGCAGAAGTCGGAATCCCCATGGCCTCGCGATATTTGTTTACGGTGCGCCGCGCAATTTTTATGCCTTTTTGTGCCATAAGTTCAACAATTTTATCATCCGATAAGATATTTTGAGGTTCTTCGTTTTCTATCAATTGTTTGATTTGATGTTTGATGCTGATGACCGATGTGTTTTCATCACCGGTATAGGTTCCTGCGGCTGCCGAGAAGAAATATTTGAGTTCAAAAATGCCGCGTGGCGTGTGCATATATTTATTTGTGGTTACGCGACTGATGGTGCTTTCGTGCATTTCAAGCGCTTCGGCAACGTCTCGTAATAACATCGGTTTTAAATAATCTATGCCTTTTTCAAAAAATTCGCGTTGATTACGAACGATTTCTTCGCAGACTCTTAATATGGAAGTTGCGCGTTGATGCAAAGCTTTCATTAAAAATCCGGCATGTCCGAGCTGTTCTTTAAGATAACGCTTGGCTTCTTTGTTTTTGCCACTGAGGCTTTTTATCTCGCTATAATATTCCTTATTGATAAGCAAGCGGGGCAGGGACATATTATTCAGCTCAATTAAATAATCGCCTTGTTTATTGGTGCGGACAAAAACATCAGGGATAATGTTTGAGGCTGTGTCGCTGTGATAATCTGCCGCAGGTTTAGGATTGAGCATTTTTATATCTGCAATCATCGTGGCCAAATCTTCATCATCTGCAGCGCAAATCTTTTTTAACTCCTTGAATTTCCTTTGTCCCAAAAGCTCCAGATTATCCAATAGTTTTTGCATTTGCGGATCCAGGCGGTTGAGGTCTTTGAGTTGAATGCTTAGACATTCTTTGAGATCTCTGGCAAAAATTCCCGAAGGCTCAAAACCTTGCATAATGCGTAAAATATTTTCAATATCTTCAACGGGTAAATTAAGTTTTGTCGCGATGTCTCTTATATTTCCTCTGAAATAGCCGCTTTCATCCAAAAAAGCGCTTAATCGTGAGGCTATAATTTTATCTTTCGGATGAGGAAAGTTTAAAGAAATTTGTTGGTCTAATAATTCATAAAGCGATGGCTTGCTGCTTAATTTCTTTTCAAAAAAATCAAATTCTTCATCGGCATTATGATTTTTAGATGAGGCATATTCGCTCCAGGAATAGTCATTATTTCCTTCATAGCCTTCACGGTCGCTGGCGTAGTCATCAAAGGAGTTATCATAGTCAATGTCCGGAGCATAATCTTCTTCAGAATTTGGCTGTTTTTCTTGCGTATAGTCATCAATGCTTGGTTGAGATGATATTTCGGTATCGGCCAAGCGGTCATCTTCTCTTTCCAGAAAAGGGTTATTTTCCAGTTCTTTACTTAAGAGTTCATTTAATTCAAGATTGGACATCTGCAACAAGTTAATTGCTTGTCGCAGCTGCGGGGTCATTAGCAGAGATTGGGATTGCTTGATTTCTATGCGGGGGGTAACCGCCATTGTTTCAGCCTCCCGTTCTTACATAGAGAAGTTGTCGCCCAGATAGACTTTGCGAACTTCTTTGTTGGCAACAATTTCATCGGGATTGCCTTCCATCAAAACGGTGCCTCCATGTAAAATATAGGCTCTGTCCGTGATGTCCAAAGTTTCGCGTACATTGTGGTCGGTTATCAAAACGCCTAATCCGCGATGCTTGAGTTGGGATACTAGATTCCGAATCTCGGATACGGCAATCGGGTCAATACCGGCTAAGGGTTCGTCCAGCAAAATGAAGTTGGGTTGGCTGGCTAAAGCGCGTGCAATTTCCAAACGGCGGCGTTCACCACCGGATAAGGCTATGGCCGGAGATTTACGCAGATGGGCGATAGAAAATTCTGAAAGTAATTCTTCCAGCATATTTTCTCTTTGACTCTCATCCTCAATAACAATTTCAAGAATCGCTTTAATATTATCTTCTACGCTTAGTGAACGAAAGATTGATGCCTCTTGCGGAAGATATCCAATTCCCATGCGTGCACGGCGATACATCGGAAGATTGGTTATATCTTGTCCGTCAATGTGAACATCTCCGTAGTCGGGGGTTATCAAGCCGGTTACGCAATAAAAACAAGTTGTTTTGCCGGCACCATTGGGTCCGAGTAAGCCGACAGCTTCTCCTCGGCGAACATTAAGCGAAACATTGCGCAAAACCGGGCGATTTTTATATTTTTTGCCAATGTTAAAAACTTCCAGAGTGGAGGTCATATTGCGGTCATTTTTGTTGAACATAAATGCTTCCTTATTTTAATGGTTCATTGAGTTCCCAAGTTTTTTGCGGTGCTTGTTCTGTTTTATTTTCAGCTTTCTCTGCCGGTGCGTGATTCTCTTCTTTGTTCGGTGTTGTTTGGGCTTCTGCCTTTTTATCTTTATTTTTTTCTTTTTCTTTTTC
>CASFUZ010000005.1 GCA_949298065.1 uncultured Pseudomonadota bacterium | reverse complement strand
GCGATAAGCATAAGGTATGCGTCAAAAGAAACGGAAGTGAAACTACTTCACGCACACAGAAACAACACACCTATTAAGAGATATGATAACTCAAATAAAAGCTGAAGTCAACCCATATTGAAAGAATGTATTTTTTTGGCTACCGTAGTGTATTGATTTCAAGTAAAAAAAATTCCCTCTTCAAGAGGGAATTTTTTGTTGTTATTCGGCTTTTTTGTTCTTCCAGTTGTATGTATTTTCTCGCCATGTTTGGAAGAGAATGTACAACAGAGGAATGATAATCAGACCGGCTGCCGTACCAAGCAACATTCCGTAAAATACCGGAACACCGATGGCAATTCGGCTGGCCGCGCCGGCACCTGTGGCCACAATCATCGGCAAAACGCCTAAGATGAAGGTGAAGGCCGTCATTAAGACCGCGCGGAAACGTTCTTTGGTACCAGTTGTTGCCGCTTTGATGATTGAAGAGCCTTTTTCTCTTTCTTCTTTGGAGAACTCAACAATCAAAATAGCGTTCTTGGCTGCCAAACCTACCAACAAAATCAGACCTAACTGAGCGTAAATACTCAGCGGGAGACCTGTGATGAACAGACCAGCCAAAGCACCAAGCATAGCCACGGATACAGAGGTTAAAACCGGCAGAGGTGTTGACCAGCTCTCATATTGAGCAACCAAGAACAGGTAAGCAAAGGTCATCGCCAGCACAATTAAGTAGCCGATTTGTCCGCTGCTGGATTTTTCCTGATAGCTCATGCCGGACCAGTCATAGCTGAAACCATTGGGCAGGCTTGCGGACATTTCTTCCATTGCGCCCATAGCCTGACCTGTACTGGAGGCTTGGTTTTGTACGGCTGTGATTGAAGCACTCGGATATTGGTTATAACGAGTTACAACACGCGGAGCCAAAACTTTTTTCATTGAGATAACTGATTCCAGCGGAACCATCTCGCCGTTTTGGTTTTGAACATGCAGTTTTTTCAAGCTTTCCAAATCCTTACGGAATTTCCAGTCAGCCTGAATCATAACCTTGTTTACTTGTGTGCCGAAGTTAACGTCGTTAACATAGCTTGAACCCAAGTAGTTTTGCAGAACACTATAAATGCTACCGATACTTACTTTCATAGCCTCAGCTTTTTCTTTATCAATCGTAATATAGTAGTTCGGGGTTTGAGCCGTATAAGTTGTATAGGCATATGAGATATTGGGGTTTTGATTAATTTTTGCCAAAAAGCTCCTTAAAACGGCCTCAAGTTGTTGCGGGTCGTCAGAGTTTAAGGCTTGCAGACGATAATCCATACCACCACTCATACCTAAGCCCATAATTGCAGGCGGTTCAAATAATTGAATTTCTGCTTCCGGCAGACCTGTAACTTTGGCGCGAATGCGGTTTAGGATGTTTGATGAATAGAGTTCATCTCCTTTACGTTCGTTCCAGGGGTGTAAAGTAATAATACCCATGGCGACGTTTTCGCCGGAACCGCCAATCATACTGGCGCCAACAACGTTCATTACATTGTCTACGCCGGGTTCTTCTTTAACCAAGGGGTAAATCTTATCAACAAATTCTTGTGTGCGGTTACGGGTTGCACCCTCAGGCAACTGAATGTTCATGAAGATAACGCCTTGGTCTTCGGACGGAATGAATGATGTTTGGCTGATATGTAAGAATCCGCCTACACCGGCAAATAACATTATCATCAGAAGGAAGATAACGCTGACTTTGCGTCCTAATAAACCAACAACGGAAGCATAACGATCGCGGGTGCGATTAACGATGCGGTTAAACCAAAACAGCGGACCTGATTGTGCCGGTTTGAGTGGTTTCAGCAAGGTTGCGCACAAAGCCGGAGATAAGGTCAAAGCATTGATAGAAGAGAAGGTTACCGAAGTTGAAATCGCAATCGCGAATTGTTTGTAAATTTGTCCGGTAATACCGCCCAAGAAACCAACCGGTACAAAGATAGCTAACAACACCAAGGTCGTGGCAATAACCGCACTTGATACTTGTTCCATAGCTTTGATGGTCGCTTCTTTCGGGGTGAGTTTTTCGTTTTCCATTAAGAACAGAACACGTTCTACAACCACGATAGCGTCGTCCACAACCAAACCAATGGCCAAGACCAAACCAAACAAGGTCATCATGTTTAAGCTGTAGCCTAAAGCCAACATAACGGCAAAGGTGGCAAACAGAGAGACTGGAATGGTTAGGGTCGGAATCAAGGTTGAACGCCAGTCTTGCAAGAAAACGTAGCAGACCAAAATAACCAATGCAAAAGTCAAAATCAAAGTGAAAACAACTTCTTCAATGGATGCTTTAATGTAGCCTGTAGAGTCATAACCAATGGTGTAGATGATGTCTTCAGGAAAACGTTGAGCCAAACGTTCCATTTCGGCTTTTACGCCGGCCATGGCATCAAGAGCGTTTGCTCCCGCCAACTGGTTGATGGCGATGGCGACGTTCGGTGCGCCGTTGAATTTTGATGTCGCATGGTAGTTTTCTTCTCCGATTTCTACGCGAGCAATATCTTTAAGGTAAACCAAACCACCTTGTTCAGCTGTGCGGACAATGATGTTTTTGAAGTCTTCAACTTCATTAATACGTCCTTGAGTTTGCAAGGTGTAAACCATTTGTTGGGTGCCGTCTCCGGGGATGCCGCCAATGCTACCCAAGGAAGGTTGGTAGTTTTGACCTTCAATGGCAGCTTTAATGGTATCTACCGGAATGTTTAATGCCGTAATTTTGTCTGCATCCAACCATACACGCATACTTAACTTTGAAGAGTAAACGTTTACTTCACCAACACCGGATACACGGCTTAGGCTATCTTTGATGTTGTTTTGAACATAGTCAGCCAACTCTAGTTGCGAATAAGTGTTGTTCGGTGAGAGCAAGCTGATGAAGCCTAAGATGTTTGAAGAACGGCTCTTAACCGTTAGACCCTGTCTAGTAACGTCTGACGGGAGTTTGGATTGGGCTTGTTGGATACGGTTTTGTACCTTAACTTGCGCCATATCTCGGTCAACGCCGACTTTGAAGGTTACGGTTAATTGGTATGATGAGTTTTCTGAAGATGAGCTCATGTATAACATGTCTTCAACACCGTTGATTTCTTCTTCCAACGGAATACCGACGGTTTTGGCAATAACCTCTGCGCTGGCTCCCGGATAGGAAGCGGAAACAACGATTTCCGGAGGTGTGATTTCCGGATACAAGGCAATCGGCAAAGAAAATACCGAAATGATACCCGCAAGAGTTAATACGATGGAGATAACCATCGCAAAGCGCGGGCGCTCAATGAAAATACGGGAAAACATTGTTTATTTGCCCTCCACAGTAACTTTTTCTGAATTGTTGGCAATCTCACCAACTTGAACTTTTTGGCCATTGCTTACTTTTTGCAGGCCTTGGATGATGACACGTTCATCGGCTTTTAAGCCATCTAACACAATTTGCTTATCTTCCAGGGTGTCTCCCATAACAACGCGTCTTTCATAGGCAATGTTGTCGTTACCCACAACCATAACATAGTTACCATGTTTGTCTTGAGCAACTGAGGCTTGCGGTACCAGAATAGCCATTTTATCTTCTTTATTACCCAAACGAATGTCTACATAGTTGCCGGGGATTAACAGATTGTCTTTGTTGTTGTATTCAGCATAGACCGCGATGGTGGCTGTGTCTGAGTTGATTTCGTTGTCATTAAAACGAGATTTTAGGTGATTAACCAAGACTTTGCCGTTTGGTAAAACAATCTCTGTTTTAATAGAATCGCTGCCTTGAGACATGCGTTGTTCACGCATATTCAAGAAATCCTTATCGGCAACGGAAAAGGCAACACGAATCGGGTCTACTTGTACAATACGTGCCAAGTTTTGGGTTGTGGAGTTAACATAGTTACCTTCCGTTACCAAAGCTTTACCGATATAGCCGGTTATCGGAGCTTTAATCTCGGTATAACCCATATCAATTTTGGCCAGTTCCAGATTTGCTTCAGCTTGAGCAACGGCGGCTTTGGCCTGCAGGTAGTTGCTCTCAGATGTATCCAAAGTGGCTTTGGAGGCATAGTTTTGACTACTTAAGGATTTTTGACGTTTGTAGTCTCTCTCGGCTCTGACCAAATTAGCCTTCGCACTGTCCAACTCCGCTTCGCGCAGTTCAACGGTTGCCATATAACGCTTTTGTTCAATGACAAACAAAATGTCGCCTTCGTTGACTAAAGAACCTTCCTGAAACAAGACTTTTTCTACATATCCTGTTATTTGCGGGCGCAAGTCAACAGACTTAATGGCTTCAACATGGCCGATATAACTTCTCTTGGGAGAGATATTTTGTTGCTGAACTTTTTGAACCAGAACATATGGGTCGCCGCCACCGGCTCCCATCATGGGCATTTGAGGGGTTAAGCGGCTTTTTAAAAACCAGCCTGCACCAACGCATAAAAGCAAAATTGCAGTTTGTTTTAGAATTTTTCTATTACTTACTTTACCTAGTTTCATTGTCTGACCTTTCGTCTTTTAGAGCTTTTATTATTAAGTCAAATCCGTTTAAAAAGAGTTTAGGAAAATCAACCCATGATTTTCTGCATATGGCATAAGAAAGCATTCCTTGCCATAGGCTGAAGATGCATACAGCTGTTTCATTGATGTTTATGTTTTCAGAAATTTCACCATTCTTTTGTGAATTGGTCAGGGCTTGTTTGATGGTATTTATCGGAAAGTCGCGAATCTCTTTGACAGCGGAACCGATATGTAAAAACAAAGATTCAGACCATTCCATCTGAAACAGCATAAAAAATAAAAACTTGCGATAATTGGGAACATCTCGCACAATTTCTGCCAAACACTTAAAATGTGTACGCAAATCCGCCAGATTGTTGACTTCCGGGATCTTTTCGGTTATGGCGTTGTTGGTGCGGTTAAACGCTTCTGTTATAAGTGCGGTGATGATGTCCGGTTTGTTGCGAAAATGCCAGTACACAGCCCCTTTGGTTAGGTTGATGCGCTTGGCTATCTCGTCAAACGTGGTTTTGGAATAGCCTTTTTCACAAAATATATCTAATGCAGAATATAAGATATCCTGCCTTGTTTGTTCGGCTTCTTCTTTAGTTCTTCTTGGCATAATATCCCTGTATTACTTTTAAATGTTTATATATACTTTCCGGTAGGTATGTATAATAAATCGTTAATTTTTGCAAGTTTTTTTTGATAAAAAATTTGCACTTGTTAATTTTTTTTGCAAGAAGCAAAAATGTCTAAGTTTGGGTTGTAGATGTTGGTTTTTATGCCGGCAAGACCTAGAGCTGAGTGGAATAGATTGTCATGAGAATGAGGCGCATTTGCCGCTTTTTTCATGCAAGATATATCTATGCCAAAGGCATTGGCCGAATCGTTTGGAAGCCAGATAAGCATCGGAATGTCTTTTTGATAATCCGGTGCCGTATCATAAGGTTGGGCGTGTAAGAAAATACCTTTTTCCCCTAAAGATTCTCCGTGGTCTGAGGCATAAATCAGTGCAACATTATATTCATCTGAGAGTTTGTTTAACTCATCCATAATTTTACTCAAGAAAATGCTGGTATAGTAAACCGTATTATCATAGACATTGATTAATTCTTCTTTACTGCAACTGCTTAGGTTTTCGGTTGTGCAGACAGGCGACCATTGTTCCGTTTCTTTGGGGTAGTGCTCAAAATAAGCCGGACCGTGGCTTCCGGTTTGGTGCATGACAATGAAAGTGTTTCCGTTATTTTGCCGTACTTTTTCGGCAAAGTTGGTGAGCAAAATTTCGTCAAAGCAGGTTTTCTTGGTGCAAAAGTCTTCAATTTCCACTCTATCGCAATTGTTTTTGCAACCGGTATTATTTTCGCGCCACAAGACTTTGTAGCCGCTTTTGCTTAGGATATCCAACATATTTTCGGTATATTCTTCCGAACCGATTTTGAAATCTTTGCGTCCATAAGCGGAAAACATACAGGGCAGGGAAACGGCAGTTGACGTTCCGCAAGCTGTGGCATCTGAGTAATAAACAATATCTGACAAATGTTTATTGAGCGGAGCATTTGTCGGGCGCTCATAGCCGCCTAAGGAGAAGTTTGCGGCGCGAGCTGTTTCACCAACAACAAAGATGAAAAGGTTTTTCTTATTGTTTTTCCAGTATTTATTTAACTCGGCATCCGGCGCGACAACGACAAAAGGATGGTTTGATTTGCGCCGCATTTTGGCAACGGACAGGCTTGCGCTGATATAGTTTACGGGAGATAAGTAATATTTCATATCCCGATGATTGCGAAAAACTTTATCCGTTGTTTGATATCCGCCGAGCATAATTATTCCGCAAAGAATCGCCGAGCCAAGAATGATTTTGAGGGCTTTGATAAATTCTGATTTGATGTTTCCGTAATTTATTTGGGTCTTGAATATTAGGTAACTTGGAAGTAAGCCTAAAAACAAAAAGTAAGCCAGCATTCTAAAACTGAGCAAATCCTGAACTTCATAAACATCTGTTTGGATGACGTTTAAAAGCATTACTTTGTCAATGGGGGTATTGTAAGTGTTCATGAAATAAAGAACAAAAGCGTTAATAATTGATAGAAGTACAGCCAGAGGCTTGGCCGAATATTTATTAAACAAGATTGTGGTGCTTATACAAAACAGTGAAAAGGCGCAGAGCATACCACAAAGCACGAATAAGGCAGAAGGTTCAATAAACCAGAGTTTTTTGGCAAATGGAAGATTGTAGGCAAAGAGCAGAAATGCCGAAAATGCCAGATTGAATTTTGTGCCGGAGAGCGTAAACCAAGGGGTTTTTGAAAATAGTCCTTTGAGCATTAGTTATCTTTCTTTGTGGTTGTTTAAAAAAGTTCGCCTTGATGGTTATCATTTAATACTGCCAGAGCTTCTTTGACGATGGGGATGCTTATGGCTCTTTTGCGAGCCAACGAAATGTTATCTATCTCGGCTACAAGTTTGCGCGCGTAGGCATAAGAGCGCTGCATATTGGCAATAATGTAATTTAAGACCTCTTGTGAGATGGTAACTTGTCTGTCTGTAAATAGTTTGACAATCAGGGCTTGCAAAAGTTCATCATCGGGTTCTTTGATTTCAATTGATGGGATAATATTTAGTCTTGAGCGTAAATCAGGCAAGGGGATATTCAGCCTTGCCGGAGCAACTTCCGAGGTAAACAAAATAAAGCCGTTTTCATTCCGATACTGATTATATAAATGAAACATTGCTTCATAATTGAGATTGTTATTTAAATCCTCAACAATCAGGCAGGGATGTTGTTCAAACAAGCGCAGAGTTTCGGGCTTGACATCAGAAGCTCTAACTTGCGGTATCTTATACGGAAAATGGGTTTTAACCGAAACATTGTCGGCAAACATATGAGCCAGATGGGTTTTGCCGCAACCTTCAGGTCCATATAAACAGATGGCAAAAAACGGCCAATTCGGCCAGCTTTCCACATAAGAAAAAGCTTCAGCATTGCAAGAGGCTACCATAAAATCCTCTTTGCCGAGGTAGGGTTCGTGTTCAAAGCTGAAAGACAACTGCTCTATGTTTGCGTTCTTATTCATCCATATCCATATATCAGTTTTTACTCAAGACATCAAAAACTTTTTTGGTTAAATCTCCCAGGCTGAAGGGTTTGGCCAAGAAGTCAAAATCTTGTGAGCCGGCAAGCTCTCTTCTGGCAATCTCCTCTGAGTAACCTGAGGCCAATATGATTTTTATATTGGCTATTTGTTCTCGTACTTTGCCGGCAAGTTCCGCACCGTTCATTCCCGGCATAACCATATCGGTTATCAAAAGGCCAAAGTTTTTGTCTTGCGCTAACTGTTCTAACGCATTTTCGGCCGAATTGCAAGCAACAACGTCAAAGCCTTTTTTCTTTAAAGCTCTGACTCCAAAGGAGCGAACCGAATCTTCATCTTCCACGAACAAAATGCGGGTTGATGTCGCATTGGGGTTTTCTTTGATGCTTCGGTCTATGGCTGAAATATTTAAGCCGAAAATGAGTTTTTGGTTTAGAGCAATAGGAGAGGTGATTTGCTCTTGAACCGTAATGACCGGAGAGCCGTCTTTGGCTTTGATATTATCTTGTTGGACGGGTTTTTTGTTTTCATCTTCTTCAGCCAGAGAATCAAAGCGCGGTAAGTGAATGGAAAAAGTTGTTCCGGCACCGACTTTGCTGTCTACTTTAATGAAACCTTCGGTTTGGCGTACAATACCGTAAACAGTGGCCAAACCCAGTCCCGTTCCCGAGCCGACAACATTTTGTTTGGTGGAGAAGAAAGGTTCAAAAATGCGCGTCAAATTTTCCGGCGGAATACCGCAGCCCGTGTCTTTAACATCAATAACGACAAACTCTCCGGGTTTAATCGTGTCGGCACCAAACTGGTAGGGTTCGGTTAAGTCTTCTACGCGGGTGGAAATACTTAAACGACCATGTCCGTTCATTGCATCTTTGGCGTTGACGGCCAAGTTGATGATAACTTGTGAGAATTGTACGGGGTCAACTCTTATGTAGCCTAAATCCGTTCCGTGGTAAAATTCCAAAATGATTTGTTCGCCCAAAATTCGTTTCAGCATATGGCTTAATTCAACAAAGTTCTCGGTAACGTCTATCAGTTTGGGTTTGAGCGGTTGTTTGCGTGAAAAGGCTAATAGTTGCCTTACCAAACCCGCCGCGCGGCTGGCATTGTGTTTGATTTGCATTAAATCGGAGAAAGAGGGGTCGCCGACACCGTGTCTTTGCAACAACAAATCGCAGAAACCTATCATGGCGGTTAATAGGTTGTTGAAGTCATGAGATACGCCACCGGCAAGTTGTCCTAAAGCTTGCATCTTTTGGGCTTGAGCAAATTGGAGCTCCAGTGTTTTTTGCTGGGTGGCATCTATCATATAAAGCACGATGCCGTCTATATCGCTGATGTCAAAAGAGTAAAATTTGCGCATCGGGCTGATATAAAGCTGAATAATGTGTTCTTCCTGACCAAAGTTTATGTGAACATCTAAGGATTCAGAAGTTGTAACCGAGGCATAAATTGCGGCAAATTTTTTTTCCAGTTCGGCTCTGTCTTCTTCTTTGATATAGTCAAAAATGCTTTGGTATAAAATTTTTTCTTTTTCTGTTTTCAAAAAGTTTTTGACTTTGACATTGCAATCCGTAATCTTGCCTTCGCGGTTGATGAAGATGATGCCAACCGGGGCGGCATTAAACAGCCAGCTTATTTTATCCAGACAAGAGCTTAGTTCTTTTTTGGTATCTCTATCTGACGGAATGCCTGCAACCGCCGCACCTCTGAGCTTATATTCCTTGTTGCTGCGAAAACTTTCCTGAATGACAAAACATTCGGTTGCTTCTTTGGCGCTGTTTACAAAATATTGTCGGCCTGACCAGCTTGTATTTTGCGGGGTTTCTTGATTCTCGCCCAAATATTTGCGAAAATTCGTGCCGATGATGTCTTCTCGTGGAAGTCCGACCAATTTGGCAAAGGCGTGGTTAGCGTATTCTATTTCAAAATTTTTGGCACAGGTATATAATCCGACCGGAATATAGTCCAAAAAGTCGTGCAGGTTTTGGCGTTCTTCCTGAAAAACACGCTCCATGTTTTTGCTTGCCGTAATGTCTTGAAAACTCCAATATAAATAAGTGTCTTTTTTGATGGCTTTGATGGAAAATGCGCCTTCAAAAATATCTGTCTTTTTCAAAAATATCGGACGAACCGAAATGTCAAACCATTCTTCTTCCGCAAAGACTTTGTCTTCTTCATGGTGAAGATTCAGCCCTAAGGTTACTCTTTCGGAAGAGAGATTACGGCAAGCTGTTTGCAACCGATAAAAGGCGGCTTTATTATTGCGGTTCTCGCTGAGTTGTTTTTCCAAATATTCCAGAATCGGCTCATTTTTTAGGAGCTCTTTGGCAACATCATTTTGAATGACGGGTTCGCCTTGCGCGTTGTCTATGCGGCGCGCTTTAAAATCATTTTTGATTATCTCGTTGGCAAAGCCGCCGTAACTGATGGCTTCTTCTCCGGCCTGAAGCGTTTTGATGGTTAAGCCCAGGCAAAGCACACTTAAAACCAACATACTGATAACCGAATAAATATAATATTCGGGATAGAGCATAAACAAGATTATTGAGATGCTCAAGATTATCAATGTATAGGCCAGCTGCAATAATCTTTTTTGCAGGAGTTTATCTGGTCTGCGGATTTTTAAGCTGCATAACATATCCAATTACCTCGGCTACGGCCTTGAAGTGTTCGGCCGGAATTGATTGATCAAGCTCTACGGATGCAAACAGCGCACGCGCCAAAGGTGGATTTTCCACAATCGGGATTTCATGCTCTTCCGCAATTTCCCTAATGCGCAAAGCCAAATTATCCAAACCTTTGGCAACAACCACCGGCGCATCCATTGTTTCCATTTTATACTCTAAGGCCACAGCATAGTGTGTCGGGTTGACGATAACGACATCGGCACGCGGGACGGCATCCATCATACGGTGGCGGGCTCTTTCCATTCGGACTTGTCTGATACGCGACTTGACCAAAGGATCACCTTCCATTTGCTTATATTCGTCTTTGACTTCTTGCTTGGTCATACGCAGTTTCTTCAAATGTTGGTATTTTTGGTAAGCATAGTCGGCAACCGCAATGACAAAAACAGCAATAACCACCGTGAAAATTAAGACAACCACAACTTTATGAATAAATGATAAAATTCCCATAACGTCCATTTCGGGCATGAGGTTTACTTTTTCTAAATAAGGTCTTAGAACCAGAATGCCGATAAAGGCTATGACCGTGATTTTGATGATGCCTTTTAAGCTTTCTACAATCTTTTTCATATTTATAAATTGGGTGAGGGCGGCAAAAATATTGAGTTTATTCCAGTTGGGTTCCAGTTTTTTGGGCGCATAAACAAAACCGGTTTGCGCAACGCTGGCAAAAATTCCTAAAAGCATAAAGATGGCAAAAGGAATGCCTAAAATCTTGAGAAGCGCCAAAACACTTTCATAAAACAATAAGCGCAAGTGGCGTGCGTCTGTTGGGATGGCATCCGGGGTTTCAATAAAGCGCAGAGAAAATATATAGAACCACTTAAACATCAAAGGTAATACCAACCATATCACAAAAAGCATACCAATAAGCATAATGAAGCTTTTGGCATCTTGAGAGAGGGCAATGTCGCCTTCTTCCTTGGCTTTGCTGATTTTTCGTTCCGATGGTTCTTCGGTCTTTGAGGCTTCGTCTTCATCTTCGGCTATCATCTCTTAGCTCCCTGATGTAAACTTTATTAAGCCGTCTTCATAATATTTGGCGAACCAAAGAATCATTATCGGCGTGGTTAAAAATAACAGACCCAAACCAAGATAGATTTGTAACGGTAAAGACAAAAAGAAAATGTTTAGTTGCGGCATCAGTCTTGAGACCAAACCCATACCGACATAAAAAACAATGGAAAAAGCAATAAAAGGCGAGGCTATCTTAAAACCAATGATGAAGCTCTTGTTGACGGTTTGGCTTAAAAAGTCTGAAAAATCGGCCACAGGTAAGGCAGAGCCTACCGGAAAAATTTTGTAACTGTCTATGACGGCTGACAACATTAAGTGATGCAAATCTGTTACAAAGATAACGGTTAAGGCAACAAGGCTTAAAAAAGTTTCAATGACGATGCTCTGATTTTGGAATGTGGGGTCAAAAACTTGCGCATTGGAAAAGCTGATGGCTTGTCCGGCAAAGTTTCCGACCAAACTTAAAGCCGAATACATTATTTGCATATATATTCCCATAAATAAGCCATAAATTATCTCAAACAAAGCAATGCGCAAAAATTCTAAGAAATCTGTCGGGGCGGGTGGAAGATAGCTGCTTAAAAAAGGCACCAAAACAACCGTTACGGCTAAGGCGATGGAAAGCCTTTGTCTTTCCGTTACGTAAGAGACCGCAAAGCCCGGCATTACTACCATGGCCGAGCCTATTCTTAAAAAGACAAAGATAAACTGATATATTTCCAAATTAAGCAGTTGCGTCATTGGTTATCATCCGCCGGTTACAATCTTGTCAAACAGAGTTTCTGATAACATACGCATTTGGTTGAGCATAAAAGGAAAGAGCAAAATCAGAGTGAAAAAGACACCTAAGATTTTCGGAACAAAGGCTAAGGTCATTTCCTGAATTTGGGTTAAGGCTTGGAAAATACCGATGATTAAACCAATGAACAAGGCAACAAGTAGTGCCGGAGAGACTACTTTAATCAGGGTAAAAATGGCTTCGCGGGATATGTCTAAAACTTCTACTTCGTTCATCTGTTACTCCAGCGGGGTTTGTTTTTCAAAATAGGTATGATTTTCAATGCCGGTCAGAAAAGCGCCGTCATAGCCACTGTCAACGATGCCTTTGAAATAGCGACCGCTGATTTGTCTCCAGTTTTCATCCCAATATTGGGTGATAACCGCATTTTCATCAGTGAAAGAAGCTCTGGCCAACCAAGGTGTCTTTTCTATCTCCCATTCATCTTGCCAATAATAGTCATCAGGGTCGGCTTCACTGACGTTTATTTTAGCAAAAATCAATCTCTTTGCGCCGTTTTTCTTGAATTTTAGGCTTTCTACATCTTCTTTGCTGTAAGCTGATGTATGATGGAAGAACGGATCTATGACGACAATGTCATAGTTTGATTCCCTAATATCTTGCAAAAATCTTTCTTTGTCTTTATATAAGCTGTCATCTATAAAGAGTGATATATTTTGAGCCTCGGCAATTTTGAAAATGTTTTGAGCATTTTCGTTAATAATCGGTTGTTTTCTGATTTTCTTAAAGGCTGTTTCAGGCTTGAGAAAGGCATAAAGCAAATAGTTAAGGCCGGTTGCGTTCATAGCTGCTTCATCAAAAGCAGCTTCGGTTTTGCAATAATCTATGGATATGAGTTTTAAATTGTGCTTTTTGATATGTTCATTAAGCTCATGTTTGCCGCAAAAGCGGTTGTTGACAGCTAGGCCGCTTATGCTTTTGCCGTAAGCCTCAGATGAGGGGGAATAGTCTTTTTCCGGGGTCGTGCGTTTTAAGTGTGCCAAAAACACCGGGTCATCGGCGTTTAAGCCTTTTTTGCGGGCTTCATTATAGCCATCTAAGTGATATTCCCACAAGCTTTTGTGCAATAGTTCCTCGCCTTCGTGGGCGATGAGCTCAAAGTCTTTATTCTCGGCTTTGGCGAACTCTGCCAAGGCGATGATGTTTTTGCGCATGGCTTCGCGATAGTTCACAATCGTCTTTGGCGCAACTTTGATGTCTAAAATTTGCTCCTCATAAGTATAGGGATTGGCGGATGTAAAACCGTATAAACCATCAGCCGCACTTGCCGAAAAGGCAAGTGCGTTGAAAAAGATGGTTAATGTGAGCTTCCTAAGTAATGACATCGGGTTGTTGTTTTCCTGTACGAGGTCTGATTTCCGCAATCTCGGCGGCAATCTTGGCGATGTCTTTGAGCATATTCAGAGGTTCTTCATCCAAGTGATTTTGCTCAAATTTTTCCATATAAACACGCAAGGTTGCGCCGCTTGTGCCGGTTCCGGACAAACGATATACGATACGAGAGCCGTCAGCAAATTTTACAACCAGACCATTCTTGGTGGAAGAGCCGTCTACCGGGTCATTATAAATGAACGGAGCAGCTTCGCTGACTTCATATTCGCCAAACTTTTTGCCGTTAAGAGAAGGCAACTTGGTTTCCAAATCAGCCATAAGCTTGTCGGCAACAGCCTTGTCAATCCCTTCAAAGTCAAAGCGGATGTAATAGCTGCGGCCATATTTTTTCCAATGTTCTTTGGTGATTTCTTCAACGGATTTTCCGGTTGCGGCAATAATGCTCAACCAGAACAGAATTGCCCAAATGCCGTCTTTTTCACGAATGTGGCTGGAGCCTGTGCCAAAGCTCTCTTCGCCGCAGAAGGTAATGCGCTTGGAATCCATCAGGTTTACAAAATATTTCCAGCCGGTCGGGACTTCGTAGCAGTCCATCCCCAAAGCTTTTGCCGTACGGCAAACGGCCGTTGAGGTTGCCGCAGATTTAGCAACACCGTAAATGCCGTTTTTGTAAGCCGGAATCAGCTTGTAATTGTCCGTTAGAATAGACAAGCTGTCTGACGGGGATACAAAAAACTTTTTACCCAAAATCATATTGCGGTCGCCATCACCATCATTGGCACAGCCAAAGTCCGGTGCGTTGTCGCCATACATAATGCCGATGAGCTCTTTGGCATAAACCATATTCGGGTCCGGATGCAAGCCGCCGAAATCAGGTTTCGGTGTGGCATTGATAACAGAGCCCGGAGCAGCGCCTAAAATCTCTTCAAAAATGCGCTTGCCATAAGGTCCGGTAACGGCGTTCATGGCATCAAACTTCATGGTGAAGCCGGATTTGAAAAGTTTTTTCAAGGCCTCAAAGTCAAAAATGCCTTCCAACATTTCAACATAATCTTTAATCGGGTCAATGACTTCAATGGTCATTCCTTCCAATTGTTGAGTGCCGATTTTGCTGATGTCAACATCCGGAACATCAAGAATCTGATATTCGCTGATGCTTTGAGAATTTTTATAAATCGCATCGGTAATGGAAGTGGGAACTTGACCGCCGGTTTCGTCCGAATATTTGACACCGAAGTCATTGTCTATTCCGCCGGGGTTATGCGAAGCCGAAAAGATAAAAGCGCCGTTGGTTTTGTTTTTGAGCAAAACATTGGAGCCTGCCGGTGTAGACATATAGCCGTTTTGACCGATGATGAGTTTGGCAACGCCGTTGGCTGCCGCCATTTTAATGAATTTTTGTATGGCAATGTCGTTAAAGTAACGGCCGTCGCCGCCTACGACATAGGTCTTGCCTTTAACACCGCCGATGGTGTTGAAAATGGTTTGAATAAAGTTTTCAAAGTAGTTGGGCTGCATCATAACTTTGGTTTTTTTGCGCAGTCCGCCCGTACCCATTTTTTGGTCTGTATAAGGGGTGGTAGAAATTGTTTTTATCATTCTCT
Source organism: uncultured Pseudomonadota bacterium (assembly GCA_949298065.1). GTDB lineage: Bacteria > Pseudomonadota > Alphaproteobacteria > RF32 > CAG-239 > Scatacola_A. Next base: position 51,273 of record CASFUZ010000005.1, on the reverse strand, counting down.
CTCCTTGTTGTGGGTTTAATTTTGATGCCAAGAGTTTAGCACTATACGCATTAAACTCAAGTCCCGCACAAAGTTATCAGCCGTTATTTTGAGTAGAGACTTTGTTTTAGCTTTGTCAAAAGCTCTGAGAGATAGGGAAGATTGGGGTTTTGGTCCGCAAAATTTTGCAAAAGTTCAAGGTTTTTGTTTAGTAGCGGATTGTCATTATCCGTGCCTGCGGTTAAGCCCAGCAAGCGCAAAGCCTCGGCTCTTGAATAGGGGCGGTTGAGCAAGGAATCGTTTTTTTGTTGTTTGAGCAGTCTTTTTTGCAGGTCTTGCAAAAGAAAACCTTTATGCGCTTTTTGCAAGGTCTTGTATAACAGTTTGTAATAAAACAACAAAACGAAAATTATGACGATTGCGCTCAAAGGCCAAATTTTGTGATGTGCAGGCAGCATTAAGGCTACGAATCCCATATAAAAAGCAAAGCCCCATAAAATATTATATTCTCTTTGTGAGGGGATAAAAAAATTGTGTTGGCGGATTTTCTCAGGTGAAAAGCGATTGAAAAAGCAGTTCAGAATGTAGCCGCAGGCAGCTACAAACATTAGAAGGCTTAATTCTTTCATGCTTTTCTCCTATTCGGGGCAGATAAACTCAGCCAGAGCGCGAATCTCTCTTTTGGCGGCAATGTGAGATACGCTCATCTTTAAGCGCAAATCTGGATGTTGCATATCAAGTACGGTCAGGCCTTCTAAGAAAAGTTCGCGATAGATGACTCTGTCTTTGATGATTTCGGCCAGACGAAAACCATAGAGCTTAGACATCTTTTCCAGATATTGAAAGACAACCTGTTTGTTTTTGGAATTATAAGATGAAAGCTTGTTGCCAACAACAATCCAGTTTAAGTATGGTTTGCCCAAAGAAGCCAGATATTTTTTGACTTCCCAGATGTAATTTGCATAATGCCCCGGGTGGCCGATTTTTTCGTTTTCAAAATCAATGTCTGCCAAGACGTTTAAATCTATCAGGCTGTCTGAAATCGGGGTGATTAAAGTATCGGCAAAACGATGCGCTTCTTCAAAAAGGTAGTTTTTGTTTCCAGGGGTATCAATAATAACGGCATCGTAGTTGTCTAAAAGTTTAGATATTTGAGTGCGAATGTTTCCTCTGTCTGCTGCGATTAAGCTATAATCTTCTTGCGGGGTGAAACGATAATGCACTGGAATCGGCAAAGAGATTTTATGTTTGGCGCAAAAGTTTTCACGGTTTTCTAAATATTTTGATAAGGTTCCTTGGCGGCCGTCCATATCAACCGTTGCAACAGAAAAACCTTCTTGCATTAGTTTTATGGCTAAGTGCATGGAGATGGTAGATTTTCCGGTGCCGCCTTTTTCGTTGCTGACAACAATTACGTGAGCTTTTTTTTCTATAGGGTCGTTCATAGGTAATTACTGCTGTTGATATTGGTTTTGAGCCAAAATGAGTTGATCGTTATCTTGCTTGGCAACAACTATACATGATTTATTTGTTTTTTTCAAACTTTTGCAAGCGGCATCTGCTTCTCTTTTGGCAAAGCCGGCGATTTTTGAGCGGTAGATGATGGCCGAGCCTGTGGAAACCGGCTCAATAATAATTTCTTTGTTTGCAAGTTTGCGCGATTTTTGCTTAATCTCTAAAGCATAATTGCGGGCTTTGGCATAGTTGGAAAAAGCGCCGACCTGAATATCCCAATTTTGCTCTTTGGGAAGAGTCGGTTGTGCTGAGGCAACTTGTGTTGTCGCTTCGTTTTCAAGCTTTTTTTCTTCCAGATTGGCATACATATTGGCAGAATTTACCTTATCATTTAAGGCGAGCTTGCTTAAGCCCTTGCTCATCATCTGAACAACTTTTTTATCGCGCTCTTTGGCTGTATTATGTCCCATGGTTACAGCAATCACACGGTGTCCGTCTCTTTCGGCAGAAGTGATGATATTAAAACCGGCAGCATTGGTAAAACCGGTTTTTAAGCCATCAGCTCCTTCAAATTTTTTGAGAACATAATTGTGAGTATAAATTGTTTTGCCCTGATAGGTAAATTTGGTCTCTGAAAACCATTTGTAATATTGGGGAAAATGGTGATACATAGCGGCGGCGAGCAAGGCCATATCTCTGGCAGTGGTCTTTTGTTGACGATTGGGTAAGCCAGAGGCATTTTTGAAGGTGGTGTTCTTCATTCCCAGTTCTCTGGAGACCCGGGTCATGGTCTTGGCAAAATTTTCTTCACTATAGCCTAAACCTTCAGCTAAAACTGTGGCGCAGTCGTTGGCTGACTTGACAATGAGTGCCATAATGCAAGTCTTGACATCAATTGTTGAACCAGGGCGCAAACCAAGTTTTGAGGGAGAACGGTTGGCGGCCGTTCTTGAAACGGGTAATTCGTCATCCAGCTTGATAAGGCCTTTCTCCAGAGCATCAAAGGTTATGTATAAGGTCATAACCTTGGTTAAAGAAGCCGGATAACGCAAAATATCAGCCCCCGAAGAGGATAAAACCTCGCCGGTTTCGGCATCAATCGTAATGGATGAAACAGATGCTTTGGCTTGGGTTGAAAAAATAACTAAACCCAATATCAAAAGGCAACCGCTGAAAATGCGTGCCAAATGTCTGTTAAGACTTCTTTTCATTGCTTTTTTTATCTCTTTTTCTGGAGTTGTTTAACCTTAGGTTAGCGCTAAAAAGAAAATAAATTGTTAATTTTTGAAAAGTGATTTTTATGATTATAAAAAATTTTTTATGCTTTTTGTCTTGACTTTCGGTTAGATTGTTTGTAAAAACGCATAAGTCTGATGGCGAACTTAGCTCAGTTGGTAGAGCCCCGGTTTGTGGTACCGGTTGTCGTGGGTTCGAGTCCCATAGTTCGCCCCAGTTAAAAAAAGCACTCTGTTTTTCAGGGTGCTTTTTTTGTGCGAACTCACTTTTGCTTGCAAGAAGCAAAAGTGCATGGGACTATTCTTGCTCCGTAAGTTTCGCTTTGGGCTCAACAACTGCGCTTCGGTCACCGGAAATTTAATGTCCGCTTACCGCGCTGTCGCTTGTGCGCCGCCATAATATTTCCGTCTCCGTCGGCAGAAAACAATTCACAGGATTGTTTTCTTGCCTCCGGCAAAGTTCGCCCCAGTTAAAAAAAGCACTCTGTTTTTCAGGGTGCTTTTTTTGTTTTCAGAAGGTCTTTTTCATAGTGCTTTTTTTGTGCGAACACACTTTTGCTTGTAAGAAGCAAAAGTGCATGGGACTATTCTTGCTCCGTAAGTTTCGCTTTGAGCTCAACAACTGCGCTTCGGTTACCGGAAATTTAATGTCCGCTTACCGCGCTGTCGCTTGTGCGCCGCCATAACATTTCCGTCTCCGTCGGCAGAAAACAATTCACAGGATTGTTTTCTTGCCTCCTCTTGCTCTGTAGGTTTCGCCGTTGGCTCAACAACTACGCTTCGGGCACCGGAAATTTAATGCTGGCCCACGGCGCTGTCGCTTGTGTGCCGCCATAACATTTCCGTCTCCGTCGGCAGAAAACAATTCACAGGATTGTTTTCTTGCCTCCGGCAAAGTTCGCCCCAGTTAAAAAAGCACTCTGTTTTTCAGGGTGCTTTTTTTGTGCGAACACACTTTTGCTTTGTTGACAATAAAAAATACATATGTTATCATAAACATATAAACAATTAAATGAGCGTTTGAATGTTTTGTGAGGCGATAATGAAAAAGACTTTTATTTTACAAGATTTGGACTGTGCCAATTGTGCAGCTAAAATTGAAAATGCCGTTCAGCAGATTGAAGGTGTTATTTCGGCAACGGTTTCTTTTATGACCGGAAAGTTGGTTTTGGAAGCCGAAGAAGCTCGTTTTGAAGAGATTTTGGATGAGGCTGAAAAGTTGATAGCCAAAGTTGATGATGATGTAACACTTGTAAGATAGGGCTTATTTAGATGAAAAAACAGCAAAAACTTCTTTATAAAATTATCGTTGCGGCAATTTTGTTTTTCGGCGCGTTTTTCTTTTCGGCGGAGGAGAAAGTTTTTCGGCTGTTGTGTCTTGTTGCAGCTTATATAATCGTTGGATTGCCGATTTTGCTCAAAGCTGTTAAAAATATTGGGCATGGGCAAGTTTTTGATGAAAATTTTTTGATGTCTTTGTCCACAATAGGGGCTTTTGTCATAGGCGAATATTCCGAAGGTGTGGCGGTGATGTTGTTTTATCAGGTTGGTGAATTATTCCAATCTTATGCGGTGGCAAAATCTCGCAAATCTATAGCCTCTCTTATGAATATTCGTCCGGATTATGCTAATATTGAGCAAGACGGCAAGATTATAAAAGTTAGTCCGGAAGAGGTTAAAGTTGATGATGTAATTGTTGTTAATGCAGGTGAGAAGATACCCTTAGATGGTCATATTATTGAAGGATATTCTTTAATAGATACGTCTGCCATTACGGGAGAATCGGTGCCGAGAGAAGCTGCTGTCGGCGATGAAATTATCAGCGGATGTATTAATCTGAACGGCAGACTTAAGGTTAGAGTCAGCCGAATCTATGCGCAATCTACCGTTGCCAAGATTTTGGATTTGGTGGAAAATGCAAGCTCTAAAAAAGCTCTGCTAGAGAATTTTATTACGCGTTTTGCACGTTACTATACGCCGATTGTAGTGCTTTTAGCTGTTGCTATTGCCGTCTTTCCTCCTTTGTTAATAAAAGAAGCTTTGTGGAGTGATTGGTTTTATCGGGCTTTGACATTTTTGGTTATCTCTTGTCCTTGTGCCTTGGTTATCTCGGTGCCTTTGAGCTTTTTTGGCGGAATCGGTGCTGCTTCTCGCCAAGGTATTTTGGTTAAAGGGAGCAACTATTTGGAAGCTCTATCCAAAGCCGAAATTGTGGTTTTTGATAAGACGGGAACTTTAACCAAGGGAAGTTTTGAAGTTTGCAAAGTTAAAGGTTTGGGAATTGATGAGGCAAAATTGCTTGAGTTGGCTGCTTATGCCGGATTTGGGTCAACGCATCCTGTTTCGCAATCTATTCGGAAAGCCTATGGCAAAGAGCCTGATTTTGAAAAAATCTCATCTTATGAAGAACTTGCCGGAAGAGGCACAAAAGCCATTGTTAACGGTGCGGAAGTTTTGCTCGGAAATAAGCGTTTGATGGATGAATTTAAGATTGATTTTGAGGAAGCAAAAGAGGTCGGCACGGTGGTTTATGTGGCAGAAAATGGCGTATATAAAGGTTATATTCTTATTGCCGATGAGATAAAGGAAGATGCTATCTCCGCCATTGCAGCTTTGAAAAAAGCGGGGATAAAAGAAACAGTAATGCTGACCGGAGATAATGTTGCCGTGGCTCAAAATGTGGCTGAAAAACTTGGTCTTGATAAGTTTTTTGCAAATTTGCTGCCGGCTCAAAAAGTTGAAAAAGTTGAAGTTTTGATGGGTGAAAAATCATCGGATGGAAAATTGGTCTTTACGGGAGACGGAATTAATGATGCGCCGGTTCTGGCTCTTTCGGATATCGGTATTGCCATGGGCGGGGTAGGCTCAGATGCTGCGGTAGAAGCTGCTGATGTGGTGATTATGAATGATGAGCCTTCAAAAATTGCGCAGGCTATCAGAATCTCAAAGAAAACTTTAAAAATTGTACGCCAAAATATTGTTTTTGCTTTAGGGGTTAAGCTCTTGGTTTTGGTTATGGGCGCAGGGGGTATTGCCACGATGTGGGATGCCGTGTTTGCCGATGTCGGCGTTTCGGTCATTGCTATTTTGAATGCTATGCGTGCGCTAAAAGCCAAGTAATATTATAATTTATTTTGAGGGCAGTTCATTTCAAAAACATCGTCAATCATTTTGTGAATGAGCTTGGCTGTTTGGGTTTCTGCCAGTTTGTAATAAACTTCTTTACCCGAACGGCGGTTGGTTATCAGCCCTGTTTGGCGCAAAATACGAAGATGATGAGAAACGGCCGAAGTGCTCATGCCAACGGTGATTGCAACATTTTGGACGCAAGCCTCACAATGTGCCAACAACCACAAAATCCGCAAACGTGTGGGGTCGCAGAGTTGTTGAAAAATGTCTGAGGCTTTATAAAAAGCGTCTTCATTAGGCATTTTTTCCAGTAAAGGAGCAATATTTTCGCCGTGATTATGAAGTGAACTTATGTCAGACATTGTGTTTCTTTTCAAAAAAATTGAGTTTAATTCTATTTGTCAGATATATAAGATTTGTATTTTCTTGTCAATGTGTCAGCGCTCATTCGGCGGAAGTGCGTGGTCATAAAAAATCTTTAAGAAGGCAACAAAACTTTCGCATTCCAAAATTGGACGAAGGTTTATTCGGTCGGCAATTGTATAAACTTTTTCGTTTTCATTGTAGAGTAGTAAATTTTCCGAAATTCGGCCAATGACAAGTTTGCGAATGAAATAGTCATAGTTTAAGTAATATTCATTGACTGTGATAAGATTGGGAAAAGTGTATTCTTTAAGTTCTCTGTAATGCGGAACGGAACCATAAAACTCTATGCCATTGAAAATAAGCCCGTCTGTTAGTTTTAGAAAGTTATAATATTCTTCGGGGATTGGGGCAAAATTGCGTGTAGTTAATTCGTGATTTATTTTTGATAAATTGCTTTCAACCGCGGGCTCAAAAAAAACACAACCCGTTGCTTGGCGAAAGTAATTTAGGTAGCGGCTAATCATGATAAAATTTTCCTTCAAACCAAGGGAGATAAATTTTTTTGTAAACCCTTAAAAAGTTGTTTTCAATTTGCATATCTATAATTCTGTGAATGTTGTCATGATAGGGATGGGTTTTGATGAGACTGAAATTTTCAAATTCAGCCAACCCTCCAAAATCTGCCGGAATTTTGAGATGTATGTTATAGTTTTCTGGCGCAAAACCGTTTCTCAAGCAATTTATGTCTTCTTCCGTTAGTCCGGCTTGTTGGCATTTTTCTTGTTCAGAATAGCCCAAAAGCTTAAAAAAACGCGCGCGTAGATTATGGTAGCGATCAAAGGCACGGTTCATTTCCTGCCATGATTGCGGCATATATTCTTTCTCAATAATTTGGGTGCTTGCGGGCAGATTATATTCGCGGATTTTGCTTTGAACCAGAGCAAAGACTTCTTCGGCAGACGGAGATGTAATTTTTTCATTGTTGGGATTGTCTGCTATCTGAATATTCTTGACGCGGCTGTGATATGTGGCATAGCTATTGCCAATCAAGTCATTATAAGCGGCAAGAAGCGATGCGGAGTTTTTTTGGGTTACCTCCGGTGTTGGAGAATTGTTCTTTTGCCGGTTGGACCATTCCCACATCGCTTCATTTTGCCTTATTGTTGGTTGGTTGTTGTGTCTTCATCTTCTTCGTCAAACTCGTCATCGCCGTCATCTGCTTCAGGATCATAATCAATGCCAAGTTTGGCTAACATATCCTCATTAATATCTTCGCGCTGAGCAACTATCCAATCCGGAACATAAGGTGAGGGCGGTAAGGCAGCCAACTTCTTCATTGTGGAATCAAGATACCAACGAGGCGAATCTGCCATAATCGGGCGGTCAATGAAGCCTTGCATCAAAACGACCTGTTTGAGCATTGGCAAGCTCAAAAGCTGGGTGGTGCTGATAACCGAAGTTCCTTGAAGTTGATAAGATACGTTCTTGGCAAACGGGTTGCTTCCTTTTCCAAGAGCTCCTTCGTTCTTTGAATAAGATGTGGTTTGGACGGTTTTGTTACCAATCATCTTAGAAAAACGCTGGGCTGTTTGCTCGTTGTTTTGGGATAAGATGATTTTGCATGCGGTTGTTGAGATAACCGTTTCCAGGTCATCTTTACCATATTTACCGGAAATTTGGCCTAAGTCTTGTCCAATCAGCAAATATGAAACTTTTTGACCACGTCCGACCGCCGGACCATCAATAATGGCTTTCAGCTTCGGCATTTGCGGGAACTCGTCCAGCACAAACAAGCAAGGGAAGGGTCCCATTTGACCATCGGTTTTGTTTACAAATTTTGGCGGGTTGGCAATTAGGTAAGAGGACATCAGCTCAATAAAAGTTCCCGAAATAACACCCAAAGCGCGCGCATCAACTTGGTTAACTGACAAATAAACCGAAATTGGTTTCCATTCACCCGTAATCGGGTCTTTCATACCGCGTAAGTCCTTGAACTGCAAATCAGAAAAACTGGTACGCGAAACAACGGCCGAGTTCTTGAAAATACCAATACCCGCAAAACCCGTTGATAATACGGAGCCGCGCTCTTTATCAGGCATGGAGGATAGTTGGCTTAATTCCGTAATACAACGAGGAGAGTAGCCAAAACGTCTGGCTTCATCAACAGCTTCTTCAAGCATCGTACGCATGGGGTCTGACATCGCTGCCATTTGGTCGCCTTCTTCAATGCGGCGTTTGATGTCTTGCGCTTGCTTGATTTGGGCTTCTGTAATCCATTCCAAAATCATAGCCAGGCAGGATTCGTGTCCTATCCATTTTTCCGGCAGTAACTGCCATGTGCCAATCGGTAGATAATTGTCTATGGTAATGTTATCATTCCTAAGGTTTTGGATGGCGCGGGCGGACATCGGGTCGCGCATATCCAGATAATAACCTTCCAAGACACGTTTATCTTCTTCATCCAATTTTCCTTCATAAATGCGACCGATGAAGTAGTCATTAGCGCGGGCGCGCTCGCATTTGGAGGCAATAAAGTGTATGAATCCGGTTAATGCTGCGCGACCTGTCTTAGACCAGTGCGGGTCGGCACCGCCTTTGGGGTCTTCAACCAAAATGTTGCACATGGAGTCAACATACATATCTCTATCCGGTCCCGGAGCCGGTAAAGCATTGGGCGACAATGGATTCCAGCTTGGGTAATAAATGCCTTCCGCAGGGTTGTCTTCCGCACCCCAGTTAATGACAAAAACAGGTCCGTCTTTGGCTCTTGCTCCAGTTGTGGAATAGCATAATTCCGGTTTGGGGTCGTTGACGACAATACTCATTCCGTGTGAGTTGAAAATTGTCGGAATAACCACGCCAACGGTTTTACCTGTTCCCGGAGGTGCGCAACACAAGGTGGATAAGGTTTCTTTTAACATCAGCAGACGGCCTTTGTATTTGCCGACAACCATACAGAAACCATCAAATAAGCCCATTTTCTTAATATCTTTATATTCGGCAATGCGGGCTGAACCATGGATGTTTGACTGAAAACGATAGGGATTGGTTACCGCTCCGATTATTAAACCAAAAGGGAGGGAGAGTATGGGGAGAATCGGAAGCCACAAACTTACCGAAAAACTTCCGCGATAGGCGGATAGCTGGCGAAACCAGTTCCAATAGCGTGAAAATAAATAGGACGGATTATCAAAAACCGTGGTGATAAATTTACCGACATCGTTTAGGGAATCCTTGGATATGCCAGAGCCAATGAGGTAGCCCAAAGGCATAGAGATGATTGCCAGCGCGATTGTTACGATAAGGGTGATGACGACGGTCATAACCATCCATTGGACGGCATGATCATATTCTTCCCATTCTTCTCCTCTTTTTTGCAATCCTTGTGTCCTTTTATCTGTTTTACTCTGTTAGGCTATGCTACGAATTAATTTTTTTATCTTTTCAAATTGCTCTTTTTCAATACGCGAATTTGCTTCTTCTAGTGTCTTAGAAAATAATTTTAATTCCTTTGGTGTTCCCCTGTCAATTCTGGTTACTGAGATATTCAATTCATCCCATGTTTCAAACATATCTTCCGCATTTATGATATTTCCTATTTGGACAATTACAAAGGCTTTAATCTCAAAATTCATATCAGATTCGGATAATTTATCTGCCAAAATCTTGCGGACAATGTCTACTTTTCTGACCGGGGATATGCGATGGCTGCTCTCTGAAAACCATAAAGGTTCTTCATCATTAAAGCGTTCTTCATCAGCCAGCCAATCTCCTGGTTCTTTGTCAAGCAAACAGAGGATGATTTGTTTGTCTGAAACGCCGATAAAGTCAATGACGCTGTTTTTGATTGTGGCTGTGGTGATAACTTCGTAGCCTTTTTGTTTTAAAACTTCAAGTGTAGAGTTGCCTCCAGATCGTGGTTGTTGTGGTGTGGGCGAAGTGTTTTTGGGGGCTGTATTTCGTTTTTCTTTGTTGTTTTTGTTTTTGCTGATCGGTTTTGTTTCTTCTGTGGGTTTATCTTCTTTAGGGGTGGCTGTGGCTTTCTCTTCATTGAATTTCTTGTCAAAGGAATCAAAATCAAAGTCAAAATCGTCATCCGTGTCATCATCAAACTTAAATAAATTATGCTCAAAGGTTGCCGGAGCTGAAGTTTCTTCTTTCTTAATCGGCGCAGGTTTTGCTGGAGCCAGCGGTTTGGCTGCATTGCTTAAGACGCTCGGGCGTATGGGGTCATTATAATCCGTAATCGGTGCGCGTGTGCCGCGTGGGCGAATTTCCTTATATGATTTTTTCTTCTTAACAACCGGAGCCCCTGCGCTTTTCGCAATGATTTTAACCGGTTTGTAGAATAGGTTGCGGAAAGCTTTTATGGGAAACATGATGATGTTTAAGAAAATTTTTCCCCAGGGAATTAGGCTCAGAGCGGCCCACCCCGTGAGCCACAGGGGGATAAAAGTTAGTATGATTAAAACAAAAGCCCATTCTTTGGGGTCATCAATAATCCATCCTTCATTCCATTTGTTCCAGGCATAGAGCCAGTGGTCATTGTTAAAAATGTCAAAACGCCAGTTGCGGAGCATAATAACCCTTATGCCTTCCAGAAAAAAGATACTCCAGAAGCATCCGACAAAAATGATTCTTGTTAAGATGAGTAAGGGTTTCAAGTTATTCTCCAATTTTTATCTGCTGGTCGGGCAGATTATTCCTTATACTATAAATATTACTCCGTAATTGGTTAAAAAGTGCTTAGTGTTATTGTTTATTTTGTTCTGAAGCAGTTATTCTGTCGTGAATGGATTGACGAATCTTTCCGGTTTCTTTCTCTCGCGGCTTGCTGCTTTCTTTTAATCTTTTTTCAATAATCTCTTCCATATTGGGCTTGGTTTTTGTGGTGCCCATGTTCTTGAGAACAATGCGCTTTGTGTTCTCTCCATATTTTTTTATCATTCGGTTATTATACCAAGTTATCGGGAATAATAAAACTTTTATGAAATCTACATGATAAAAATATTTCCAACCACAAAACCACAAAGGAATGAGAGCTAGGAGCATTAAAATAAAAATGTAGTCTTTTCCGGCTTTGATTTTGCCACCACTTTCCCAAAAGCTATTAATGATTTGCCAATCGCGCGTGTTTAGGATGTCAAAGTTCCATAAATATATCATAATATTTTCGGCGATGTAAACAAAAATAACCGTCCAAATTGAACCTACAACCAATGCTTTGAGAAATTTGAATATTTTTTTTATCATTAATCACGTCCTCCGGACATATGGCTTCCCAATGCGGCCATGCCGGATAATGTGTCTGCGGCACGTTGGTTATATTCCCTAGTCCGTATTTGTTTTTGTCTTCGGTTGTAAATCTTGGTAAATTCATCCATATTTTCAGTGGTTAGACCGAGTTTTTGTTTGAGCTCTGCAATACGGCCTCGGTGTTGGTTATTTTCGTCTTTCTGTATTAGCATTGTTGCAAAAGCTTTGTTAATCTCTTCTTGGCTTAAGTTTGCCTCTTTGTCAAAATTCATGTCAGCAACCGCAGCTTCATACATACCACGTTTTTGTCCTTGTGCTGGAGTGGCTATGGTTTTGAGCTCATCGCTCATTTTGCTGATGTATGTAACTAAGTTACCATTTTTAAGAATAGTTTTATCTTTATTTGGTTTCTTGTCTGCTTCTGAAAATTTGCGCTTTTCTATGGTCTTGTTGGAAGCTTCAAGTGCCTTTTTAGACATATTAAAGAGTTTGGCGGCAACTTTCATCGGGTCTTCACCACGCTTGACGGCTTCGTCTATTCTTCTGGCGAAAAGCTGCATGGCATGGGCTTTTTGTTTCTCAAATTCTTCAGTTAAGTTTTTGCCTTGGTAGTAGTCTTTGTTTTGTGCAAGATCAAAGGTCATGCCGGCTTGTGCGTAATTTGAGCCAAATTGTTCTGCCATTCTGATATTGTTGTAAAAATTCTTGATACCTTGTTCAGAAATCTTAAAGAATTGCGCTTTTTCTTTGTCGTCCATGTTTTCTAACAGAACTTTGGTCGTGGCTGAAACATTAGCTTCGGCATATTTGCCTTCTTTAAGAAGTTTGAGGTTCTTGAGCTGAGCATCTTCGTGCTTTTGGACGGCATCCATATTAGTTTGACCAGAGGATATGGCGCGTTTAGCTATTTGTTCATGTCTGGCTTCCGTATCGTAAACTTTGTTCTTTTCTAAGCGCTTTTCAGCCATACGTTCAAGAATCTTTTGCTGAGCCCAATAAGCTCCTTTGTCCAGCTTGGCAGCGGTCTTACACCAAAGCCAGTTAGCTCCTTCCAAAAGCCAGTCTTCATACATATATTTAATGACATCTTTTTCTTTGAAAGGACCTTTTTTCTCTGGATCAGGATCTTCATTTTCATCACCATCTCTGGCACCAAAATCACCAACATTTCTATTACCGGTGGTCTTGTCGTTATTTTTATTATTATCTAAGACGGCTTTTTCACTGACTGAAAGTAGGCCTCGCTTGTTTTTTTCTTCCAAGATGGTGAGGTAATCTTGTTGTTCGCTGACGGACAATGAGTCAAAAGAGACATCTTGATTGACTTGGGCAGTATTTTCCGAGCCGCTGTTTTCGTTAAAAGTGGCGGTTTTGTCATCAGTGTTTTGCTGGCCGGATGGAGCTGCTTCGTCAGATTTGACCGTAGGTTTAGGCTCCGGACGGGGTTGCGGTTCCGGATGTGGTTTTGTTGTATCATGAGTGTCAGCCATTGTTTTTGTCCTGTCAGTCTTTTTATTTAACTATATTCTAGCATTAAAAATCTTTTTTGTCTATATTTTTTATATTTTCGCTAAACTTTTAGCCTTTTTAAAAATTCTCCGATTTCACGGTTTATTCTGATACCGTCTTGTGGGGTGGGCTTAATGAGCCCAAAAAAGCGCGGCTTGATTTTGGCGGTGTCTATGGGGGCGTAAACTGCCGGATTGTTTATCAGAACCTGATAGGCCCCATCTGGGTCTTTTTGCGCCGTGCGGAAATAGTTGGTTACCAAGCGTTCGGCATCAATCGGAAAATCTTTTTTCTTAATAGCCTCAATATAGCGTTGTTTGCGTTCTAAGCGGCGTTGATGTTCCTCATAAATCTCTTTTTCTATCTTGCGGCGTTGGGCTTTGAGGCGGCGTTCTTCAATGGCTATCTCACAGCCTTCCATTTCTATTAAGATTTCAACATAAGAGATAATGGCAAGCTGCAAAAGTTCATCTTCACAGCGTTCGGCAAAATCTAACAATTCTTCATCTGAAGTGTCAGGGCTTAGGCCTTGAAGTTCTTCCGGATGAAGTTGGAGCATAATTTCCCATCCGCTAATAGCTTCTGAAGCAATCAGTGAGCCTGTTTTGTATTTGTAATGAGGAATAAGCAATGATGTATCAAGCCGAAAATCGGGAGTGGGAAGCTCATTCATACTTGCCATCATAATAATGGAGTTTGAGAAGTTTTTATAAGCATCAAACAAAGCTTTTTCGTTTGTATCCAGTTCCGGACCTTTATTTCTCGGGGAGGTGTTTTGTGTTTGAGCCGCAGGTGCAGGTGTTTGCTCCTGTTGGGCTGATGGTTCCTCTATTCCGGTATCTATGCCTTCCAGCTCGGAGTTGATGAATTGGTTGAGCAACCGCTCAAACTCATCATCTTCGGCGATTTCTTCTTCATAGCTTTTATTTTGAGGCAAAGCTTCTTCGCTTTTGAGCTCTGTTTTTAAATCTAATGTTTCTTCATTCTCTGTATCGCTCATTGTTCCCTCTGATTTAGGTAAATGGTAGAAACTTTTTGTCCGGTTATTGTATCAAAAATTATTATTCTATCGGCAAGCCCGCCGTCGCGGATGGTCAGATAAAGGAGGTTTTCCTTGGTTTGTAAATCTGATATACGACTACCGATAGGTTCTTGCAGATTAACTTCTTTAGGCAGGCGAGGCAGAGTTTTGGTCTTTTTGAAAAGGGTGCCGATAAGCATTAGGCTTCCGAAAACAAGCAGAAAAGTTAGTATAAATACGATTGTTTTAACTAGTTTTAGTTTATCCATCCGAATCTGTCCTTGCCAAATTGCCTTATTTTGTTTATGTTACCTCACATTAGTAACTATATCGTAAATTTTTTATTTGTGCAAATATGAATGATTTTTCCGATAATATTTTTTATACACCAACCGTGTGCGAAACGGATAAAGGAGAACGCTTAGATAAGTTTCTGGCAAGAGTTTTGCCACAACTGTCTCGTTCTCAGGCGCAACGATTGATTCTTGCCGGAAATGTTACTTGTGATGAAGATACGGTTGCCGATAATTCCTTTAAAATACGGGTTGGTGATGTTTATCAGGTCTTTGTACCGGAAGCTAAAGAGGCTGAGCCTGTACCTGAAAATATTCCTTTAGATGTGGTTTTTGAAGATGACGATTTGTTGGTGGTTAATAAACCGGCCGGAATGACCGTACATCCTGCTCCGGGAGCTCATAGCGGAACTTTGGTTAATGCGCTTTTGTATCATTGTCGGGATAATTTGTCCGGTATCGGCGGGGTTAAACGTCCCGGAATTGTTCATCGGATTGATAAAGATACCAGTGGTTTGTTGGTTGTGGCCAAAAATGATTTGGCTCATCAAGGACTTTGTGCACAGTTTTTTGAACATTCTATTGAACGAACTTATTATGCCGTTGTTTATGGTCTACCCAACCCTCTTAATGGCAGAATTGAAGCAAATATCGGACGCAGCCGCTTTGACCGTAAAAAAATGGCTGTGGTTGAAAATGGCGGTAAATATGCTGCCACAAACTATAAAACCTTAGAGAATTTTAATGGAGCTGCAGCGTTGGTTCAGTGCAATCTGGAAACGGGAAGAACGCATCAGATACGCGTGCATATGGCTTTAATCGGTTGTAATCTTGTCGGCGACCAACTTTATGTAAAAAGTAAAAAAACTTCCCTTAAAGGATTGAGTGCAGATGTGTTGGCTTTTGTAAATGACTTTCCGCGGCAAGCTTTACATGCTGCTTCTCTTGGTTTTGTTCATCCAAGAAGTGGGCAAAAATTGCAATTTGTTTCAGAGTTTCCACAAGATATTCAATTGCTTCTTGATAAACTACAACAAGTATAAATATTAAAACTAAAGAATAGGTTGTAATTTAGCTTTCTCTTATTTAACGTTGAAAAGTCAACATCGGAAGAGGAGAAACCTTATGGACAGCGCTTTCGCTCTTAATGGACTTGACTTTTCACCAGAATTTAATTTGGCAAGATATTTACAAAGTATCAGAAAATTTCCAATTTTGGAGCAAGATGAAGAATTTCGCTTGGCTACAAAATATAAGGAAACAAAAGATGAAAAAATTGCTTATAAGTTAATTACTTCACATCTTAGATTGGTCGTTAAAGTTGTTTCAAAATACAGAGGCTATGGTTTGCCTGTCGGAGAGATGATTTCGGAGGGAAATATTGGCTTATTATATGCTGTAGATAAGTTTGACCCTAGTAAAGGTTTTCGCTTCTCAACCTATGCTTTATGGTGGATTAAGGCATCGGTTCAAAAATATATTTTAAGCTCTTGGTCTTTGGTTAAAATCGGTACAACTGCTGCTCAGAAGAAGCTCTTTTTCAATTTACGGAAAATTAAAAATAAACTTAATCTTATTGATGACAGAGATTTATCTCAGGAGGTTCTTGGAAATATTGCATCTTCTTTGGATGTGACAGTACAAGATGTTACGGATATGAATATGCGTTTAGGATCACATGATGGTTCTCTTAACTCTGTGTTGGATAATTCTTCGGAGCATACGACCGAATGGATTGATTTTATTTCAGATTCTAAGCCTAATCAGGAAGATGTCTTGGCCTATAGTGAAACATTGCGTTATCGCCGAAAGTTATTTCAGAAGGCTTTGAGTTGCCTTAATCAGAGAGAAAAAGATATTTTATTTAAAAGGCGCTTGGCTGAAAAGGCTGTTACACTTGATGATTTGAGTAAAGCTTATTGTATTTCCAAAGAGCGTGTGCGCCAAATTGAGCTTAATTCTATTAAGAAAATTAGAAAAGCGATTGCATTATAAAAAAACTCCCTTCAGGGAGTTTTTTAGCTTATTCTTTCTGGCGGTCTATTAAATCTGTTCCCCACTCTTCGGCTAAACGTGCGAGTTTATTGTCAATGTTTTTGAGGCGTTTTTGGGCTGAAGCTTTGGAAATAAATATAAAAAGATTGGGAATTTCGTAATAGGCAACTAAACCCAAACCTGCTGATCCTAACATAATGATAAGATTAAATACATCTCCAACAATAAAGAAAGCATTATGTAGGGTGAAGGTGTTGATAACATTCATCAAGTAAATAAATACTCCAGCTAAATTAAAGCTTCCGATTATGACTAATTTATCGGTGTTCTTGGGATCTGTTATTAATATAGTGAATGTTGGCAGCAAACCTATCAATAATACCATTACGGCCGGCAAAGTGCTAATTACAATGAATATCAATCCTATGAACAAAAGTAGTTTTTGAGCGATGGATAGCTTGTTGTATGATTTTTTTAAGTTTATTAGCGGTTTTTTATTTTGTTCTTTTTTCATTGTAATATCCACATGATGAGGTTGAACAGAAATGATACAAGCATGACCATTATTGCTAAAATAGAGGTAAAGCGTATGGCTAGATTACGCGCATCATCATCTAATTTGGAGCTGTTGTTAAGTATTTTGTTTTTTTCGGCAAGTAAAAAGTTTATGTCGCTTACGGCTTTGGCATAGTTCGCTTTGTCTTTGTTGCGTGCTTCTTCATCTTCCAAAATGTCGCAAAGCTCATGGAGTTTGCCATTTTTATTGATCTTAAGTAATTCTCTTTCTAAAAATTTTTGATATTTGAGATTATGATAACTCTTGATTATGGACATTGATGAGCTTGACAGCCATTGCGATAAATGCGGCAGTTGTGCCGGTCCGAATTTATTTTGCATTGAGGTATATAATCTTAATACGGCACTGGCTTGTAAATATTCTTTGTTGGTGCTTAAATCTGTTAAAATTCCATCTATTTTTTTTCCCATTTTACATCTAAGATAGGCTATAATGTTTCGGTCATAAGGCATGCTTTTAACAATTTGTTTGGCATATGTATTATCTAATGCTCTTAAAATTCTGGTCGGAGAATTGACAAATTCATCTCCTAATAAGGGGCTTACACAGGGAATGTCGTCATCAAAGTCATACATTATGCGGTCTATTCCATAGCCGATATCTTGCCGATTGACATAAATGCGAAACTCTCCAGCATTGGCGGGTGAGCGCATATGTTCTTGTTCCTGATACCAAAGTTTGATTATTTCTGTGGAAAAAAGTTCCTTGAACGGGGTGGTGTCCGTGCTATTGCGCAACGCATAGTAGATGGCTTTGGGGGCACCATCGGGAAATAAACAGAGGTTGTTTAGTTTGATTGGAAGGTCTGGGGAAAGTAAAATGCAAATCTTTGACATCAGAACTTCTGTGGAGGTTGTGCCTTCTGGAAAAGCATTTAATATTTTTTCAATCTTTCCTGCCAGTTTTTCGTTTTCTAAGCCGTTTTTTACCCAATCCAGTAATTTGCCGGATTTTACGAGTTCATAAGCTTCTTCCGGTGAATTGCTGAGTGCTATGGCAAAATCTCGGGTGTTATAAAATTTTTCTCCGTTAAAGGATATGGTTCTTTTGGGGCGATCCGTACTCGTGGCTGATGTGTAATTGCTTGTCTTTCCATCTAAAAGGTTGTAGACTTGTATGTAGTTCAGGCGATTTTCAATGTTGTCCGTTAATAAATTACGGAGTATCGGCGAAATTTGATTTGGAATATGTTCATCTCCAAGTAAGGTTTGGTAACTTCCTTTTTTGGATTTTAGCCTTAAAAGTTCCGGTAAACTTAAATCTGTTCCAACTTCATGCCCTAAGTATAAGGCCATCATGACCGCACCAATCGCATATATGTCATTTTTTTCGCTTCCATTACCTCTTCCTTCTGCTATGGAAAGCATATTTTCTATAGTTTCGTATGCCGGAGGTTGATGAAAGCTTGGAAATGATGCGCAACAATCGCCAATCATAATTTCGGTTTTATCTGCATTGGCATAATAAAGATTATCGGCGCGTATGGCTCTGTGGGTTATGTTATAGTTTTTTAGTGCCTCAACTACTGAAAGCAGGCTAATGAGCGTGCTTTTAAATTTTTCTGAATTGCGAATATCTAATGTGGTTTTGCCTCCTTCAAAAACTTTGCCATAAGGGATTTTATAGATAAGCGCAAGGTTTCGCGATTTTTCCGGCAACCAGGTTACAATGCCAAACTCTACGAGTTTCATTAAGCTTCGGCATTCAAGAGATTTGATGTAGGGCAAAATGGTGGAGCGTGGGCAGGTTTTGTTGCTACAGAGCAGAGCAAAAAGGCCGCGTTTGGTATCTATGCGGTCTATCACACGATAGGCTTTGGCTCCGTTACAATCAAGCCAGGGGAGCGGTTGTGCATAGTCTATTTCAAATCTTTCTTTGACTAAAAATTTGTTAGCTCCGATTTCTCCGTTACTTTCTGTTTCCGGTTGAACGGGCTTTTCTTCTGGGGCTTCGTTTTCTTCTTCTGCTTCTGCCATGTTGAATATCCGTTAGTTATTATTTAATTTTTGTTTATGTTAACAAATTAAAGTTAATAAAGAGCAAATATTTGATTGTTTTTTGGAAATAATCATTTTAAGATAATCTTGCTTTGAGGTTTTATGCGGAAATTTGTAATGAGTGATAATAATCAGAATTTGGTTTTTGATACCGATACAATTGCCTTTTTGGAAGGAGTCGGTGATAAAAATCTTAAACATAATGTTGATTTGGGTATTTTAAGTGCGGCTAAAAATTTTAATGTGGATTTGGATTCTTTGGAAAGTTTGAATGAAACGCCAAAACTTAAGACTATTAAGCAAACTTTAAAGTCTGATAAGCAAGAAATGACGGATTTTGTTGTGCAGGATTTTATTGAAGATGCAGACGTTCATCTTAAAGATATTATCAATAAAGTATTTAAAAATTCAGAGCGTTCTTTTGTTATTGTCAGAGATGATAAAATTGAGTATGCCAACAAAACTTTCTTAAAAATTCTCGGTGTGGCTGGTGAAGATGATGTTTTAAAAAAAAATTTCCTGAAATTTGTGGTTAAAGAAGATTGGAATTTGTTGGCCGAGAATATCGGCGAAATGTTAACTAATGACAAAAGTCTGATGGTGCGCCTGAAGCTGCCAGATAACAAAGTACAGCGAATGAATTTTGATGCTGTTTATTTGCCCGATAACCAACATTTTACTTTTATTCTTGTCGGGAGCAGAATTATTACAAAAATTAATTTGGTTTCGGGTTTGTATGATGACTTAACAGGTCTTCCTAATTTTTATTTGTTGGAAGATCGTGTGCAAATGGCGGTGAATGCCGAAAATTATAAAGATATTCGTCAAAAGAAAAATATGATTGCTCTAATCGGAGTAAGTGTTGATAACTTGAAATCTTTTAAGAGTTTGGGAATTGATGATTTTATTTTGCGCAAAATTGCCGAAAGATTGGTCTTGAGCCTGAAGAAAACTTTTACTGTTGCAACAGGCTTAAAATATCAGTTCTGGATATTGATTCCAAATGTTGATAATTTAGAAAATTTGGATGTAGAGATTAAGCGCGTTAAGGCTGCTTTAGATGAACCTGTCGCGGATAATTTCGCCGAGCATCGTTTAGAGACTTCTGTCGGGGTTAGTATTTTCCCAGATCCGGCAGCTTCGGCTAAGAAGCTGATTGAGCAAGCCATTCTTGCTATCCAAAAGGCTCAGCATGATGGCGGAAAACAGGTGGTTATTTTTGGAGCTTAATTTTGCAAAGCTTCTTTTAAAGACTGTCCGGACCGGAGAATTTTGTGTGCTGTTTGGTTGTATGTGCCATCAGCGTTATGAATGATTAGACCCTGATGGATGATGGCCGGAGCTTTTGAGTCTTTTCTTGCACAGATGATTACTCTTTTGGCTTTTTGCTTGGGTTTGGAATAAAGCGGAAATATGTTTATTTCGCCTAATTTGCCATACAGACAAGCCAAAATTTCGGGTAGGGCTTCAGCTCTGTTTATCATATAAAAATAACCTTGCGGGCGGAGCATCTTGATACAAAAGGCTATCCATTCCGAAAGCTTGAAACTTTTGCCATTGTGCGCAAAGGCTTTGCTGGCGTTGGGAGAGGGCATATCATGTTCCGAATAAGGCGGGTTGGTGATGACATGAGAAAAAGAGCAGGGTTTTGGACAAGTTTTTTTATCAGATATATCTGCTTGAAGGAAAGAGAGAAAATCTGCGAATCCGTTTGCTTGGGCACTTTGATTTGAGAAACCTACCAGTTCAGGTTGAAGTTCAAGTCCAGTAATTTGCGGGCGGATATTCTTAAATCTTTCAGCCAAGCATAAGGAAATTGCTCCTGTTCCGGAGCCGACATCTAAAACAGAAGCATCTTTTTTGAGCTCTGCAATAAGCGAAGATAAAATAACAGCGTCCGTAGAGGCGCGATAGCCGTTTAGCGGTTGAAATATTTTAACTTGTTTGTCCAGCAGATAATCTTCGGAGAAATTGAGCATATTCTATTCCAGTAAATTAAGCCTTATATGAGGCGCGGCGAATGCGGTCGTTGATAGCCAAGCCTAAACCCGTTTCCGGTATGGGAGACATAGCCAAACCTTTATAACCTTTGACTTTGTCCGCTTCTCTTAAAAAAGCAAAAAGATTTGCTGCCGCCTCACATAAATCTCCGCTTGGGCTTAAGTTTAAGTCGCAGTCTGCAATATTGCCAAAGCCGATGAAAAATTCTCCGGGTTGGCGGGTGGCGGCGTTAATGCGTAAAGGATGTTCAGGGGCGTAATGCTTGAGCAATTGTCCGGGGGCGCTTGGTTTGTTGGGGGCGCCGTCTGAGAGCAAGACCTTTTCGTTTAAGAATTTTTCCAAATCTTCTTTAGAAGTTCCGCCGGCGCGCAAAATGACAATGTTCTTTCCGGTAACGTCAATAATGGTGGATTCAACGCCCACGCGGCATGCACCACCGTCTAAAATCATATCAACCTTACTGCCTAAACTGTCAAAAACGTGTTGAGCCATTGTCGGACTGATGGATTTGAACTTGTTGGCTGAAGGAGCAACAATAGGTACGCCACTTTTTTTGATTAAGTTTAGAGCAACAGGATGTGCCGGCATACGCACGGCAATGTTGCGCAAACCAGAACAAGCTAAATCTATGGCGGAATTATTGTCTATGCGTTTTAGAACCATAGTTAAAGGTCCCGGCCAAAACTTCTTTGCCAGAGATATAATTCTTTCATCTGTTTGGGCGTAGGTTTTTAAGAAATCAATTTCGGCAATATGTGAAATCAGCGGGTCAAAAAAAGGGCGTTGTTTGGCCTCAAAAATTTTGGCAACGGCTGAAGCAATATAGACATTCGCACCTAAGCCGTAAACGGTTTCGGTTGGCATAGCGACTAAACCGCCATCTTTAATGGTTTGGGCGGCAAGCTTCATATTTTGTTCATTAGGTTCGTAGATATTCTTCATTGCTTAAATCTTTAAAATGTGCTTTACGGCCGGTTCAATCTCTGAATATTCTTCTAACACTTCAAGGTCTTCTTTGTCAATGATTTGATAAGTTTGTGTTTCTGTATTGTAGGCGAGATAATCAAATTCATCGCAACCTAAAATAACTATATTTTGCTTTCCGGCAAGGGGGCTCATTTGGTTGGCTAAAACAATATCCATAAAATTTTTGCTTTCAGGATTTATGCCGAAAATTCTGGCTCCGTCATAAGAAACAGCATTAAAACTGTGTAAAATCACCAAAAAGGCATCAGGGAGCATGGCATTGCCGTTTTGGGTGAGTTCTTTTTGGCAAAGAATAATTTTTTGTGTGTTTACCGGTGCAGCTAAGCGTGCGGAAGCTGTTTGTTTGATATGTTTGATTAGTTCATTCATTTTTGTTTATTTTGCATCCTTATGGCATATTGAATAAATTTCTCAAATTTTTCGTCATCTTCAAATTGACTAATAGTTTTTATGGCAGATTTTTTGGCGGCACGCAAGCTTAGATATTGTTTGCGCTTTTCTATGAGCTCGGCACGAATTTTGTTGTATTCATCTCTTTTGCGCGTAAGTTGTTCTATGCGTTTGGATAAAATATGCGGTTTTGATGAGCTGTTTTCTTGTTTTTCTGCTTTTGAAGATTGTGCAGTATCTTTCAGAGGAATTTTCTTTGCTTGAGATATATTGTTTTTTTGCTCCATTTTGTCGGGCTGCGAAAAGTTTTCTTTTTTCTTTTGTTTATGTGGGGTCTTTTCTTTTTCTGTTTTTTCTTTTGAGTGGATTTTTTTCTTTTTTCGCGAAAATTTTTTGCGGCGGGAGAGCTTTTTTTGCTCGTCCCAATAGGACGTTATTTCACTATCAGCGTTTTGTTGGAGGCCGATTTGTTTTAAGACTTCGTGGTCATATTCGTTATAATGCGGCATTCCAAAGTCATGTTCCAGTTGGAAAATTTTATTGAAACCGCCATAAAAGGC
This sequence comes from uncultured Pseudomonadota bacterium, assembly GCA_949298065.1. Taxonomy (GTDB): domain Bacteria; phylum Pseudomonadota; class Alphaproteobacteria; order RF32; family CAG-239; genus Scatacola_A. The sequence goes on along the minus strand of CASFUZ010000005.1, from coordinate 28,523 downwards.
AACTCTTTTTCCAATCTCAATTCTTGAAACGTAGCATTCGGCTCCGTTTATATTCTTTGTACGATCTAGTGAGTGTGCAAAAAAGTGGTAGGGTTCAATGATAATACAAAGATTTTGAAACTGGTTAACTTCGGCAAAGTTGGTTCTTTCGCCACTATCTTGAACGGCAATTTTGTGATGAATGGTAATATCCGGTCCGGTTACGGGATTCCCATTCTCATCTCTTGCTAAAATTAGATTAATTAGTCCAGCTTTTTTTATTTTTGAAATTTCTTTGTCTTTTATCGGAGAGCCAACTTCAGTATCTTCCGGCACGAGTTTGTGTTTCTTTAAGATTTCCAGTGTTTCTGCAGTGTATTCTTTTTCAACGACATCAAAGCCAGAGGTTATGCCGTATTGTTCCATATTCTTAATGAGGGTGTCCGTATAACGTGGGTCTACGCCTCGTAAGTTCATAATATGTTTGAAAGCTTTCTTGTTGTGGCGAATGAAGGTTTTAACAAAACGATATTTGGCTCCTAAAAACAAATTTGCCCGCTCTGATTTATCAGCATCGGGCTTGCTTTTGTTAATGTAGTGATTGTATAAAACCTGAGAAATGTCATAGGCATTAAGATGTATAAATTCCTCTGGAGTGATGCCTGCATCTTTGAGAAGTTTGGGCAGATTTCTTTCCAGAAGACGAAAACTTCTGAACTGCCGATATATCATCCAAATCGGTGATGCTGTCAAGTCATAGTCTTGAAGTCTGATATCTTCGGTCTTTTGTGGATTGCGGTTGAGGTAGATGTGGGATAGTTCTTTAGCTGACTTACCATCATTTTTTTCATCAATCTTATCAATGGTGCCGTAAAAATCCATACGAATAATATGTTTAATCTCGCGGGGCAATGCGTAGTGTCGCTTGTCTATGCAATTCATACCCAAGGCATTAAGCTTCTCTGCTAAATCTTGACGTAACTGTTCTTTTGCTTCTTTTTCGCTGATTTGGAAGCGTTTGGCATAATCTCTAACGAAGCTTCCTTTGTAAAGGTTTTCAATATCAGCTTGAATTAGAGTGGCTGCATTTTGCTCAAGAGAGAGAATGTCGTCGCAGATTTTTGAAATTTTGTTGTCGTAAAGACTATCAGCAGCTTCAAGCGCATCTTTGGAAAGTACGGGGGCGTCAGGGGCTTGGGGTTGGAAAGAGAGGGAGATGATGTCAAAAATTTGGTCAAGAGAGGTTTGTTCTTCATCTAAGAAGTCGGGAAAAGCACCTTCTAATTTTTCTATGCGCTTCTTGGCCAATTTTTGTCTCTTTTTCTGGATAAAATTGTAATTTTGTCCAAATTGTACAATATTTTTTTGCTTTTGACTAGTTTAAATTAGGCTTTTGTTATTGTTTTTTGTGTATAATCTTTAAAAATGTTACTATTTTAGGGGGAAGAATAATGCTTGAGATGATTTTCAATGGAAAATGTCCTCAAAAATGTGATGCAAAAGTGATTTTGTTATCTGAAAATCAGGTGTTTCGCGACTCGGCATATAATGAATTTTTGGACAAAGAAGAGGCGGCTTTGTTGCATGCTGTTTTAAAAAATGCAAAATTTGCCGGAGAACGAGGAAAAAGTGTTGAAACTTATGCAAAAAAAGCAAAATTGATTGTTATTGGTTTGGGCGAAAAGCCGCAAAGACTTGATTTTTTGCTCTGCGGTGGAAAATTGGCGCAACTCTTGAGCAAGAGCCGGGTGGCAAAAATTTGGTGTGATGGAATTAAAGGTTGTGATTTGGATTATAAGGCAACAGCTTATCAATTGGCGTTAGGCTTGGAGCTCGGAAATTATTATTTTGATAAGTATTTTACACAAAAGAAAGCGGAAGATTATCCGGCTTTGGAAACAGTTTGTTTTGAGGGCGAAAAGTTTGACGACAAAACAACCGAAGGCTTTACGGATTTTGCCTCTTTGGCAAATGCCGTGCGTTATGGGCGAGATTTGGTTAATGAGCCGGCAAATTATCTGACACCGGAGGTTTTTGCCGCTGATATTGAACGCTTGAAATATTTGAAGCTTGATGTTGAAATTTTGGATGAAAAGGCGTTGAAAAAGCAGAATTTTAATTTGCTTTTAGATGTCGCCAAAGGGTCTGTGAACAAACCGCGTGCCGCCGTTATGGTTTGGCGCGGAGATAAGAAAAACAAAGATATTGATACGCTTTTGGTGGGTAAAGGCGTTACCTATGATGCCGGCGGAATTAACTTAAAAACCACCAAAGATTTGGTGAATATGTTTGCCGATATGGCAGGAGCTGCCGCTGTCGTGGCAACAATGAAGGCGATTGCTTTGCAAAAAAGAAAAATTAATGTGGCCGCGGTGGTCGGTTTGGTTGAAAATATGCCTTCCGGCAGCGCCATGCGGCCTAATGATGTTATTCATTCTATGTCCGGACAAACCGTGGAGGTTATTAATACGGATGGAGAAGGGCGGATGCTCTTGGCAGATTTGCTGTGGTTCGGGCAAGAAAAATTTAAGCCTAAAAAAGTTATTGATATTGCAACTTTGACCGGAACGGTGGCTTATGCTTTGGGGGGATTATATGCCGGTGTGTTCGGAAATGATGATAAATTGATTGCTGATTTGATTGAGGCAGGAAAAGCGACTGATGAACTTTTGTGGCGCTTGCCGATGAATGATGCCTTTGATAAGTGGATTGATTCTGATAAGGCAGATATGAAAAATGTGGGCAAAAATGTCGGAGATGGTTCACAAGCGGCGGCTTTTTTGCAGCGCTATATTCAAAAAGGTATCAGCTGGGCACATATAGATATGGCAGATTTGGAGATAGCCAAAGAGGGAACGGATTTGTGTCCGAAAGGCGCAACCGGTTTCGGTATCAGGTTATTGGTGGAATATCTTAAAAATTCGGAGAAAAAATAAGATGAAAAGAGATGAGCGAATTGTAAAATTGGCACAAAATGTCGTCAATTATTCCATAGAGGTTAAAAAAGGCGATAAGGTTTATGTGGAGTGCTTCGGGCAATCGGCTTTGCCGTTGTTTGAAGAGCTAATTGCTGCGGTTATACGCGCAGGGGGCGTGCCGTTTTATTTTTGCAATGATAATGCTTTTATTAAAGATTTTTTACGTGATGCAACAGCGGAGCAGATAGAAGCTTATGCCGGTATACATCGCAAGATTATGGAAAGTGTTGATGCTTATGTGGCAGTCAGAGGTTTTGATGATATTTTTGCTTTATCTGAATTGCCGATGGAAAAAAATACGCTGTGGTCTAAGTGTTTTGGCGAGAAGGTGCATACGCAGGTTCGCCTTAATAAGCGTTGGTGCGTGATGCGCTTTCCGAATGTGACGATGGCGGCAATGTCCAAAATGTCGCTTAAAGATTTTGAAGATTTTTACTTTAATGCTTGTCTGTTGGATTATCATAAAATGGGTGAGGCGATGACTGCTTTACAGAAGTTGATGGAGAAAACAGATAAGGTCAAAATCATCGCGCCGGATACGCATTTGGAATTTTCAATTAAAGGAATTCCCGTGGTTAAGAGCGAGGGAAAAAGGAATATTCCCGATGGTGAAGTCTATACGGCTCCGGTCAAAGATTCAATTAATGGCTATGTGCAGTTTAATACGGATAGTGCTTATCGGGGAACGGTATTTTCTCGTATATGGCTGGAGTTTAAAAATGGTCAAATAGTGAGAGCATCATCTCAGCTTAATGAAGATGTATTGCAAGATATTTTGGAAACGGATGAAGGTTCTCGCTATATGGGCGAATTTGCGCTTGGCGTTAATCCGCATATTACGCACCCAATCTTAGATATTCTGTTTGATGAAAAAATCGGCGGGTCTTTCCATATGGCTATCGGCAATGCCTATGATTTTGCTTTTAACGGCAATCGTTCCGCTAACCACTGGGATTTAATCCAGATGCAAGATGCGGCGCATGGCGGAGGCGAAATCTGGTTTGATGACGTGTTAATCCGCAAGGATGGGCTTTTTGTTTTACCGGAGCTTGAATGTCTGAATCCAAATAATTTGAAATAAGCCAACAAAAAAACCGTGTCCGGTTAAGGAGACGGTTTTTTGTTAAAGGATACAGACATTGTTTCCTTGAAGCAATAGCCATAGGTTGGCGAATCGGAAATAGTGTAGAGCTTGTTATCTCTCATGAAGCTTTTTCCCGGCGAAAGAGGCTGCCAGTTGAATGTTTTTGTGTCATATTCTGAGAATATGGCATAATCATCCGTGAAGGCTGCCAGCATACGAAAACCGCCGTTTTCACATTTAACCTTCCAAATCGGAGCCACATAATTTTCGCACAACGGAAATTCTGTATTTAGAATGCCGTTGTTGACGATTGTTAGTTTGTTTAAGGTGGCGCTAACCGGCTTTTCTCCCCAAATCCTTGCTATGAACATGGCCATTTCTTCATTGTCAATAAAGGCCAAAGAAAAGATTGTCGGGTTGAAAGAGTTGTCTGTGTTTTTTTCTCTTTCAAAGCAGAATATTTCCTCATCCGCAACAAAAGTTGTGCTAATCGGAATTTCCGTAAGGAGTTGAATGTTTCCATAATCAGCATAATTTTCTTTGTGGTAAAATGCAGGAATACCAACCATACCTTTGGTTCCGGCATAACAAATCCACTGGATGATGTTAATCTGTTCCGGAGGACGCTTACCTAAAACCATTTTGGGTAGAGGTTCGGTTCTTGTAAGACGGGTTAGCCCTAAGGCTACTTTGCCGTAAAAACCGTCAGCTTCAAACATTTGTTTTGCTTCAGACAGAGACTTAAGCATACAAAAGTCATCTGTCGGTCGTAAGTACTTGTGATTCATAGTTATAATAATTTGAAGATTTATACTTTTTTGTCTAATCAAGTTAGGGCTATTTTTTCTAAAATGCAACAGATTTTTTTTGTTTTAATGAAATTTTTGACAAAAAAGGTTTACAAGTTGAAAAAATGTGCTACATTGCAGTTTCCGAGATTAGTTTTATAGATTTATTAATTAAAAATTTTTCAGTTATGGGAAAGATTATTAAATCTGGCAAAAAGTATCAGAGAGTTGCCAGCTCACATGTTGCTTATTCCGCAGAAGATTTGGAAAAATTGCGGAAAGAGTTTAATGCATTAAAGTGTAAACTTCTTACGGACGAACATTTGTCCGAGGCGGAGCATAAAGATTATGATCGTATGCAGCAGATTTTGGCTCATTACGGTGTTAATGTATAAGCTCCGACCTGTTTGTTAACCTTGGAACGCAGTTGTTTTTGTGAAAAAACACTGCGTTTTTTTTTAAGCTGTTGCCAGCTTGACCGCATCAATGGCTGCTTTGAGAACCATTATTATATCGCGTTGCTTCCAATGTGCATATCTTGCTTTTGTGCCCTATGACTTTATTGTTAGTTTCTTTCAAAAGGGTCATAATAACGGTTATCGTTGATGAGATTTCGTTGTTGTTCCGTAAAATTATTGCGGTTTTTATATAATTCTTTGTGCTTTTTATCTAATTGGTCTTCGGTGTAAAGATTGGCAAAATGATTGTATAAATCAAATCTTTGATGTTGCGCAATCTGTTCTCCTCTGGCATTGGCTCTTTGGATATAAAGTTCGGATATCAGGCTTACAACTTCTTTCTGGTTATCTGAAAGTTGGCAATATAATTTGCGCGGTTTGGGATTGGGGAGAGGTCTGTTATATTGAACGGGGGTCATAGTATTTCTCCTTAGAAAATGTTGATTATGTAATGAATATATCATATTTTGGAAATTCTGTCAAATATTTGTACAGAAAAAAATACAGCCAATTAAAAACCCCTTAACCTTGCGGCTAAGGGGCTTTTTTACTTTCTTTGCTCAGAAGTGCTTATTCAGCGCCTTCCTTAATGGCAAATTCAGCCATATGTTCATATAGAGAACGTTTTTCCTTAACGTTTTCCTGAGCCTTGTTGAGCAAGGTTTCATAACGTTCAGGATTCATCTTGTTAACAATCTGGAAACGTGTCTCGTTTGACATATAGTCAGAAAGCGGTTTGCTCGGAGCTTTGGAGTCCAAAGTCAACGGAGCTTTGCCTTGAGCAATGTTTTCCGGATTGTAACGATACAATGGCCAAGAACCTGTATCAACAGCAGCCTTCTGGTGTTCCAAACCATCAGCAAGGTTGAAGCCTTGAGCGATACAGTGAGAGTAAGCAATAACGATAGAAGGACCATCATAAGCCTCAGCTTCGTTCAAAGCCTTAATCAACTGTGTATCGTTAGCGCCAAAGGCAACTTGAGCAACATAAACGTTGCCATAAGACATAGCAATCATACCCAAGTCTTTCTTCGGCAAAGATTTACCTGCTGTTGCGAACTTAGCAGAAGCACCCATCGGGGTAGCTTTGGACTGTTGTCCGCCGGTGTTGGAGTAAACACCCGTATCCATTACCAAGATATTGATGTTCTTGCCAGATGCGATGGCGTGATCCAAACCGCCAAAGCCAATATCATAAGCCCAGCCGTCGCCGCCCAAAATCCATACAGACTTCTTAATCAGGTAGTCTGCCAATTTGGACAAGGATTTTGCTTCTTCAGAATTGATTGAAGCGAGCTTGTCGCGCAGAGCTTTTATGTTGTTGCGCTGTTCGTCAATCTCAACATCTGTTGACTGCGGGTTGTTCAGAATCTTGTCAGCCAATTCGCCAACTTTGTCCTTCAAGCCTTCCAACAGTGTGCGGGCAAATTTGGTTTGTTGGTCAATAGAGAATCTCATACCCAGACCAAACTCTGCGTTGTCTTCAAACAAAGAGTTTGCCCAAGCCGGACCATGACCTTTTTCATCCTTGGTGTAAGGTGTGGTCGGCAAGTTGCCGGAGTAAATTGAAGAACAACCGGTTGCATTGGCAACAACCATGCGGTCACCGAACAACTGAGTCAAAAGTTTGATGTACGGAGTTTCACCGCAGCCGGCGCATGCACCGGAGAATTCAAACAGAGGTTGAATCATCTGAGTGGTCTTCGGCAAGTTCTTAGCAACTTCGGTACGTTTTACATAAGGCAGTGTGTCAAAGAACTTCCAGCAAGCTTTTTGCTCTTCCAAGTGGTTCTCAATATGATCCATATTGATGGCTTTCTTGGTCGGGTCAGCTTTGTTCTTAGCCGGGCAAGCACTTACGCAGATACCGCAACCCGTGCAGTCTTCGGGAGACATTTGCCAGATGAACTGTTTGCCGGCAAATTCCTTACCTTTATAAGCCGCAGACTTGAAGCCATGAGGTGCATTTTTCAACTCAGCTTCATCGGCAACTTTCATACGGATTACGCCGTGCGGGCATACCAAAGAGCATTTACCGCATTGGATACATGTATCAGGATCCCAAACCGGAATTTCGGTTGCAATGCAGCGTTTTTCGTACTGAGTTGTACCTGTCGGCCATGTACCGTCAACAACTTTTTCAAAAGCAGAAACCGGAAGCTCGTTACCACGGTCAGCAATGATTTCGCCAGTAACTTTTCTTATAAATTCAGGAGCATCGGCCGGAACCGGAAGCTGACGATGGAATTTGGAAGTAACGCTTGACGGATATTCAACCTTGTGCAAGTGAGCCAAAGAAGCATCAACAGCTTGGAAGTTCTTTTGAACAATGGCATCGCCTTTTTTGCTGTAAGTCTTCTTAATGGCGTTCTTAATCTGCTCAATAGCTTCATCTTTCGGCAAAATGTTGGAGATTGCGAAGAAGCAGGTCTGCATTACGGTATTGATGCGTTGACCCATACCTGTTTCGCGAGCAACTTCAACAGCGTTGATGGTGTAGAAGTTCAGCTTCTTGTTAATGATTTCTTCCTGAACTTCAATCGGGAGATGATCCCATACTTCTTCTGCCTTGTAAGGTGCGTTCAACAAGAAAGTTGCGCTGGGTTTGGCAATCTTTAAGATGTCAACCTTGCTCATGAACGGGAACTGGTGGCAGGCAACGAAGTCTGCTTTGTTAATCAGATAAGCGGCCTTAATCGGGTTATCTGAGAAACGCAGGTGAGAAGTTGTCATAGAGCCGGATTTACGAGAGTCATATACGAAATAACCCTGACCATATTTGCCGGCATCTTCAGCAATAATCTTAATGGAGTTCTTGTTGGCACCAACCGTACCGTCTGCGCCCAAGCCGAAGAATACGGCACGAACAACGTCTTTAGGTTCGGTGTCAATAGAATCGTCAAACGGCAAAGAGGTCTTGCTTACATCATCGGTGATACCGACAGAGAAACCGTTGATGGCTTTGGCTGAAGCACCGTTGTCATAAACAGCTTTAACCATACCCGGTGTGAACTCTTTGGAAGACAAGCCATAACGACCGCCGTAAATGCGCGGCATAGAAGCGATTTCGTTGTTGGCGAAAGCTTGAGTTAAGGTTGCAACAACATCCAAGTACAAAGGTTCACCGATAGAACCGGATTCTTTGGTGCGGTCCAAAACATTAACAACTTTAACAGACTTCGGCAAAGCCTTTAAGAAAGACTTGGTCGGGAAAGGACGATACAAACGAACTTTAACCAAACCATATTTACCGCCGTTGGCGTTGAGGTAGTTGATGGTTTCTTCAACCGTCTCGGCACCGGAACCCATAATAACGATAACTTGTTCAGCATCTGCGGCACCAACATAGTCAACAACGTTGTATTTGCGGCCAGAGATTTTTGCAAACTTGTCCATTTCTTCCTGAACAATGCCTTCAACCTTGTTATAGAACGGGTTGCAAGCTTCACGACCTTGGAAGAAGACATCCGGGTTTTGAGCTGTACCGCGGATGACCGGAGCTTCCGGACGAAGAGCGTGTTCAGCGTTGAACTGATAGTTTACACCTTCCAACATAGCGCGGAGGTCGTCATCAGACAAAACTTTAATCTTCTTGATTTCATGAGATGTGCGGAAACCGTCAAAGAAGTGCATGAACGGTACGCGAGAACGCAAAGTAGAACTTTGAGCAATGGCTGCAAAGTCGTGAGCTTCCTGAACGGAGTTAGAGCACAACATTGCAAAACCGGTCTGACGGCAAGACATTACGTCGGTGTGGTCGCCGAAAATTGATAATGCATGGTAAGCCAAAGAACGAGCGGCAACATGCATTACAAACGGAGAAAGTTCACCGGCAATCTTGTACATATTCGGAATCATCAAGAGCAAGCCTTGAGAAGCCGTAAAGGTGGTGGTCAATGCACCGGCCTGAATAGAACCGTGGCAAGCACCGGCAGCACCGGCTTCAGACTGCATTTCCTGAACCTCAGGTACAACGCCCCAAATGTTCTTTTGCTTTGCAGCAGACCACGCATCTGCCCATTCGCCCATCGGTGAGGACGGGGTAATCGGGTAAATTACGCAGACTTCATTCATGCGGTGGGCAACGGAAGCGGCTGCTTCGTTACCATCCATCATTTTCATCTTAACGTCAGACATATATTTTATCCTTGTATGGTTAACATAAAAAAGGCCCTCGGATTAAGACGGTTTTATGCCTTATCTTCCGGCCATGAGTTACTTTAAATAGAATCTTGTACGCGTTTTATAGCACTTTATTTTTTTAAATACCAGAAAAAAAAGACTCAAGATTGATGTCTGTCGGGATAATTCTGAATGAACGGTTTTTGTTTAATTTTTTGTCTAGACAAAAGTCTTTCGTTGTGGTATGAAAAGAGCTTAAGTGATGATTATTGTGGGATGAATAAGAAATTATTGTTTAACTTAAAAATAAAATAATATGCATCTAGATTTAGTTATTTTGATTGTCGTACTGGCAGTATTGGCAATCTGGTGTGTTAAAAAAATTGTAGCTCGCAAATCTCCTTTTGAAGGTGAGGCATTGAATCCGGAGCAAGTTGAAAAAATCAGAAAGTTGCAAGAGGCGAAAAGAATTGTCTTGGAGCAAGAACCTCAAGAAGAGGTTGATGCGACAACTGCAGCTGATTTTTTGAAACCGGAAGAGAAAGCAGAGCCTAAGCCAGAACCAACTTCTGCGCCGCAAAGGAAAGCTCTTGCGCCGCAAGAGTTGAGTGGAATAGCTTTGTGGAATTGGTGGGTGGCAAACACGGGAGATTATCGTCTTCCCAAAGAAGCAATAGCTTCCGTGGCGGCTATTTTAACCCCGGAGCAAGCACGGGAACTTTGTGCAAAATACAAAGGTCAGCATCCGCAGTTGTTCAACGGTATTTGTGTTTATGCCGATTGGTACGATAGATCCGAGCCTGCGGCCAAGATTATCGGACTGAGAATGTTTGTGTTGATGAAACGCGGTGGATTTATTCATCGCAAGTAATAACTAATAATTTTTTTTTTATGAAGAAATTTGAAACTGTCCTGATGATGGCCAATGCGCTGTCTAAGGGCGATTTTGGTGTCGTATGTGAAAAGAACTTAACTCAGTTAGAGGCTGAGTTTTCGGAGTTCTCCGAATTGATTGCAGGAGGAGAATATCGGGTCTTTACGGCAAAAGACGGGTTTCAGCGGTGCTTAGATGAAAATATTGATTTCTTCTTGGCGTTGGCGGTGATTGCAAGAGAAATGCCGTCCTTGCTGAGGCATGACGACCTCAAGGATTTGATGATTAAGATGTATCAAAGTTCCGCTTATTTCCAAGGGGAAATCAAAGTCTTGGAAGCCTGCGGCGCTCCGTCTACATTTATTGCAATCTATGCTGACCTTCATATTGAAGAGCCGGAAGTCAGAGCTTGGTGTAAGGCAAATATTGAGTCTTGTGATAAGGACTCTTTATTTGAGGCTATGAAAGAAAAAATGCCTCTGATGGACGGTGATTTGGTCAATTTATGCAAGCCTTTTTATAAGGTTTGGATATTTTGTCTGACATTCTTCTTGTTGGGGTTGCTCATCGGTGCTTTTTTGTGTGGAGTGGGTATGCTCTAGCAGTATGAAATAATTAAGAAAGAGAGAAAGCCTTTTAAGGTTTTCTCTCTTTTTTTGTATAAGGCAGCTAAAAGGCTTGCAGTTTGTGCGGTTTGTTTTATATTAAAAAACATAAGTTAGGACTATTTTTAGCAAAGTATAAAATAATGAAAAAAATTCTGATGATGTTGGCGGTCTTGAGCGGACTTTCCGCTTGCACGAGTTTGGCTCCTTTTCCCGAAGAAGATAAAACTCCTCTGACACCGCAGGGCAAACTTAATGCTTGCATTTTGGAACAAGCACGCCAAAAAGCGGTTTTGCCGGAGACATTCGGCGATGTTGACTTGGCCGCTAATCAGGTGGCGAATTATTGCATTCGCAGTTTGGATATGTTGGACAGCGGTTTGTATCGCCAATCGGTGATTAATGCCACAGCCATCATCAATTCTTATAATCAATAAGCGGGCGAGGGGAATTGTCAGTGTCGCCGATTGCAGATAATAAAAGTTATGCGCTTTATAACGGAGATTGTTTTGAGGTTCTTAAGCAGTTTCCGGAAGAAACTTTTGATATGATTTTTGCCGACCCGCCTTATATGCTCTCTAAAACCGGCAAAACTTGTTATAACGGCAAGTTGGTTAAGCTGGACAAAGGGGCTTGGGATGAAAGCCGCGGAATTGCCGAAGATTTTGAGTTTCATAAACAATGGTTGGCGCTTTGTAAAAAGCTATTGAAGCCTAACGGGACTTTGTGGGTATCGGGTACTTATCACAGCATTTTTTCCTGCGGTTATGCTATGTTGTTGCTGGGTTACCATGTTTTGAACAACGTGGCTTGGTTTAAGCCTAACGCAACGCCGAATTTGTCCTGCAAATATTTTACGGCTAGTCACGAGAGTTTGGTTTGGGCCAGAAAAGATAAAAAAGCCAAGCATTATTTTAATTATGATGCGATGAAAAACGGTGATTTCCCGCAAGATTTTATTAAAAAACCGCATACACAAATGCGCACGGTTTGGGCTATTCCCACAACGCAGATGAGCGAAAAAACTTTCGGCAAACACCCAACCCAAAAGCCTTTGGCTTTGTTGGAGCGGATTATTACGGCTTCCACCCATGAAAATGACTTGATTCTAGACCCGTTTATGGGAAGCGGTACGACCGGTGTGGCGGCTCTGAAACTTAAACGACGTTTTGTCGGGGTAGAGCTTAATCCGCAATATTATGACTTGGCGGGCAAAAGAATCGCCAATGTTTTAGATGTTAAGCAATCAGACCTTTTTACCCGCGAGGGGTAGGGTTAGGTTTTGCTTAAATTAAATATAAACGAGTAACTTTGTTCAATGTTTTTTTCGTTTGGATAAGCTAATAATCTGCTTTGATTTATAATATTGTTTTGGCTGTAGTTAAAAAGGTTGTCAAAAGAGAAAGCTAAGTCTTTTTCAATTTTAATGATTTGTGAAATAATATTGTTAATTAGGCTTTGGCCTAAGATTTTATTAATTGTAAAGCCACTATCTTGTAGAAAAGTCAACATTTTATCATATTTGATTATGGATAAATGATATTTGTCCATATTCTTTCCTGATGTATCAAAAATTTCATATTTTTCATTGGGAAAGGATAAAAAAAGTTTTCCGCCTTGGGGCAAGATATTATAGAATTTTTTGATAACCTCAAAAGGAGCTGTTGTATGTTCTATAGTCTCAAAACTTACGATAGTGTTTATTTTATCTTTGAGGATGTTTATATTTTCTTGAAGATTGAGTTCTATAAAAGAGAGGTTTTGTTTTACATAATTTTTTTTAGCACTATTTATATAGTGGCTATTGATGTCGCATCCGATAACAGACTTTGCTTTTTGAGCTAAAAAATTTGAACCGTATCCTGTGGCACAGGAAATATCAGCAATAGTGTCCGTGGGTAAGATATTATCATAAGCGTATAAGTAACGTCCGCAGTGTTCTAGTTTCATAAAAAAATTCTGCGTTTTTTTATCAAAGGGGTTGCAGTATTCGCTATTTGTATATTCATTTTGCATATCTTTATGTAGGCAGAAAAATATTTAAAATTTATTAAGGGTGTTTTTAGATAAACGAAAATATCGAAAGACAAAAGTTAAAACTTAATTGCCTTTTAGCTTTTTTGTGTTTAAATTAAAATATATCGTATAAAAGAGGCAGTGAATGGTTTTAGAAAATAAATTAAATATCACGAATCAGATTGAGCTTAACAGATTTGAAGAAAAAATTAGCAAGGAAAAAGCTAAGAAGCTTTTTGATAGTGGTAAAATTGATAAAATTAAGGTTGGGACTTTTGCTGGACTGAAACAGATTCATAAATATCTATTTGAAGATATTTATGATTTTGCCGGAAAACTGCGTGATGTTAATCTTTCTAAGGGAAATTTCAGATTTGCCCCGCTTATGTATTTGAAACAATCTCTAAAGAATATTGATAAAATGCCGCAATCTACTTTTGATGAAATCGTTGAAAAATATGTTGAGATGAATATTGCGCATCCGTTCAGAGAAGGAAATGGGCGTGCTGCCAGAATCTGGTTGGATTTAATATTCAAAAAAGAACTCAAAAGGGTTGTGGACTGGAATAAAATTGATAAGGAGGACTATCTTTTAGCAATGGAAAGAAGTCCGATAAAAAGTATAGAAATAAAGCACCTCTTGAAAAATGCCTTAACAGATAAAATTAATGAGCGCGAAATCTTTATGAAAGGTATTGATGTCAGCTATTATTATGAGGGGTATGATGAATATGATATTCATCAGCTTTTATAAGCTTTTCTATCGGCTCACGCCCTCTCGGGTTCGATTCAAGTCTTTATCTTTCCATTAAAAAACCACCCCTCTTGGGGGTGGTGAGATTGTGCCAAAAGTAAAGGCGGGTAACGGGAATCTTGAGTTTGTTTTGTAACATTTGCGTCGTTGCGCTGTCGCTTCTCACAAATTAACAAAACTGCACCGTTCGCAACGAAAAGCTCCACCGGAGCTTTTCTATCGGCTCACGCCCTCTCGGGTTCGATTCAAGTCTTTATCTTTCCATTAAAAAACCACCCCTCTTGGGGGTGGTCTTTTAATGGAGCGGGTAACGGGAATCGAACCCGCATTAAAAGCTTGGGAAGCTCTCATTCTACCATTGAATTATACCCGCGGCAGAAACACTGCTACTATAATTCTCTTCTCAAATTAATCAATAGATTTTTTGCTTTTCTTTAGTGTTTTTTTCTTTATACTCTACCTTTGGAGGTATTTTATGCGGAAAGATTTTTATATTTTCAGACATGGTGAAACCGAGCTTAATCGCCAAAGACGTTGGCAAGGTTCCGGTATGGATTATGACCTGACCCCAACCGGTGTTGCTCAAGCTCAGCAACTTTTGCTCAAACTCCAAGATAAAAAACTTGAGGCTATTTTCTCCAGTCCGCTTATTCGTGCAAAACACACGGCCGATGTTGTTGCTCAAGCATTGCAAATTCCCGTTATTGTTCGCGAAAATCTTAAAGAATGTTTTTATGGCGTGGCGGAAGGACAGCTTACAATAGATTTGGCTGATCGTTATCCCGAAATTTTGTCTCATTGGGCGAGCCTTGCCCCGGAATATGATGATATATCTTTTCCGCAAGGAGAAAGCAAAAAAACAGCGCGTGAGCGAGTGCTCGCCGAACTCCAAAAGTTAACATCTGAAAAATATGATGTTATGGGGGTGGCTATCCATGGCGGAACAATGAGCCAACTCTTAAATTATTTTAATGTTGCTTATGACGCTATCCCAAACTGCGCCGCATTTCATTTGGTTTTTGAAGACGGCAGGTGGTTTGCCGTTGGCGGAATATTCTAGCCTAAATTACATAAAAGATGGTTCTATATGAATAACAACACGGCGATTGCGAATGCGGTTTTCCGGTATCGGTTCGCCAAAGGGGTCTAAGTTCGGATATTTCGGGCTGACATCATTCATACCTGTTGCGCGCATTCTGACCCTGTCAATACCCCTTTCTTCTAAGAAACGGGCAACAGCGGAAGCTCTGGCTGAAGAAAGTTCCCAGTTGGAGGGATATTTTTCACTTGTTACAACTTCATCACTCGTATGACCTTCAATACTGAAGACAAAGTTTTTGTAGCGTTCTGATTGCAATGTAGCCGCCATACGTTTGAGGGCGGGCGTTGCTTCTGGCTTAATGTCAGCAGAACCTCGGTTAAATAACAAATCTCCCCCAAACTCTAATACAATACCTTGAGTATCGCTGCCGATGGCTACTTTCTTTTCTAAATCCAAAGATTGAATGTCATCTTTGAGCTCGGTCATTAGCATTTCTATAGGGCGTTGAATGATTTTTTTGCCTAAGCCTTCACTCAAACCGGCTGAGATTTGTTCGTATTTAGCTACATCCGGTTTGGAAACCGAAAGCATCATGACAAAAAAACATAGCAACAAAGTTACCATGTCGCCATAGGTGGACATCCAGTCTTCATCAATTTTTTCTTCCGGTTTCTTTTTCATTTTATCCTACTTTCCCGAGTTCATATCGCGATCAATGGAGAATTGTTCGTTTAAGCTGACAAATGAGTTAATCTTATCTTGAATGTAACGAGGGCTCTTGCGCTCGGCCAACAAAACCAAACCTTCCATTTGCAGGTTGTTTTTGAACATGGTTACATCATTACGGGCACTCATTTTTGTAGCCAAAGGAATGAAGATTAAACGAGCCAAAATGATACCATAAAAGGTGGTTATCAAAGCAACGGCCATACTCGGACCGATGGCAGAGAGGTCTCCACCCATGCTGCTCAACATGATGATAAGGCCGATTAATGTTCCCAACATACCAAAAGCAGGAGCGTCGCCGCCCATTTTTTTCAAGGCATCCGTTTCACGGCGGTCCCGCTCTGCTTGAGATTCCATCATATGTTCCATAATGGTTTTAATCTCTGCTCCCGTATAACCGGTTACAACCAAATCTGCTCCATAAGCCAAAAACGGATTGTTGGTGCGGACATCATCGGTAATCTCATTTTCAAGACCTTGTAAACCGTTTTTTTGAATGATGTATGCCCAACGCACAATCTGACCGACTTCGTCTTTGAGTGAGATTTCAGAATCTTTATGGCGTCCAAAGGCTTTGCCCATCAGTTTGATAGCTTTTAAGGCAAGGCTTGTTTCATATGATAAAAACAAAGCAACAAATGTACCGCCGATAACGATAATCATACTCGGGACATCTACAAAGGCCAAGGGTCTATCCGTGGCTGATAAGATGGAGCCAAGTACAACGCAGATTGCTGCTATAAAACCAAATAATGTTCCTTTTGACATAATATACAAAGTCCTTATATTTGAGGTCTGCTAAAAATTATTTTTTGCCGGGTTTAACATAAGCGATATTGGCGTGTTCTTCGCAATAGGTCTGTCCGATTTTGACTTTTTTGCCACAGAAATGAAAATTTTCATCTTTGGGGTCGCCAATCGGCCATCGGCAAGTGTGATTATCCAAATCTGTCAGCATCGTTTTGCCGGAAGATCGTGATTGTGCTTTGGGCTCTGCTGTTGATATGGACGTAGAAACAATGAGTTCTTCAATCTCTTCCTTTTTCTGCGGGGCTTTCTCTTCTTTAGATTTGCTTACCTGCTGTGTTGGCTGTGTTGGCTTCTCCGCTTTGCTTGGTTTGGATGGAGCTGGAGTTTCTTTTGTAGGACTATCCTTCTTTTTTATCGGCGATGGACGGCCGGAAAGTTGAAGACGATGAACTTTCCCTACAACGGAGTTCTTGGAAACACCCAAACGTTTGCCTATTTCGCCTGTGGTTAATCCTTCCGCCCACATCCGTTTCAGGTCTTCAACCATTTGTTCTGTCCATGCCATGTTTTTTCTCCTTAAAACTTTAGCTTTATTCAATATATATCCCGATATTATGAAAATATTGTTACCGAGTCTAGCAATATTAACATTTTATCACTTTTTTTTTGCAATTTTATGGGTTATATTGGTCAAAAATTATGTTGTAAGGGGTTATTAAATGCAAAAAAAGTTTGTTAATGTTTTGTTTTTATCTGTTTCTTTGGGCTTCCTTTCCGCTTCCGTTGCTTGTGCCGAAAACAATAAAATTGTAATAGATGCCGATAAATCTGTGAATATGGCAATCAGTATTTATAACAATGGTATGGGTTTTGTTAGGGATGTGCGTGAAATAGAACTTGAACGCGGTAGTAACCTGATTGCGTTTCAAGGAGTGCCTGAGCAGATTAATCCCGAAAGTGCCATGCTTACGGGAGAGGGAGTTAGTGTTAAAGAACAAAACTATAATTATAACCTTTTGAACTCTTGTAATCTTGTGGAAAATATGGTCGGTGAAACCGTTAAAACCGCTCGTTTTGATGAAAAAACGGGAAAAGATATTTTTAATACCGCCAAAATAATTGATAGTGTTAGTTGCCGTCCTGTTTTGCAATTTGATTATGGTGTTGAAACGGAATTCCCTGGGCGTATTATTTATGAAAAATTACCGAAAAATTTGATAACCAAACCAACGCTTGATATGCGTCTGCGTAATAAAACTCCCGGAAAAAAGAAGTTGCAGCTTGCATATTTGACAAACGGGATTAAGTGGAATGCCGCTTATGTGGCTGAGGTCGGAAAAGATAATGTTATGAACCTCAATGGCTGGGTTACGATTGATAATAAATCCGGTGCCGATTTTGAAAAGGCTTCCGTGCAGCTCGTGTCGGGAAGTGTTAATACTGTGCAACCTGTTGCTATGCCTAGAATGTATGCCTTGTCTATGAAAGCAGCCGTATCCGATGCCTCTTTGCCTGAAAATGCTGTTGGCGGTATTGTTCCCGAAGCTTTGGGCGATTATTATTTGTATGAGTTGCCCAAACGTGTGGATGTTAAAAATAATCAGTCTAAGCAGATTAGTTTGTTTGAAAAGGAAAATGTGCGTTTTGACCGTGTTTATAAAGCAACTTCTCCTTTATATGCGGGCTTAAATTTGCGTGAAAATGAGTTTGAAAACAATCATCCCGAAGTGGTGTTTAAGCTGACAAATTCGGAAGCAAGCGGTTTGGGTTTGCCTTTGCCGCAAGGTGTGGTACGTCTTTATGAAAAAGACGCTAAAGGAAATATGCTGTTTGTCGGGGAAAGCTCTTTTCCGCAGCTTGCAAAAGGCGGAAAAGCTGAACTTGTCTCAGGAAAATCTTTTGATGTGGTGCTTAACGGCAAACTTCGCAATGTTACAAAGTTGAGTAAAGAAAGTTTTGAAGCGGATTTTGAAATAACCTTTAAAAATGCCAAAGGCGAATCGGTTAATGTTGATTTTGAGCAGACATTTAGCGGTAATTGGGAAATCGTTGCGGAAAGCCAAGCCAGCGAAAAGAAAAATGCTTCAACAGCTTTGTGGCATGTGGAAATTCCGGCAAACGGCGAAAAAGTTTTGACCTTTAAAAGCAGAATTACGGCATTATGAAAAAGATATTTTTAATATCGGCGATATTGAGCGCTCTGATGAGCTTTGGAGCGAAGGCGGCTTTGGATAAAAAGCCTGATTTTTCCGTGAATATGAATGAAAAGCTGCCGCCTTATGAGGAAATGCTCAAAAAGTTTGTGAAAGAGAACCAAATCGTTGACCGTAAATATGACTATCATTGGGATATTGGGAATATTTTTGATAATGTGTTTCGGGTGACGATTGATTATTACGGACAAACGGAAAAACGTCTTAAAAATGTGCATGAAGATGATTTGATTGCTATGTTATCGGTTATTCCGCCGGAGTATTATCAATATATCGGACCTTATTTGCATACGGTGCCGAATATGCCTGAAAAAATTTTGAATATGCCGGGGATTAAAGAAACCAAAAATCAGTTTCCTAAAAGAATCGCTAAAGAGCTTGAAGGAATTGAAGATTTGGAGTTTGTTTCGCCATATCTTTATTATGTTTTGATGCCGGAAAGTTGGCCCGATTATCGGCGAACAATTGAAAAGGTTCCTTTGCCTTCAACCAAAGCAAAGGTTATGCATAATCCAGAGTTCTTTGAAAAAATCAATGCTATGGTTCCTGAAGAAATGTTTTATCCAGATGCCCCGAAGCAAACTAAGCTTACGTTAAGCGATATCAGAACGCTTGAACCAACCCTTAATAGTCCGCTGACTTCTGCCGATGTGAAGGCTTTTGTCGGAACATTGGATAGGGTTAATGCTTTTACCAAAGATTTGAAAACTTATGACAGAATAAATACAGCCGGTACATTGATTGATATGTGGGAGAAAGAGCAGGGCAAGGGAACACAGGTGAGTATGCTTAAGGATTTGGTTAATCCTTGTCAGAGGTTGGTGCAAAAGGTTAAATATGCCGGTTTGGAACGTGAATTTTCAAAGCTTATTAATGCAGATGGGTTTGATATTGAAGGTTGGGCCTATACTTGTGATAAGACAGTTAAAGCTTATAGGGTTTCTATGCTGACACGGAGTGTTATGGCTTCAATTTTGTTATATAAACAAGGCGTGCATGATGCTTTGCGCGATATCGGAGGGACAAGGATTGGTGATTTGCAGCGTGAAACGGTGGAAGCAATTTTGGCGATGTATAAAGCTCCGATGAGCGATGTTTTGGAAACCAGAAAAAATAGGGGTGAACTTAGAAGAAAGATTATTGACAACAATAGATTTATAGGTAATGCTCCAATTTTAGTGTTGTATTAAGCAGGATTTTTTAGCAGGGACGAAAAGTATGAGAACAGTTGTGTTGGGCGGCGGCGAAAGCGGGACAGGTTCCTGCTTGCTGGCTAAAAAGCTCGGACATGAAGTGTTTTTATCGGATAAAGGAAATTTGTCTGACAAATATCGTGAGGTTTTGATTAAAAATCAGATTGAGTTTGAGGAAGGCCAACATAGCCTTGATAAAATTTATAATGCCGATTTGGTGATTAAAAGTCCGGGAATACCTGAAAATAATCCGGTGGTGGAAGAGTTGCATCGGCGCAAGATAGAAGTAATCTCGGAAATTGAGTTTGCCGGACGCAACAGCTCGGCTAAAATGTGTTGCATTACGGGAAGCAACGGCAAGACAACTACAACGCTTCTGACCAAACATATTTTGGATGTGGCCGGTGTTGATGCCGGTTTGGCCGGAAATGTCGGTTTCTCTCTGGCAGCACAAGTGGCTGAAAATGCGCATCCTTTATATGTGATTGAATTATCCAGCTTTCAGTTGGACGGAATGTATGATTTCAGAGCAGATGTAGCCGTTCTGACTAATATTACGCCGGATCATTTGGACAGGTATGATTTTAAGTTTGAAAATTATATTAACTCAAAGTTTCGTATCTTGCAGAATATGCGAGAAGATGATCTGTTTATTTATGGTTATGACAGCGATGTCGTGCGTGAAAA
Source organism: uncultured Pseudomonadota bacterium (assembly GCA_949298065.1). Classification (GTDB taxonomy): domain Bacteria; phylum Pseudomonadota; class Alphaproteobacteria; order RF32; family CAG-239; genus Scatacola_A. Next base: position 8,254 of record CASFUZ010000005.1, on the reverse strand, counting down.
GGTTGCAAGTTTGAATATTGTGCCCCAAGCAGCGCCCTTCACCTATCTTGACAAAAGTGAATGCGCGGCGTATATGGACGGCAACAACTTGGTGGCAAGAGAATCGGGCCGAGAGTTCGTTATTGATAAAAACGAGATTACCATTAAGGGCCGCCACAATGTTTATAATGCTATGTGCGCTGTTTTGGCATGTATGCGTTTGGGTGTAAGCAACGAGAAAATCGCCGAAGGTTTAAGGACATTCCCTCAGGTTGAGCATCGGTTGGAAACGGTCTTGGTCAAAGACGGTGTTACTTATATCAATGACTCAAAAGCCACAAATGTTGATTCCGCATGGTATGCTTTGGATAGTATGACTGCGCCGGTTGTGTGGATTGCGGGCGGCAAAGACAAAGGAAACGACTATAGCGTGTTGTTTGATTTGGTTAAGGCTAAAGTTAAGACATTGATTTGTATGGGCCTGCATAACGAAAAACTGATTGAAAGTTTTTCGCCGATTTGCGAAGTGGTAGATACTAATAATCTGGCAGATGCGGTTAAAGCAGCGAAGGCTCATGCAAAATCAGGCGATGTTGTATTGCTTTCGCCTTGCTGTGCCAGCTTTGATTTGTTTAAGAGTTATGAGCATCGCGGTGAGATGTTCAAAGAAGAAGTAAGAAAGTTAAAATAAAATGACGATTTTAGATAATATAAAAAATGTATATTTCGTCGGTATCGGCGGTATCGGTATGAGTGCATTGGCTCGTTATTTTAAGGTTAAGGGCTATAATGTTGCCGGATATGACCGCACAAAAACGGCTTTGACCGAAAAAATGGCTTCAGAAGAAGGTATTGAAATTAATTATGCTGATGAGGTTTCGGAAATCAGCGAAGTTTATCGGAATAAAGAGCAGACATTGGTGGTTTATACGCCGGCTATTCCGCAAGATAACAAGCAGCTTAATTTCTTTATTGAAAATGGTATGAAGCCGCATAAGCGTTCTGAGGTTTTGGGGCTTTTGTCGCAAGCGGGAAAGGCTTTATGTGTGGCCGGGACTCACGGAAAAACCACAACTTCTACTTTGCTTGCGTGGCTTTTGCATAATTCTAAGATTAAATGCAGCGCTTTTTTGGGTGGAATTTCCGAGAATTTTGGCACAAATTTGTTGGTGGACACAACATCGGATTATATTGTTATTGAAGCTGATGAGTTTGACCGTTCGTTTTTGACTCTTAACCCAGAGAAAGCAATTATTACTTCTATGGATGCTGACCATATGGATATTTACGGCAGCAGAGAGAGTATTTTGGCTGCTTTTGAGGATTTTGCCGAAAAAATTGTGGAGGGTGGAAAGCTCTTTATTAAACAAGGCTTGGAAATTAAACGTCATAAAGTTGACGGTTATTATTGCCTAAACGGTAAGGCTGATTTTTATTCGGATAATCTACGCTTGGAAAACGGATTGTATACTTTTGATTATCATGGCAAGAATGGCGATATTTTTGATTTGAAGCTTGGTGTGCCGGGGATGGTTAATGTGGAAAATGCGACAGCGGCGATTACGGTTGCTTTAGACTGCGGTGTTACCGAAGAAGAGATTAGAAAAGCTTTGCCCGAGTTTAAGGGTGTGCATCGGCGTTTTAATATTATCTTAGCTGACGAAAAGTTGACTTTGATTGATGATTATGCTCACCATCCCAAAGAGATTGAGGCAACACTGCGCTCGGTTCGCCAAATTTGGCCGCAACAGCATTTGATGGTTATTTTTCAGCCGCATTTATATTCCCGTACCAAAGATTTTGCACCGGAGTTTGCAGCCAGCTTATCTTTGGCTGATGAAGTTATTTTGATGAATATTTATCCGGCGCGTGAGAAGCCCATTCCGAATGTTACGTCAGATATTATCTTAGATAAGATTAGTGTTCCCGTAAGATTGATGAGCGAAGAAGAGATTGTGAATGCTTCTTCAGATTTCAAAGGAATCGTCATAACCATGGGGGCAGGGGATATTGATAAATTGCCCGTAAAAATTTATGCAAGATTAAATTGCCTAAAATCAGCGGCTTAGGTTGATTTTGAATATTTTTTTCTTGCAATTTGGTTTTATTTGAGCTTATAACACTTAAAAAATTGATTTAACTTATTAAAAAAGGTAAAAGAAAATGGCTCGTGTTACAGTTGAAGACTGCGTTGATAAAATTCCGAATCGCTATGAGTTGTTGATGGTTGCAGCTCAGAGAGCAAAAGATATCAGCTCCGGCGCACCGATTACGGTTGCAAGAGATAATGACAAGAATCCGGTGATTGCTTTGCGTGAGATTGCAGAAGAAAAAGTCAGCATTGAAGAATTGCAAAAATCTCTGGTTATGGGCTTGCAAAAATATGTTGAAGTTGAGGAGCCGGAAGAAGAAGAGCTTGAGATTATGGCTGCTGAAAAAGAATTGGCTGATTTGGACGAGCAGTTCTCCGGTTTGTTGCTTGATGGCGAAATGGCTGATGGTATGCAGGTTCATGGCGGTGATGATGACGATGTTTTGGACTTGGACGCTGCTGATGCCGGTAGTGATGATGATATTTCGCTTGATGACGAAGCCGGAATGGATGACGGTTTTGATATGGGTGATGATGTCGCCGATGGTTTTGATGAAGAATAAAATCAATATCATAAAAAATCTTGGAAAAACCCCGCATAATCTGCGGGGTTTTTGCTGGTTTAAAGTAATTGTTAATTTTTTAATTATAGTATAAAATAGCTATCAAAGCAGGATTGGATGGAAGTTTTTTTTGATTAGAATAATAAGGTTGCAATGTTAAGACAGTATGAACTTGTTGATTTGGTCAAATCCTATGACCCGGATGCCGATGAAGATGCATTAAACCGCGCCTATGTGTTTGCTATGAAAAAACACGGCGCTCAGCTTAGAACCTCCGGCGACCCTTATTATTCGCATCCGGTAGAAGTGGCCGGTATTTTAACAAAATTTAAGTTGGATTCAGTTTCCATTATTGCCGGTTTGCTCCATGATACGGTGGAAGATACGGATACAACGGTTGAGGAAGTGCGCGAGCTTTTTGGCGACCAAGTGGCGCAGATTGTTGATGGCCTGACTAAGTTGGCCAAGATTGAACAAAAGTCAGCCAACAACAAGCAAGCTGAAAATTTCCGTAAGCTCTTGCTTGCTATGTCTGAAGATATTCGCGTCTTGCTGATTAAGTTGGCTGATCGCTTGCATAATATGCGTACATTGCATTTTTGCGCGCCGGAAAAAAGAGCGCGTATTTCGCGCGAGACTTTGGATATTTATGCGCCTTTGGCCGAGCGTATCGGTATGCAGGAGGTCAAAAGCGAGTTGGAAGAAATTGCTTTTGCCGAGTTGCATAAGGAAGCGCATGATTCTATTGTGGCACGTCTGAACTTCTTGCGCGAAAAAGACAGCAATCTGGTGCCGAAGATTATTGAACAGTTGCAAAAAGATATGGAAGAAAACGGTATTAAGGCCGTTGTTTCCGGCAGAGAAAAAACGCCTTATTCCATTTGGCGCAAAATGCAGCAGAAAAATGCTTCTTTTGAGCAACTTTCCGATATTATGGCTTTCCGCATTATTGTTGATGACGTGGCAACTTGTTATCAGGCCTTGGGTATTGTTCACAGCAAGTATCATATGGTGCCGCGCCGCTTTAAAGATTATATTTCCACACCGAAGCCCAATGGGTATCAATCTATCCATACCGGAGTTATCGGTCCGGAAAATACGCGTATTGAGATTCAAATCCGCACACACGAAATGCACGAAATCGGTGAGAAAGGTGTGGCGGCGCACTGGGCTTATAAGCAAGGGCAAAAAGCCGAAGGTAAAAACTTCCGCTGGATTAGAGAATTGTTGGAGATTTTGGAACAAGCCTCAAATCCGGAAGAGTTTTTGGAAAATACCAAACTTGAGATGTATAACGACCAGGTCTTTTGCTTTACGCCTAAAGGAGACCTTATCGGTTTGCCGGTTAATTCAACACCGGTTGATTTTGCTTATGCCGTGCATTCTTCGGTCGGTGATACTTGTGTGGGCGCAAAAATCAACGGTGAAATTCGTCCGTTAAGAACGGTTTTGCAAAATGGTGATCAGGTTGAGATTTTGACCTCTAAAGCACAGCACCCCTCAACAGAATGGGAGCGCTTTGTGGTTACGGGCAAGGCCAAGGCGGCTATCAGACGTTATGTTCGTGCTTATAAACGCGAGCAATTTATTACGCTCGGGCAAGAGATTTTGGAGCGGTTGTTTAAGGGTGAAAGTTTGGAGTTTTCGGAAAAAGGTTTGGTTAATGTTTTGCCGAACTTTGAGGCGGAAACGATTGATGATATTTATGCCAAAGTCGGCGAGGGAATTGTTACCGGCTGGGATGTTTTGAAAGCAGTATACCCCGGTTATAAGCAATCTAAGCTGGAAAAAGTGGTTAAGTCGGTTAAGCTGCCGAGCTTTAAGAAATTGGTTAAGCCGAAAAAAGGCAAAGGAGAACCGCTTAAAATTAAAGGTCTTATTCCGGGAATGGCCGTGCATTTTGCCGGTTGTTGCCATCCGTTGCCCGGAGACAGAATCGTCGGTATTGTTACAACCGGAAAAGGTGTTGCGGTGCACACGATTGATTGTAAGGCTTTAGAGAAATATGCCGATGAGCCGGAGCGGTGGTTGGATATTGCTTGGGGCGAAGAAGCAGAAAACGAAATGCACACCGGCCGCTTGAAGATTATGCTCGCAAACGAACCCGGAACTTTGGCCGAGCTTTCAAATCTGATTGCGCGGAATAACGGTAATATTGCCAACCTAAATATCATCAACCGAACAATTAGTTATTTTGAGATTTTAGTTGATGTTGAGGTAAAAGACCTGAAGCATTTGACGGATATTATTGCCGCGCTTAAGGCATCTAAGGTAATTTCTTATGTGGCTCGTGCCGCACAATAACAATAAATGAGGGTGAAATATGATTGTTGGAATCGGTTGTGATTTGGCAAATATTGATAGGTTAGAAGAAACTCTGAAACAGTTTGGCAGCAGATTTTTGGATAGGGCATTTTCTGAGCCCGAAAAAGCCGAAATCGCGCGGCGCAAAAAACTTTCGCCGCGAGAATATGCTTGTGCTGCAGCTAAGCGTTTTGCGGCTAAAGAGGCTTGCACTAAGGCTTTGGGAACAGGTTTTCGTGATGGTGTGTTTATGAAAGATATTGAGATTGTGCATCAGCCGAGCGGCAAACCGGAAATGCATCTTTATAACGGTGCTAAAAAGAAGTTGGATGAAATCTGTCAAAACAGACAAGCGCAAGTTTATGTTTCTATGTCGGATGATTATCCTTGGGCACAGGCCTTTGTTATTATTGAAATTATTTAAACTTTGGGGTTGATATAATTAAAATAATGACTAGTATATGAGCGTTATTTTAGAAAAAGGCATAAGCGGTGTTTTTCTCTAAAATAACAGTAGGTTAAACAATTGGTTTATGAGGTTTTGTAATGGAGAAAGAAGAGAGCCTGGCCGATACGATTAAAACGGTGATTTATGCTATTGTTATTGCAATTTTAATCCGTACTTTTTTGTTTGAGCCGTTTAAAATTCCTTCCGGCTCAATGTATCCGACCCTTTATGTCGGTGATTATTTGTTTGTGTCAAAATACACTTATGGTTATTCCAAACATTCTTTGCCGTTTTCTTTGCCCCTAATCAGCGGACGTATTTGGGCGGATATGCCGGAACGCGGCGATGTGGTTGTCTTTAAGTTTCCGCAAGATAATAAGACCGATTTCATTAAGCGCATTATCGGCTTGCCGGGCGATAAGGTCAAAGTGCAAGACGGTCGCTTGTATATTAACGGCAAAGTGGTTGAGCGCAAAAATGACAGCGATTTTGTTATCCGCGATGCCGCCGGTAATGCCGAGCGATTTCGTCAATATACAGAGGTTTTGCCCGAGGGCTTTACGCACCGGATTATAGAAGTTTCGGACAGCGAAGGCTCCGATAACACGATTGAAGTTACCGTACCTCAGGGAAGTTTTTTTGTGATGGGGGACAACCGCGATAAGTCTAACGATAGTCGTTTTGATGTCGGGTTTGTGCCTTTTGAAAATTTGGTTGGTAAAGCGCGCTTTTTGTTCTTCTCTCATAATGATGAAGGTGCATGGTATAAGCCTTGGACTTGGCCAAAGAAAATCCGTTGGGAACGCCTTTTTGATAAAATCAATTAGTCTTTGAGAGAGTAGGCAAAATGGAGAATTTGGAAAAGCTTGAAAAAATCTTGGGCTATAGTTTCAAAAACAAACATTTGCTCAAGCAAGCCTTAACGCACAGCAGCTATACTTCCAAACTTACGGAAAATTATGAGCGTTTGGAATTTTTGGGCGACAGAGTTTTGGGGCTGACAATCGCGGCTTTGTTGTATCGGATGTTTCCGAACGAGCCGGAAGGAAATTTGTCCCAAAGGCACACGGGCTTGGTTAATAAAGATTGTGTTTCGGAAGTTGCCAAACATTTGGGCTTGGATAAATTCGTTATCTTGGCAAATGAGGAAATTCGCGAAAACGAAAATGTGCTTTGCGATGTCTGCGAAGCGGTTATCGGCGCTATCTTTATTGATGCCGGTTGCGAGCAAGCAGTTGATTTTGTGAACCAACATTGGAAGGATTTGATTGATAAAAATGTGGCTCCGCCCAAAGATGCCAAAACAATGTTGCAGGAGGCTGCGCATAATTTAGGTTTGAGCAGTCCGCAATATAAACTTATCGGGCGCGAAGGCAGCGAACATGAGCCCTTGTTTCATATGGAGGTTAGCTTTTCTAACGGCGTGGCGGAAACGGGTGTCGGTCGCAACAAAAAGCTAGCCGAGCAAGAGGCTGCCGCAAAAATGCTTGTTAAACTCGGAGTTAAGAATGGATAATTCTTCCGATACACTCAATCAAACACGTTGTGGCTTCGTAGCTCTTATCGGTGCGCCGAATGCCGGAAAATCTACCATTACCAATAATTTTGTCGGTTCTAAGGTTTCTATTGTTTCGCCTAAAGTGCAGACAACCAGAACTTTGGTTAAAGGTATCGGCATTTATGATAATACGCAAATTATTTTTTTAGATACACCTGGGATTTTTAAGCCCAAACGCCGTCTTGACCGTGCGATGGTGGCTTCCGCTTGGGGCGGGGTCGGTGATGCCGATATTACGGTTTTGGTTGTTGATGCCAAGCGCGGCTTTGATGACGAAACCCAATCTATTGTTGCTAAGCTTAACAAAAATAAAATTGAAGCTGTGCTGCTTCTCAATAAAATTGACTTAGTGCAAAAAGAAAAACTTTTGGAACTGAGTGCCAAAATTAATGCGGCCGGAAAATTCAAAGAGACTTTTATGGTCTCAGCCATAACAGGACAGCAGATTGATGATTTTTACAAATATCTGGCAGATAATCTTCCAATCAGCCCGTGGTATTATCCTGAAGACCAAATCTCGGATATGCCCTTAAAACTCTTGGCGGCTGAAATCGTGCGCGAAAAGCTGTTTTTATATTTGCGTCAAGAGCTTCCTTATGCCCTAACCGTAGAGCCTGATTTATGGGAGCGCCGTGAAGATGGTTCTGTTCGTGCCGAAATCACAATCTATGTTGAGCGCGACAGCCAGAAGATTATTGTTCTCGGTAAAGGCGGTGCCATGATAAAGCGTATTGGTCAGGCCGCGCGCCGCGAGTTGGAAGACTTGTTGGAAGACCGCATTCATCTTTTCTTATTTGTTAAGGTTCGCGAGAACTGGGGCGATGATCCGGCAAGGTATGTGGAGTGGGGTCTTAACTTCAACTCTTAAAAAGTTTGCAAGCTGTTGCCAGCTTGACCGCGGCAATGGCTACTTTGGCAATCATTGTTGAACCGCGATGCTTCCTAAGTGCATATCTCTCTTTTGTGCCCTATGTCTTTATGGATTCTTCGGAACAAAGTCCCTCAGAATGACGAGCTGTTGCCAGCTTGACCGCATCACTGGCTGCTTTGGCGACCATTGTTGAACCGCGTTGCTTCCTTTGTACATATCTTGCTTGCGTGCCTTGTATCCTTATGGATTCTTCGGGACGATATCCCTCAGAATGACAAGCTGTTGCCAGCTTGACAAGTGGACGCACTTGAGCGCTCACTGGCTGCTTGGGCGACCTTTGTTGAACCGCGATGCTTCCGGTGTGCATATCTGCCTTACGTGCTCTATGTCTTTTAGCGGAAAAAATATACACCTTCATTAATGGTAGCCAAAAAAATAC
>CASFUZ010000004.1 GCA_949298065.1 uncultured Pseudomonadota bacterium | reverse complement strand
AAATCTTATATAACAAAACTTAATACAATTTTCAAGAAGCAATAAAATATATTAACAACTTTTAAGCTATTTACCAAGCTCAAAGCTCCTCTTCGCCAACTTCCCGCTCCGAACCCTTGGTTTTTAGTATTATCTAATATACACGACCTTTACAAATTTCTTCACTTAATCCGGACGTTATACATTCTTGTATTTGCTGTTGGTCTGCATCCTTAAAGTTATATTCAACACAAAAATAGAAAGAAATCCCTGCTACTATACCAACGACGATTAAAGAACACAAAAAGGACACAAATTTGTATAGATATTGCTAATACCATTATTAATGATAAAATAAATTTCATTTTAATATTCCTTTTTATTTTTCACTTATTAATTCTTTCATTCATATACATGTTGCATGCAAATATTATGAATGCAGAACAAATAATGAAAGGCACAAATAGTAGCAATACCCCGATTAAAGCATTTACGAAACTATAACTTGTTAACACTATACCTGGCTGCAAAAATAACCATATCATAAATAAAGCAATGTAAAATATATATTCTGAAATAACAAACTTATATTTAAGCGTTATTGAAAGCCTAAACATTCCATACACCTTTAACAAAGCATATGCCGGAAAACAGCTTAAAAAATATAAACTCCATACCGCAAAAGTTATACGGCATGGCTGTTGTTCTATTTTTGAAAACCATTGAAAATAATTATTCCAACCTAGTTCCAGATAGTTGCCAATATTTATTCCATAATTTGCTGTTAGGCATGTCTCCCCAGGTTTCAACATTGAGATAAAAAATAAATCTCCCCAAAACCAAGCTGCGATAATAAATATTAGTTCCAGAACGGCATAAAATAAAATTTTCATTATTTTTCCTTTTTTTTGATTAAAATTTTGGCATTTCCAATGGGTTATTCCAAGTTTTATTTTTATAATATCCGCTAATTTGCTATACCCATATTTATGATAATCTGAATTTTCTGAATACAGTATAGCTTATTAATGATAAAATAAATCTCATTACACTATTCCTTATGAGTTTGAAGAGGCTTTACTTCCATCTTCTTAAAGACAATAATCATTAAACCACCATAAATAATTAATGGTAAGAAAAAGAGTATTGCACCAAGAATGGCATTTCCTAGGCTGCTAAGTGTTAAGATAATATTTTTTTGTTTAAACAAAAAATACAAATAAACAAATATATATAATAACCATTCAGGAATTATTACTTGCCAAGATAAGGCTTTGTATAAATAATTTTTTCCATAAATTTTCAGCACAACATAGAGAGGAAAGACTAGAATATAAAAACAAATGATTGTAAAGATTTCATAACGACATGGGGCTTGTTCATCTTTTCTAAACCAATGAAAATAGTTATTCCAACCAAATTCCAGATAATTTTGAATTTGAGCTCCCCAAGCAGGAGTAATACAGATTTCGCCACTTTGATGGTCATCCGTCATCATTGTTCCCCATAATAGAGACAAAACAATAATCAGTAGCTCTAGTGTAATATATTTTACTATTTTCATTGGTTTCTCTTTTCACTTGCTTTTTATCTGGGGACGAATTCTGGATGTGTCCCAAGATTTATTTTTATAATATTCTTTTGCCCGAGCACCATAATCATTTACTTCTTTTAATCCTGTACCATTCCATAAAGTAGCGATTTTGGAAATATCTTTATCAGGAACAGCATCATATATGGATTTAAGAACCCTTACGCTGAGTTCTATGTTTTGCTCAGGATCATTAACATCATATTGTTTTCCTTGAAAGTTACCCCACGTCTTTCCTTGAATATTCATAGGGCGTACACTGCTTGAAAGACCTACTAAATCAGCAATATGATCCATTCCAAAGCGATGATAATCTGATGCTTCACTATATAATATAGATTTTACTATATCTGGGTCAAGATTATATTGTTTGGCATATTTTTCAATTTGAGGTGCATATTTGTTAACATAATATTCTCCTAAACTATGACTATGATCTAACGTCCATTTTCCACTAGCATTAGGATTATCAGCAACATTAATATAGATTTTTTTGCCTGATTTAAGAGCATCTATTCTGTCTTTAGCACTCATTTCATTTCCATTTATTGATATTGGCGGATTTTTTATTTCCTGTTTTATATCAATTTTAGGAGCACTTTTAGCCCATGGAGTTGGGGTTTGATTTTCTGTTTTATTAGATATTTTCAAATCTTGAGATTTTATATTTACAGAAGAAGATTTTTTATCAGATTCAATCTTATTAAAGCTATCAGAAATTCCACTCATAAAATAACTTTCTTTTTTATTTTGTGCAAATTTGTTTGATGGTAGAGAATTAAAACTATTCTCCAACAAATGACGTGAGTTAAATTTATAGTTTTTATCAGTATCTTGACGGAAAGAAAGCTCTCTTGAAAGTAGAGATTGAGATTGTTTCTTTTTCAGCTCTTCTTCGGGGTCGTCTTGAACTATGTATTGAATTAAATTAGACATGGCTTTTTCCTTATTACAAATTTTTTAAAACAAAAAAAATCCGAAGAACCTAATCTTCGGATTTTTGGATACACTTATCCTAAGTGATAAATCTCATATAACAAAACTTAATACAATTTTCAAGAGGCAATAAAATATATTAACAACCTTTAGGCTATTTGCCAAGCTCATTGCTCGTCTTCGCCAACTTTCCGCTCCGAACCCTTGGTTCTCATCGGGTGGCGCTACGCCACAAAAAAACCGCCCTCTCGGCGGCTTTTTTTGTTGGCTGCTTCACCTGGATTGGGTACTCCCGCTCGCGGGTCCTCCTCGCGTCGTAAGGCTCATTCTTCGCTTTTCGCTAAGCTATTCGCTAAGCTCAAAGCTCGTCTTCGCCAACTTCCCGCTCCGAACCCTTGGTTCTCATCGGGTGGCGCTACGCCACAAAAAAACCGCCCTCTTGGCGGCTTTTTTTATTGGCTGCTTCACCTGGATTCGAACCAAGATTAACGGAGTCAGAGTCCGCTGTCCTACCATTAGACGATGAAGCAATTTGCAGAACAAGGGAATATTTATGCCATTTTATCCCACAAGTCAACAACTTTTATAAAAAAAACAATTTTCTTTTCAATTAAGTTTTTACTTGAACTTTCAAACAAACTTATTTACTCTAATTTTCAGCTCTTTGCAACTCTTGCAAAGCGTTAGAACCGTAAATCGGTTCGGGGTTGTCACAGACCTTAACAACAACGGGTTGGATATAGCCCGTCAATGCTTATATCCCCGTCTCTCGTCGGGGAGATTTTGGCGTATGTTCAGGAGGAAACTCTAAAGGCCAAAATAGTTCTGTTGTTAAGACTTGTGAACTCCCCGGCACCCTTCTGTTGAAGTCGTGCCTTTTTTATGGGAGAGAACAATGAACATTGAAAACGCCACTTACGCACAATTACTTCAACTGCGCCGCACATACCGCAAAGACTTAAACCAAATAGAAAACAAAATTGCCGAACACAGAACCAAACAACTTTTTGCCAAAAGCCAAAAACAAAAAGAACTCTTACAACAACTCAACCACGAATTTTTCAACTTTTTCGGCGGAGACCCTTTCCTAAACCAAAGATTAATGACACCCGTCAAAAATATGTCATTTTTCATCTCGCGCGAACTTAAAAAGAAACTAAATAATCTGGGAATTTTTTACGTTTGGCAAATTATGCTCCGACCTGAAAAATATTTTCAGGAAACACTTGGCTCGGCATCAACCTCTAAGCTGAAAAATCACCTAGCCGAAAATGGGCTTTATCTCGGAATGCGTCCCAACAAAATATCAAAGCCCCGCCTTTAAGCGGGGCTTTAATCTTATTTCTTTTCATCCTCAACAACTTTAATATGCAATTCATCAAGCTGTTGTTGCGTAACATAGTTTGGTGCCTGCATCATCAAATCTTGAGCTTTACCGTTCAGCGGAAACAAAATCACATCGCGAATAATCGGCTCATCCAAAAGCAACATAACCAAACGGTCAACACCATAAGCCGAGCCCGCGTGCGGAGGTGCGCCAAACTTAAATGCGCTAATCATACCGCCGAACTTATTGTCAACCACACTATGGTCATAACCGGCAATCTCAAATGCCTTATACATAATCTCCGGCTTGTGGTTGCGTACCGCACCGGACAACAACTCAACCCCGTTGCAAACAAAGTCATATTGATAAGCATAAATCTCCAACGGATTCTTGTTGTTCAAAGCCTCCATTCCGCCTTGCGGCATAGAGAACGGATTATGTGAAAATTCTACCGCACCGGTTTCCTCATTTTCCTCATAGAACGGAAAATCAACAATCCAGCACATCTTAAACGAATTTTCATCAATCAAGCCCAGCTCTTCGCCGACCTTGTTGCGCAAGCGACCGCTGAACTTATCAAACTTCATACCCTTTCCGGCCATAAAGATGATGGCATCACCTTCTTTAGCGCCTGTTGCCGCCTTAATCTCCTCAATCTTTTCAGCATTCAAGAGTTTGGCAATACCTTTCGCCCCCGCAGAAGCAAAAGCCAAATAAGCAATACCGCCCATACCTTCCTCTTTGGCATAAGCATCAAGCTTATCAAAGAAAGAACGCGGTTTTTCACCGGCACCGGAAATCAACATTGCTTTAATAACTTTGCCCTCGTTAGCCAAGTTATCATAAACGCTAAAGCCTGATTCGCCAAACAAAGCCGAAACATTTTTCAAAATAAGCGGATTCCGCAAATCCGGCTTATCCGAACCATAGTTCATCATTGCCTCGCGGAAGGGGATATGTACAAACGGAGCCGGGTCAACTTTTTTACCATTTGCAAACTCATTAAAGATTGTGCCCAATGTATGTTCAATAACCTTAAATACATCATCTTGGGTAGCAAAAGACATTTCCATATCCATCTGATAAAACTCACCCGGCGAGCGGTCTGCTCTGGGATCTTCATCACGGAAACAAGGCGCAATCTGAAAATACTTATCAAACCCCGAAACCATCAAAAGCTGCTTAAACTGTTGCGGTGCTTGCGGCAAAGCATAAAACTTTCCGGGATTAATGCGTGAAGGCACCAAAAAGTCGCGCGCGCCTTCCGGAGAAGAAGCCGTTAAAATCGGGGTCTGATATTCCGTAAAGCCTTGCTCACGCATCAACTCGCGAGAGCGCTGAATAACCGCCGAACGCAACAAAATATTTTTATGAATACGATCTTTGCGCAAATCCAAAAAACGATATTTCAGGCGCATTTCTTCCGGCGCATCATCTTCAATTGCAACCTGAAAAGGCAAAACCTCCGCCTCGGAATAGACTTCCAAACCGCTGACCTTAATTTCAATATCGCCGGTCGGAATATTTTTGTTAATGCTCTCGCGCATCATAACCTTGCCCGAAATTCCGATAACCGATTCGGGACGGATAGCCTCAATCTTTTCAAACAAATCTGAAGAGCTATCAAACACACATTGCGTAATTCCGTAATGATCTCGCAAATCCACAAAACACAGGTTGCCCAAATTTCTCTTGCGGTGAATCCAGCCCGCAAGCTTAACTTCCTTATCAACGTCCGAACTTCTGAGTTCGCCGCAGGTATGTGTACGATAGCTACTCATAAAAAACCTCTTATTTTAATTATTTGTTTTAGACTTAATTGTTAGAACTAAATCAGCCCAAATGCAAGCAAAACTTCAAGAAAAACAAAAACAACTTGCAACAACCTCAAAAAAATATTAAACATCAATCACAAACCAAAATAAGCGGATTAGATTATAATGAGATTAATTGACACCAACCAAGCCTTAACCGAATTTTGCCAAGAGCTGATAAACGAAGCTTTTATTGCCGTAGATTTAGAATTTCTGCGCGAAAAAACCTACTATGCCAAACTCTGCCTGATTCAGGTTGCCTCGCCAAATCATGCGGCAATCATTGACCCTTTGGCGGAAATAGATTTATCCGCTTTCTTTGCCCTAATGAAAAACCCGAATATTACCAAAGTTTTCCACTCCGGCCGTCAGGATATTGAGATTATTTATAACCAAAGCGGCTCTATTCCCGAACCTTTGTTTGACACACAAATTGCCGCTCAGGTTTGCGGTTTTGGAGAAGCCGTCAGTTATGAAAATCTGGTCAAAAGCGTTTTAGGCATACAATTGGATAAGAGCAGCCGCCTTTCGGATTGGAGCTTGCGCCCGTTGGACACCAAACAACTGGAATATGCGCTTTCGGACGTAACGCATCTGGTCAATATCTACACCTTTTTGCAAAACAAACTTGCCGAAACCGGTCGCTTGCATTGGTTGGATGAAGAAATTGCCATACTCAAATCGCCCGATACCTACATTGTCCGCCCGGAGGATGCTTGGCAAAAAATCAGACACCGCTCGCACAACAGCAAAGTTCTAACTATTCTGCGCGAACTTGCCGCTTGGCGCGAACGCCGCGCCCAAAACAAAAACACACCCAGACAAAGCATCATCAAAGATGATTGCCTCATCAACATTGCCGCCGCCTGCCCCACCTCTAAGGAAGAATTGGAAAAGATTCGTAACATCCGCAAAGATGTTGCCTCTGGCAAACTCGGAGATGAAATCCTTGAGATTATCAATATTGCCTTGCAGATTCCCTCCTCCGCTTACACCAAGCCCGAGCATGACAAACCCCTGCCAAACGGAGCCAATGCACTCTATGAGCTTTTGCGGATGCTCTTAAAGATTCGTGCTCAGGAGCAAGGCGTTGTTGCCAAGCTCATTGCCTCTGATGAGGATTTAAAGAACTTTGCCGTTTCCGCCAATGAAAACAACCCCATTCTCAAAGGCTGGCGGTTAGAGATTTTTGGAACGGATGCTTTAGCCCTGCGCAAAGGGGAACTAAGTATTACCTACAACCCTTCCAAACATAACATTGAGCTCATCAAAAAAGCCGGAGAATAATTCCGGCTTTTAGCTTATTTATAAGGTTGATTATATATCTTGTCCAAAAGTTGCAACAACTTCAAAGCTTTTTCGCTTTTAATGGAATAAAAAATTGTTTGTGCCACGCGTCTCGTCTTCACCACATTTTCGGCGCGTAAAATAGCCAAATGCTGAGAGAGCGCGGATTGGCTGAGCCCGACAACTTTTTCCAGCTCAGAAACATTCATCTCGCCTTGCATCAAATGATACAAGATTTCCAATCTTCTGGCATTTCCCATTGCTTTCAGCAACTTAGAACCCGGCATTATTGCTAAATTTTCCATTGCTTTTCTCCCTCATTTACCAGTTTCTAATTTAGCATATTTCAATAGCCAAAAATAGTTATAGACAAACCAATTGATATATATACTTGTTGATGATGTCTGAAAGTTTATATTCCGAGTTGCCAGAAGAAAATTATTATAATATGATGGCCTAAACATAAAGGATTAGGAAGATGACAGAAGAACAAAACATAAAGGACTTGAGCTTTGAAGAAGCTCTTATGCAGCTTGAAAACTTGGTCAGGGAACTTGAAAGCGGCCGCATTAAACTAGACGATGCCGTAGCCGCCTACGAACGCGCCGTTAACTTGAAAAAACTTTGTGAAGCCAAACTCAAAGCCGCACAACTGAAAATTGAAAAGATTGAAATTTCTCCAGAAGGCGAAATGAAATTAAGCGAGCTTGATAAAATAGAAGAATAAGCAGGACGAACATTATGACCGACATTAAAGAAAAACTCTCAACCTTTACCCAAGATTTCAACAGCCAGTTAGGCGAATTTTTTCCGCTTCCGGAGGGGCCGGAAAAAAGAGTTGTTCAGGCTATGGAATACTCGGTCATGAACGGCGGCAAACGCTTGCGCCCATTTTTGGTAACCGAATGCGCAGCGCTATTTGGCATTCCGGCAGAAAAATCTTTCCGCACGGCAGTCGCACTTGAAATGTTGCATTCATATTCGCTGATTCACGATGACCTTCCGGCGATGGACAATGATGATTTGCGCCGCGGCAAACCCACCTGCCACAAGCAGTTTGACGAAGCCACCGCCATTTTGGCCGGAGACGGGCTTTTGACTTATGCCTTTGAAATCATCAGCGATGAAAAGACACATCCCCGTCCGGTTATTCGTAGCCGTTTGGTGCGTTTATTGGCGGAAGCTGCCGGTGCTTTCAATGGTATGATTGCCGGACAAATGCTTGACATCTATGCCGAAAATCTTAAAAATCCCAACAATGCCGAAAAACTTATCAAAAATATTGAGGAGATGAAAACCGGTCGCCTGTTGCGCTATGCTTGCGAAGCAGGTGCTGTTTTGGGTAACGCGCAAGGCGAAAAATATCAGGCCCTGATTGACTATTCGCGCCGCATCGGTATAGCCTTTCAAATTGCCGATGATATTTTGGATGTTGAAGGCGACCAAAACTTAGTCGGCAAAAAACTCAACAAAGATGCCGAGCAAGGCAAAATAACCTTCGTCAGCATCTATGGCTTACCTAAAGCCAAACAAATTGCCAAAGACTTTATCACAGAGGCCGAACAAGTATTAAATATCTTCGGAAACAAGGCCAAAACCTTAAAGGAATTGGCACGTTTCATCATTGAGCGCAAATCCTAGCTTGCGCAAACCGATTAAAAGAGAATACACATCATAAAGCGCATTATGAACATCCAAATTTAAAGATGAGAGCTCTTCTGCAGCACCCAACAGACGTGCCACCTCACCGGAACATTGATTGGTAACATTTAAGTTTCTGCGAGCATATTCACGCTTAAACCAAGGCGCAAGATTGCGAAAATCAGGATGATGGGCATCTTTTTTGCCCCACAACTCCAAATTATCTTGCATAACTCTACCGTCAGACAAACTTTTGGCCGGCTCATTCCATGCATGAGAAAAACAAATACAATCCCCGACAAAAGCCTTAAATTTTTCATAAGCCTCTAAATAACCAATCCCCTCTGCGGCCAATTTTTCATCCGTAATTTTGGTTAGGTTGATAAAATAATCCGTAAGTTTTGGTCTAAAATAAGGCTTCACAAAAACATTAAATTCTTCCGCTACGCTCAAATCATCCGCATTAACCTTCAATGCGGCAATCTGCACTATTTCCGCTTTTTTCTTATTTTCGGGCGTATCGGTCAAGAAACCGTCCCAAGAGGCGTACTCCGTATCAAAAATAACAAACTGTTTCATTACAAATACCTATATTGGTTAGCCCTATATGTCCCCAAAACATGGATTGATTCGGAAAAGAATTTTAGCTCGTCAAACGCATTTTGAAAAGCTTTTCTGTCAGGATGCGATTCTATCTCGGCATAAAACTGCGCCGACACAAATTTTCCCTCCAACAAATAGCTCTCAAGCTTTGTAATATTAATACCGTTTGTAGCAAAACCACCCAAAGCCTTATACAAAGCAGCCGGAATATTTTTGGACTTAAAAATAAAAGAAGTAATAAAAGTGCTGCCGTCATCTTCGGGAACTTTAGGTTCTTTAGCCATAATCAGAAAGCGGGTTGTATTATTTTGTGCATTTTCAATATTTGCTGCCGCGACCTCAAGTCCATAAATTTCTCCGGCCAAAACAGAAGCTATTGCCGCAATGGATTTATCCTGAAACTTCAGCACGTCTTGGCAACTCAAAGCCGTATCAATTCTGGCAACGGGATTAATATTATGTTTTTTCAAAAATTCCGCACATTGTGCTAAAGCCTGCGGATGAGAAGATGCTGTCTTAATCTCTGAGAGTTTTGTCCCCGGCAAAACCAAAAGCTGATGATGCACCGGCAAAAAGAACTCCCCGATAATATGCAAACCTGTCTGCGGCAACAAAAAATGCACATCGGAAACGCGTCCGGCATTAGAATTTTCCACCGGAATCATAGCCAAATCAACTTCCCCTTCGGCCACCATCTTCATCGCTTTTTCAAAAGTATCACAAGACACATATTCTTCATTAGGATAAACGGTCATTGCGGCAATATGCGAATAAGCTCCGGCCACGCCCTGATAAGCGATTTTCATTTTCTTTTTGCTCCTTAAAAATAACTTGCGTCAGGCAAGTTTATATAATATAACAGCCTGAAAATAAAGGACGAAAAAACATGAAAGTGGATATTTTTGATTTTGACTTAGACCGCAGCCTGATTGCGGACAAACCGGCCAACCCGAGAGATGCTTCCAAGCTTTTGGACCTCTCTGAAGAAGACAAGATAACCGACCGCATTTTTTATGAGCTTCCGGACATTTTGCACAAAGGAGATGTCTTGGTTTTCAATGACACCAAGGTCATTCCCGCACGCTTATACGGACAACGCGGAGAGGCTCTGGTTGAAGTAACACTTTATCATCCGATAGATGGCATCCGCTGGCAGTCTTTCATCAAAAATGCCAAACGCCTGCATGTTGGCGACACCGTCTTTTTCTACACAAACGAAATCACAGCCAAAGATTCGGACTTCAGCGCCGAAGTTCTGGAAAAAAACGGCGAAGAAGGCGTTTTGCTCAAATTCAACTGCGACCCAAAAGATTTGGCACATTATCTGGAAAAATACGGCTCAATGCCCCTGCCTCCCTACATTAAGAGAGAAAAACCAACCACAGGTCTCTGGAGCAAATACAACGACAAAGAAGATTATCAAACCGTTTATGCCAAACACGAAGGTGCTGTTGCAGCACCAACGGCAGGTTTACACTTCACACCACGCGTGTTGGATGCTTTGGAGAAAAAAGGCGTCAAGAAAGTCTTCTTAACCTTGCATGTCGGCGCAGGAACTTTTTTGCCTGTTAAGGTAGAAGATACCAAGGACCACAAAATGCACGCAGAATACGGCATCATCACACCCGAAGCTTGTGAAGTGATAAATCAGGCTAAAAAGGATGGAAATCGCATAATTGCCGTTGGCACGACATCTTTACGCTTGCTGGAAAGTGCCGCTGATGATAACGGCGTTTTACACCCTTTCACCGGCGAAACGGATATTTTCATCACACCGGGCTACAAGTTCAAAATCATTGATTATATCATCACGAACTTTCACCTGCCGAAATCCACGCTGTTTATGCTCATTTGCGCCATCGCCGGCACGGAACGTATGCAAAAAGCATATCATTATGCCATGGAGCACAAATACCGTTTTTATTCTTACGGCGACAGCTCTATTTTGAAATGCGTAAATAAAATTTAAACTTCTTCCGAACTATATTTGCTTGAGGAGGAAAAAACGTGCTCAAACTAAATATAAGTCCGGAAAAAATCTTGCCCCTGCTGAAGAATACGCTTCTTCCGGCACTTCTTTTCGGAGCTGCCGTCATCGGCTTTTATGCAGCCAACCCCTTAGCTGAAAATGGTTTGCTCACTTTGCACAGCCTTTTTTATGTCTTGTGCTTTGCCTCTTTCTTAATTCTTTTATACTTTGACACCCGCAAACCGGCTTTCTTCATCCTAACAACACTTTTAGGATATATCTTAATCAACTACATCAAGAAAAACAGCGGAGAAAGCTTTCAAACTTCAGCCGAATATCTGCATTTATGCTTTTTTGTCCCGATAAACCTAATAGTCTTTTACTTTCTGCCTGAAGGAAAACTCCTGCAAAAAGACAATGTCTGGCTGCTTCTTTCGGTCTTCGCCCAATTCACCATTGCCGAAAAACTAAGCCACGCCGGCTTAGCCCCCAGCATAAATTTTGCAGAGACCTCATTTTCAGGGCTCAATACACTAAGCCTGATTTTATTTGCACTGATGATTATTGCCTTTTTCGTTCGCTCATCCCTGAGCGGTAGCATTGGAGAAACAGCTTTACTTTTTGCCGGATTTGAAATCTTTTTAGGTTTTTATTACGCCTTCTTACCTTCTGCCATAACCATCTTTTTTTCAGCCGCAATGTTAACCATCCTCATTGCCATCATCTCAGATATTTACCACACAACTTATACCGATGTCTTAACCGGCCTCTCCAGCCGCAAAGCCTTTGTAATCAATGCCCCGAAGTTTCCGCTCAAATACTCAGTCGGCATTGTCTGCATTGATGACTATGACAAACTCGGACAAGTCTTTGGTCGCTCAGGGCAAAACGCCCTCACTAAAATGATAGCCAACCGTATAACGGAAACCGAATTTGAAAATCAGGTTTATCGTTATACCTCGGACGAATTTGTCATTATTTTTAAGAAAGAAGACAAGAACGAAGGCTTTGACAGATTGGAAAAAATCCGCCGCGCCATAGCTTCTGCCGAATTTATGTTAGGCCGCCGCAAAAAGCCCTTGAAATTAACAGTTTCTTGCGCCGTATCCGAAAAGAAAAGAAGCGATGCCAACACCTTTGAGGTTTTGGTTCGCGCACATAAGGCTTTGCAAAAAACTTATAAGTTTACCCAAAACGTAACCTCAAAGGCCTAATTTTTCCGCTTTGCCAACCAAAACATAACACTTAAACCAAGCAAGATAAGCGGCACAGACAAAATCTGTCCCATCGTAATTCCGTTGAAGAAGAAGCCCATCTGCTCATCCGGCTCCCGAAATTGCTCCATCGCAATCCGAAACACACCATATAAAGCCACAAACAGCGCCGAAACAAAGCCATGACGTTTGCGTACCCATTCATAACGCCACAAAAAGTTCAAAACAGCAAACATAACCAAACCTTCAAACAAGGCCTCATAAAGCTGAGAGGGATGTCTGGGTAAATATCCGCCACTCGGGAAACGCACAGCCCAAGGCACATCGGTAACTCTGCCCCAAAGTTCATCATTGATAAAATTAGCAATCCGCCCGCAAAAGATACCTATCGGCGCATACAGCACCACCAAATCCGTCATCTGCAAAAAGCTATAGTTAATTTTTCGCGCAAAGAACCACAAAGCGACAATAACCCCCAAAACACCGCCATGGAAAGACATTCCGCCTTGCCAAAGTGCAAAAATACGAAGCGGATTTTCCAAAAAATATCCTTTACCGTAAAAGAGCACATAGCCCAAACGTCCACCGAGGATAATACCCAAAGTCAGATAAAAAATCAGATCTTCAATATTAGCTTTGGTCAAACCCAAATCATATTTTTTAACATTCTTCCCGATTAAATACCAACCGATTAAAATACCGAACAAATAAGCCATGGAATACCAGCGAATGGCAATCGGCCCAACTGAAAACATAATCGGCGAAATATCCGGAAAATTAAGACCTGTCATCATTTCCAACTTCCTTTTTGCATTAAAGATTAAAACTATATTAACAAAAAAAAATATATCCACACCTAAAAAATTTCAATTTACACCGAAGCATATTAACTGATTGATTTAAAATAACTTTTTGTTTTGGTTTTTTTTTATTTTTCAAATAAGGTGGAAAACTTTTTTTAATTTATTGTAATCTGCGACTCGGTAATGCAATCTGATTTCATACGACAACGCGAGCAACCATTTTAACCCTTCGGTGGAGAAGTTCACAATGAATCCGGCACAGAATTTAGCCCTTCCCAATAACCCCATTGATATGATTGAAACCATATTCAGCACCCGCTCTTTTGAGCTTGAACGTAGAGGACTTAATGAGGTTGTGGTTGAGGTTCAGGGCAAATGGAACAATATGCTTCTCTTCTTTGCTTGGGA
Organism: uncultured Pseudomonadota bacterium; assembly: GCA_949298065.1. Classification (GTDB taxonomy): domain Bacteria; phylum Pseudomonadota; class Alphaproteobacteria; order RF32; family CAG-239; genus Scatacola_A. The sequence continues at coordinate 148,883 of CASFUZ010000004.1, read as the reverse complement.
ACAAAATATGCGTTGCCTTCACCTTTCTTGCCTGATGGATATTGAAAGCACCATTGAGGACCGCAGCAAGATTTTTGAGCTTTTGGCCCTGGCCAATGAAGAACTCTGGGTCGGTCATTTTTCCTACTGGACCGAACAAAATATGCCGGTTTTCAAACATTCGGTTATTATCAATGATGAAGAAGAAATGGTTGAAAACAAAATCTCCCAAATCATAGACATCGCCATCAAAGAATGCGAAAGAATGTACCCGATTTTCAAAGTCGTGCTGACCAAAGACATGGACCCAAAACAAGCGCTTTATCCAATGATGATGGAAACCAAAGGCAACGCTTAAAAAACAAAAAAAGGTCTTTATCATAACCGATAAAAACCTTTTCTTTTTTTGCATTAAGCAAATTCTTCAACAACTTTCACCAAATCCCCAAATGTTTCAACATCCTTTTCCCAACAATGAGGCAGATAAACATCTAACTGGTCTTCTATCAATTCGGCCAGATAAAGCATATCATACCAATCAATTCCAAGCACAATAAGCTCCGTTTCGTCCTTGATGTCAGACTTGGCGATTACCACTCTAAATTCTTTAATCAGCAACTCTTTCAGTCGCTCTCTTCTTTCTTCCTTGTTCATAATAATTATTATTTTTGTTTCGTTTTTAAATGTTTGCCGCACATATAGATAAACCACACCACGGCAACGATTACCCAATTCGTCCACATCCAGCTTTCAAGATGTGTTGTTTCATTCACAATGACCGCTATTTCCGTAATAAATAGACAAGTCAAAACATTTAATAGCATTGCCGGCACACGCGGATGAACTTTTTTAAGTTTTAACATTCTTAAAGTCATCCAATAAGCCAAACTTGCCGACACAACAATGCAGACAACCAAAAACAAAATTTTCATAAATATTGAATTTTAAAATGATACAATACGCATAGTTATATATAAATATGCGTTACAATAAACATTTTTGTCTAAATTGTAAATTAAAATTTTATTTCCTGATAGAACGAACCCAAGTTTTCACATTCCGATTATGCTCGCTTAAGCTTTTGGCAAACCTATGACCACCTTTGCCATCTGCCACAAAATACAAATAATCGCTTTCTGCCGGATGCGCTGCAGCCATAATCGCTTCGCGTCCCGGATTACAAATCGGCCCCGGAGGCAAACCATAATTCAGATAAGTATTGTAAGGGCTGTCTATTTTCAAATCTTTCTTTTTTAAGCTGCGCCCGAAAGAAGTTTCGCCTTCCGTAATAGCATAAATCACCGTCGGATCTGTCTGTAGCCTCATTCCTTTGCGCAAACGGTTTAAGAAAACCGAAGCCACCAAAGGTCTTTCATCAGCGATTCCCGTCTCTTTTTCAATAATGGAAGCCATCGTCAGCAAATCAGTTATATTTTTAATCGGCAAATCACCATCTCTTGCAGCCCAAGCCTCTTCCAAAGTTTTCTGCATCGCAGCTTTAGCTTGCAAGATAATGCTGTTACGGCTTGCGCCTAATTCAAAACTATAAGTTTCAGGCAAAAGCTCGCCTTCTTTGACATCAATATCAATCTCGCCTTCCAGCCCCGGATAAGTCGCAATCAGATACATAATCTGCCCGCTGGTTAAACCTTCGGGAATAGTAATTTTGCGCAAAAAGACTTCGCCTTTAGAAATCTTATCCATCGCTTGCTTTAAGGAAACTCCGGGCTCAAACTGATATTCTCCGGCCTTAAGGTGCTTAGCCAAGCCATTCACTCTGGCCATAATCTTAAACAACCAAGCTTTATCAATAACCTGAGCTTCCTCAAGCCTTGCTGCAACCATATTCAAGGATGCACCCTTGGGCACAACCACATTAACAACACTAAGGAGCGGACCGCTTTGCGCAATCCACTCCTTAACTTGCCAATAGGCATACACCGACAAAACCACCAAAATAATTGCAATAATCTTTTTCATCGGTGTTTTTCCACCCAAAAACTAAGCTTCGTATTTTTTGAAAATTAATGAAGAATTTGTACCGCCGAAACCAAACGAGTTGGACATAACGGCTTTCAAAGCCTTCGGTTTAGCTTTTAACGGAACCAAATCCATATGCGCAACTTCATCCGCCGGATTCTCAAGGTTTAAGGTCGGCGGACAAATTTGGTCTTGCAAAGCCTTAACCGACAATACGGCCTCAACCGCACCGGCCGCACCGAGCAAATGCCCGATGGCAGACTTTGTTGAAGACATAGAAACATTCTTCATATCTTCACCAAACAAACGCTCAACAGCCAAAGCCTCTCCGACATCACCGGCCGGGGTAGAAGTTCCGTGCGCGTTAATATAGCCGATATCGCTCAGCTCAATACCATGTTCTTTGGCATGAGCCGCAGCCTGCTTCATTGCGCGATATGCACCATCACCGGAAGGCGCGGTAATATGATAAGCATCGCCGCTCATACCATAACCGACCACTTCGGCATAAATCTTCGCACCACGAGCCTTAGCGTGCTCCAACTCTTCCAGAACCAAAGCTCCTGAGCCCTCACCCATAACAAAACCGCTGCGTTCCTTATCCCAAGGACGAGAAGCCTTTTCCGGCGCATCATTGAAAGAGGTTGTAACCGCGCGCAAACGAGAGAAACCGGCCAAAGACAAAACATTAACCGCAGATTCGGCACCGCCCGCAACCATAACGTCAGCATCACCCATAGCAATAATACGCATTGCATCGCCGATAGCGTGTGTACCGGTAGAACAAGCGGTAACACAAGCATGATTCGGCCCTTTATATTTATAGACGATTGAAAGGTTACCCGAAACCATATTAATCAAGCAAGCCGGAATAAAAAACGGCGACATTTTATGACAACCGGATTCGTTAAAAATCAGCGAATTTTCATAAATTGTCTGCAAACCGCCGATACCGGAACCCATCATCACACCGGAGCGGAATTGATCTTCATCAGATTCGGGTTTCCAGCCGGAATCTTCAATAGCATCGCCGCCTGCAGCCAAACCGTAAAGAATAAACTTATCAACCTTTTTCTGATCTTTGGGAGCCATAACAGTGTCCGGATCAAACTGATTAGCTTCTTTGCCGAAAGGTACCTGACCGGCGATTTGACAAGGAATATCTTTCAAATCAATATTATCAATTTTTCTGATACCGGATTTCCCTTCCAAAATATTTTTCCAGTTAAAATCCACACCTCTACCGAAAGGAGAAACCATACCAAGTCCGGTAACAACAACTCTTCTCATTAATTAACTCCGAATAAGTTATACCATAAAGCAGACATACTCAAACATCCGCACAATTAACGTTTTTTTATATGAAAAAACTCGCTTAGTCAAGCGAGTTTCATCAATTGTACAAAGCCTGTACGACTTATGCGTTCTTAGAAAGATAGTCGATAGCGTCTTTTACAGTCAGAATTTTTTCAGCAGCTTCATCAGGAATTTCGCAACCGAATTCTTCTTCAAAAGCCATAACCAATTCTACTGTATCCAAGCTGTCTGCGCCCAAATCATCAATGAAGCTAGCTGTATCAGTAACTTTAGATTCTTCAACGCCAAGGTGTTCAGCAACAATTTTCTTAACGCGATTAGCTGTATCAGTCATATGGATAAACCTCAAAAAATATTAAAACAAATTTATCAGACCTCTCGGCCTGTGATTGACTAGTTAGCACAAATTTATATAATTTGACAAGCATTATTTTTAAAGAGGCATTCAAGATGAAGCAAAAAGGGGCAAAAAAGAAGAAAAAACTTATATTTTCAGGCAGTTAAAAAAGTGGATAATTTTTAGTTTTTCCACTCTTTTGAACGAAATATTGACAATTTTAAGTTAAGGAAATAATCATTATATGTGGTTAAAATTATGGTTTTAAGGTAACGCAAATGAAAAAAATTTTTTATATTGTTCTAATTATCGTCGCTTTGATGGTCATCAGTCGCTTTGTTAAACAAGGCAACCAAACCGTTCCAACTGAAGTTATTGCCGCAGAAGAAGTTATTCCGGCAGAGGTTGCCGCAGAAGAGACAACCGTTGTTGAGGAAAACGCTGATATTGCCGTAGACGAAAACGGCAACCCGATTTCTGACGAAGAAACCATCAGCGAAGCTGAAGCCATCACCATAGAAGAAGCTGCAGAACCTTCTGAAGACGAAATTCCGGCTGATGCCATTCCGGTTGAATAAGTAATTTAGAATTATTACAAAAAGGTCATCATTTTTGATGACCTTTTTTGTTGTATAAAAAAATTTTCTCCCTATATTATGCCTGAAATATAAATGAATGAAATTAAATTGCTGAATGCAAATTTGAATAATGAGCAAAATTGCTCTGAATGCAAAGCTCCAAAACAAAATCTTGGATGCTGATGTAGTCAGAGTAATTTCAGCGGCGAAAAAAATTTTAGCGTACAAAGAAGTACGTGAATTTTTTGAGACCGCACAAAATTGCTTTGAATGCAGAGCTCCGAACCAAAATCTTGGATACTGATGTAGTCAGAGTAATTTCAGCGGCGAAAAAAATTCTAGCGTACAAAGAAGTACGTGAATTTTTTGAGACCGCGCAAAATTGCTCTGAATACGCAGCTCCGAGCCAAAATCTTGGATGCTGATGTAGTCAGAGTGATTTCAGTGGCGAAAAAAATTCTAGCGTACAAAGAAGTACGTGAATTTTTTGAGACCGCGCAAAATTGCTCTGAATGCGCAGCAGACAAGATTTAAAAAGGAGATATATAATGAAAGTAGGAATAATAGGTGCCGGTTCGGTTGGTGCAGCAACAGCTTTTGCCTTGATTATGAGAGGCGTTGCTCGCAAAGTTGTTTTGATTGATGCGAATGAAAAGAAAGCTCAGGCTGAAGCTATGGATATTGCGCACGCCGCTCCTTTTGCTTATGCCAATAAGGTTAAAGCCGGAACTTATGCTGATTTGGAAGGTGCAGAAGTTGTTATTGTTACGGCCGGAGCCAACCAAAAACCGGGAGAAACCCGTATTGATTTGTTAGGACGCAATGCCAAAATTTTTGAAAGCATTATTCCGCAAATCGCGCAACACGCACCAAACACCATTTTGATTATCACTTCAAATCCGGCAGACATTATGACCGAAGTTGCCATTAAGCTTTCCGGCTTCCCGCGCGAACGTGTTATCGGTAGCGGTACGGTATTGGACACTTCTCGTTTCCGCACATTGTTAGGCTATCATTTGGGCGTATCTCCAAAATCCATTCACGCCAATGTTTTGGGCGAGCACGGCGATAGCGAAGTTTTAATCTGGTCAAACGGCGATGCCGGTTCTGTTCAGATTGAGGAATTGGCTTTGATGGAAAACAAACCCTTAACCGCCGAAGTTAAGGCTCAGATTGATGATTGCGTTCGCAATGCTGCTTATAAGATTATTGAAGGCAAAGGCGCAACTTATTACGGCATTGCCGGTGCTTTGTGCCAAATCTGCCAAGCCATCTCCAACAACGAATATGCTATTTTAACGGTTTCCAGCCATCATGACGATGTTGAAGGCGTTAAGAATGTTTGCCTTTCTTTGCCAACAGTTGTCGGCAAACGCGGTATTCACGGCGTAATCTACCCCAAACTCTCTGAAAGCGAGCATAACGACTTGCGTTACAGCGCTCAGAAGATTAAGGAATATTCTGACCAAGCAATTGAAATCGTAAACAAAGATTTGGCCGGAAATCAGAAATAAGCTTAATAACACATTTCTGGTTTGATTTTCTCCTCCTCTTGCCTTATATTGCGCGGAGGAGGATTTTTTTATGGTTGAAGTCGTAACACTCGGATGTCGCATAAATTCATATGAGTCGGAAGTTTTGAAAGAAAAACTAGCCGCTCTGGATAATGTTATTATCGTTAACACCTGTGCCGTAACCGGCGAGGCCGAACGCCAATGCCGCCAAACCATCCGCAAGCTTCGCAAAGAAAATCCCGATGCACGCATTATTGTTACCGGCTGTGCTGCACAAATCGCGCCGCAAAAATTTGCCGCCATGCCTGAAGTTGACTTGGTTTTAGGCAATAAGGAGAAAGCCGAGATTGAAAAATATCTCTCCGAAGATATTTGCGAAAAGACCATTGTCGGCGACATTTTTTCTTACGATGATTACGACCGCTACCTGATTACGGGTTTTGAGGGAAGGCATAGAGCTTTTGTGCAAATTCAGCAAGGTTGCAACCATCGCTGCGCTTATTGTATTGTGCCCTACGCACGCGGCAACAACCGCTCGGTTAAGGAAGAAGATATTATCAAGCAGATTAAAGAGCTTTTGACGCAAGGTTTTAAGGAGATTTGCCTAACTGGTGTAGATGCCTGCTCTTACAAACCATCTTTCAGCGGCTTGGTTGCTCATATTTTGGAGCAAATACCGGATCTCCCTTCCCTGCAGTTTGGCTCTCTGGACCCTGCCGCTATAGATAAGGATTTTATCGCTCTGGTTGGTAAATATAAAAACATTCATCCGCATTTTCATCTTTCCGTTCAGTCCGGCGATAATCAGGTCTTAAAGAAGATGCGCCGCCGCCACAGCCGCGAAGATGTCATCAAGCTTTGTAACGACATTCGCGCCGTTCGTCCGGAAGCCACTTTCGGCGCTGACTTTATTTGTGGTTTTCCGACCGAAACGGATGAAAATTTTATGAATACGGTCAAACTGGTTGATGAAGCCCAAATAACCAAACTACACGTCTTCCCATATTCTGAGCGTCCCGGAACACCGGCTGCAAATATGCCGCAAATTCCTGTAGAGATTCGCAAAGAGCGCGCCCGCATTTTGCGCGAACACGGAGAACCTATAAATGACTAATTTTTTTCAAAAACTGGGCTTAGGCCTCAAAAAATCTTCAAACAAACTCACCTCGGGTATTAGTGATATTTTCACCAAGCGCAAAATAGATTCGCAAACCTTAGAGGAGCTGGAAGAGCTTTTGATAACTTCTGACTTAGGTGTCAAAGCCAGCACCAAGATTATTGCTAAATTTGGCGAGCGGCGCTTAAACAAAGACGCAACTTCTGCCGAAATCAGAAGCGAACTGGCCGCAGATATTGAGACGATTCTCAAACCTTGTGAACAAAATCTGGCAATAGATACCAACATTAAGCCCTTTGTTATTCTGATGGTGGGGGTTAACGGCGCAGGCAAAACCACCTCAATCGGCAAACTGGCAGCAAAGTTTAAACAAGAAGGCAAACAAATTTCCTTCATTGCCGGCGACACCTTCCGCGCCGCCGCCGTTGAACAGTTGGAAGTCTGGGGCAAAAGGAATGATATCAGAGTTTATAAAGGCCCCAACGGCTGCGATGCCGCAGGCTTGTGCTTTGACGGTTTGAACGAAGCCATAAAACAAGGCGATGATATTGTTTTTATTGATACGGCAGGAAGATTGCAAAACAAAGCAGGCTTAATGGATGAGCTTAAAAAGATTATTCGCGTTATTAAAAAAGTTATTCCTGAAGCCCCACACGCCACCTTATTGACGATTGATGCCACCACGGGACAAAACGCTTTGGCACAAGTCCAAACCTTCAAGGAAATGGTCGATGTTTCGGGGCTGATTATCACCAAGCTTGACGGCACAGCTAAAGGCGGCATTTTGGTAGCCGTAGCTGAAGAACAACCTACCCCGATTCACTTCATCGGCATCGGCGAAGGAATAGATGATTTGGATAAATTTAATGCTCATGATTTTGCCAATAGCATAATGGAATTAGAATAAGCAAAAGCCTGTTCTCAAAAAAGAACAGGCTTTTTTCAACTTAATCAGCATCGCAGACCACCCACCAACTAAGCTTCTCTGTAGGATTAATCCCTTCTATCCTAAAATCTGGATAATAATACATCACAGATTCTAGGCGGTCCGAATTAACCAAACAAGTTAAACAATCGCGCTCATCATCAATAAAACAAGGAAGCGAAAAAACATACCGCAATTTCTCCAAATCCTTGAGGTGTCTTTTGGCATCTAACACATAGGTCAGTTCCCTCTCTTGAGGAACACGCCAAGAATAGGATGAAATTTTAGGAAGTGTTTTGATGAAAGCTTGCACTTGCTCAAAATTTGCGTTTTTTAACACCCGAGCCAACACCCAAAGCTCTCTCTCTTTACATAGTGGAGATTTGCATACGGAACTGATACGAAAAGCAATAGGATTTTTAGCCAAATCAATCCGACAAGTTATTTCACCATCTTCATAATAGATATCTAATGGCGAACCTTCTCTAATTATTTCCATTTGAGAAAATAATTCATACAACTCATCTTCATTAATACAATGCTGTGTGCAGAAATCTTGGAGTAAATTAATTTTGCACAATCTTTCTTCATTTGTCATAACATGATAATTTAAAGTTAATAGTAAAAAATATTTTATTTCAATTTAGCTAAAAAAACATATAGCGCAAGAAAATTTTATCTTTTAGCCTTTACCGTATCTTGAAGGATAGGAATTTCTTTCAACTTGTGTTGTAAGGAACGCTCAGCCAAAATCAAATCATATTCCAGTTGCAATTTGGCAAAATATCCCTGCTTAACGTCAAAAAAATGACAAAGAAGAACATCCGTTTCCGGCGTAATCCGCCGTTTACCGGAAATAATTTCATAAATTCTGGTCCAAGTAACATTCAAATAGCGTGATAGTTCCATAGGAGAAATACCGTTTTTAACACATAGTCGCTTCATTTCGACAACACCTTGATTGGCAACAACTTCCGTTTTCATTTTCTTCTCCGTTCAAAAAGCTTAAATAGATGCAGATTAACAATAAGAGATGCAATTTAACAATTTGTTTCATCTTATATTATCGCCTACCGATAAGCGATAATATAAGATGAATATAAGCAAAGGTCAATGCTTTTAACTTTTTCACATCGTAAAAATTCTGCCCTTAACAAAGGCAATATTCACTTTTATAATAGCGCCAAGTTTTAAGGACAAAGAAATGGAAGATTTATTAAATCTAATGCAGCCCCAAACACCAAAACTGCCTGAATACACAGTCAGCGAGATTTCGTTTGAGATAAAAAAATGCGTGGAAACCACCTTTAGCCGCGTGCGGATTCGTGGTGAGATTTTTGGAGCCAAAAGAGCCGATTCCGGTCATTGGTATTTATCCCTAAAAGACCCGAATGCGGTTTTATCCGCCGTTGTTTGGAAAGGTGTTGCCTCAAAATTTACTTTCAAACCGGAAGATGGATTGGAAGTTATTGCCACGGGAAAAATAACCACTTTTGCCGGAAAATCTTCTTATCAGTTGGTTATTGAGCAAATGGAAATAGCCGGCACGGGTGCGCTGCTCAAATTATTAGAAGAACGCAAACAAAAATTCGCTGCCGAAGGTTTGTTTGACCAAGCCCACAAAAAGCAAATTCCTTTTCTGCCGGACGTTATCGGTGTTGTAACTTCAGCGAGCGGTGCTGTGATTAGAGACATCATCCATCGCGTCCGTGATCGTTTTCCGAGCCGCATTATTGTTTGGCCGACACCGGTACAAGGCGAAGGCGCTGCCGAAAAAATCGCCGCCGCAATTAAAGGATTTAATAATCTAGCCAAAGGCGGAACGATTCCAAGACCCGATGTCTTAATCGTTGCCCGAGGTGGCGGAAGTCTGGAAGATTTATGGCCTTTCAATGAGGAAGTTGTCATCCGTGCGGTTTATGATTCGGAAATTCCGCTCATTTCGGCTGTCGGACATGAAACGGATACGATGCTGATTGACTATGTTTCAGACCTACGCGCACCCACCCCAACCGGCGCAGCCGAATTTGCCGTTCCGGTCAAGGCCGAAATCTCAGCAACCTTGCAAACCGCGCAAAGCCGCTTGGCAAATGGCATTAACCGTTATTTTGAAGAGCGCCGCAACCGCTTGGAAGGCTTGAGCCGAGGTATTCCGAACTTGGAACAAATTTTAGCCGAGAGCCGCCAAAAATTTGATGATAGAGTGGAGCGCTTAGAACTTGCTTTCAAAAATATGCTCCGCAATAAACAAAACCAAATTGCCCAAATCAGCCTAAAACCTTATCATATTTTGAATATATTTGAGAAAAAGCAAGAAAATTTAAAGAATTTGGCTCTTAGACTTGAATCAGTATCAATTGATTCGGTTTTAAGCCGAGGTTTTGCCTGGGTAAAGGATAATCGGCAAAAAACGGTTTATTCGGTAGCACAAGCCCAAAAAAGCCCAACGCTTGAAATCAAATTTATTGACGGCAGCATCAAAACCAGAACGGATAAAAAGAAAAATGACACATTACAAGGCGATTTGTTTGACTTTTTTAACGGCAGCTCTTCTACCGCTTCAAGCGCAGGCAATTGAGCTCTGCGGCAAAAAAGCGCAAGGCGAGATTCTGAAAGGCTATGCTCCGGGGGCTTCTAAGATATTATTCAATAACCAAGAATATATGATTTCGCCATCAGGAACCTTTCTGATAGCCTTTGGGCGCGATGCACAAAAAGAACAAAAACTAACCGCCGTCTCCGACAAAAACGGCAAACAAGATTATAATTTTACCATCATGCCAACCAAATGGGATATTCAAAACATCAAAGGCATTCCGCAAAAGAAAGTAACCCCTTCGGAAAAAGACCAAAAAGAAATCACCCGAGAGAGAAACGACCTAAAAAAAGCTCTGGCTCATAAAACAAATAAAAATTATTGGGAAAAAGGCTTCATTATGCCGGTTGAAGGACGCATCAGCGGAAAGTTCGGCGGACAAAGAATTATGAACGGCAAAAAGATGAACCCGCATCAGGGATTAGACATTGCCGCTCCGGAAGGCACGCCGGTTAAAGCCGCCTCAAACGGCATTGTGCGGATGAGCGGAGGCAATTATTTTTACACCGGCAACACGATTGTCATTGACCACGGACACGAACTTTACACAATTTATGCCCACCTAAAAAACGCGGATGTCAAAGTCGGAGACTATGTCAAACAAGGACAAATCATCGGCAAAGTCGGCAAAACGGGACGTGTTACGGGAGCTCATCTGCATTGGGGAGCTACATTAAACGGCACCAGATTTTTGCCGACATCATTATTACATATGAATAACGCTGATTTTTGTTTTAATTTATAAACAATTAATATAAAATGACATAAAATAAAAGCGGAGAAAGAGGTAATTATGGAAAACACGCACAAACAATTGGCTTGGGACACTTTAACCTGTCTGGTGGTTGATGATGACAAGTTTTCAAGAACCTTTATCAAAACAGCTTTGTACCAAATTGGCATGAAAAACACACGGGAAGCCGCCTCAGCTAACGAAGCAATAGAATTGCTAAACAGCTTCAAAATAGACATTATCCTGCTAGATCAACAAATGCCCGGCAAAACGGGACTTGAATTAGCCCAAGAACTAAAAAATAGCAACAATCCGCATTTAAAAGATTTACCCATAATCATGATTACCGTAGACACCAAAGAAAAAACCGTTTTAGATGCCCGTAATTTAGGCATTCAGGAATATCTGGTTAAACCGATTTCTCCTCTGGCTCTCAAAAAAAGAATTTTAAACGCTTTTGGTATCAAACAGGAAAGAGTATAAGAAGTGACGAACATCCAACTTTTGCTTTTGTCTGCCTTGCAGGGTTTGACAGAATTTTTACCGGTGAGTTCTTCCGGACATTTGATTTTATTTTCCAAATTCACCTCTTTTCCGGATCAAGGTTTAGCCTTGGACGTTGCCATGCATGTCGGATCCATCATCGCCGTAATGATATATTTCTCTGAAGAAATTTGGGCAATGATAAAAGGTGTATTCAAAACCTGGTTTATCCCCAACTTTAAAACCGCGGGAACCAAACTCTTTTGGCTGATAGTGATTGGAACAATTCCGGCGGTTATTGCAGGTTTAGCATTAAAAACTTATGGTATGGAATGGTTAAGAGACAGCCGCATTATTGGTTGGACAATTTTAGGTTTTGGCATTGTTTTGTTCATTGCCGACCGCATTGGTATGACCATCCGCAAAGTTGAACATTTAGGCGCTTTGGATGCTTTGCTGATTGGCTTGGCACAATGTTTGGCTCTCATTCCGGGCACAAGCCGTTCAGGAATAACCATCACGATGGGGCGTTTTTTGGGAATGGAAAGAAGAGAAGCCGCCAAATTTGCGATGTTATTGTCTATTCCGACCATTGCGGCAGCGGGGCTGTTGGTTGGCTGGGAATTATATAGGGAAGGAAATTTTCAGCAGATTATCTATGCTGTTGATGGCATAGTCTACTCCTTCGTTTTCTCTATTTTAGCCATTTATGGAATGATGTGGTGGCTAAAGAAATCTACCTTTTTACCTTTTGTAATTTACCGGGTTTGCTTAGGCAGTTATTTACTCCTAAATTCGTATGGCTATCTTGATAATTTTTTGAAATAAGGCTTGCAATTTAGAGTAAATTAGGATACAAGGATATCCGAAACAAAGCCCTGGTGGCGAAATTGGTAGACGCGCATGCTTCAGGTGCATGTTGCCTCAGGCAGTGGAAGTTCGAGTCTTCTCCAGGGCACCAATCTTGACAGCCTCCTAAATTTGATAGGAGGCTGAAGTTTTTTCTCATTGAAATTACTGGATTTTTTCCATCCATAAAAAAGTTCGCAAAAACGATATTTAAAATACGCCTTTTTTCTTCAATTTGCGAACTTTTGAAAATTGCAAAAGAATTTTGGCTGAAATTCAACACCTTATCAATAGCCCGTTCAACAGAGGTATCTGGGGTTTGCAATTTCTCAATCTTGGCTTGGAGTTCAATTTTTGCTGATTCATATTCAGCATTTTTACTGCGATATACCTCGGCAGGAACAGTTCCAGCAATCAGCAAATCCAAAAGTTTTTTCTGATTTTCTTCAACATCAGCTAATGCCGTGCGATTCTTTTCCAGCTGATAATAAGTGTTACCATGCTTAGTTTCATACAGTTTTTTCAAACGAACCGCCAAAGCAACCTTCAAATCATCATCAAAATGGATTGATGAAAGGGATTTCTCAACTTCTTTCAACAAAACTTTTTCACTAACATTATTGCAATGTTCGCAGTTTTTGAGGTCAGTGTGTCGCAAATAAACATACTTATCTTTCTTTGTATATGGAGAAAGCAAACAGCCGCAATGTTTGCAACGAACTAATCCCCGAAAAATGTAGGGTTCTTTGGTGTGTTTTGAAGTTCGTTTGAATTTTCCCGTCCGAACTTCGGTGCATTTATCAAATAATTCTTTGGAAATAAGTTTTTCATAACGATGAGGAAAGTAGTTTTGATTGTAAAACATTACTCCATAGTAAAACGGATTTTGCAGAATATTTGCAAATTGAGCTTTGGTAATTGGATTACCACTCTTACGGTTCCTTAACCCCCAACCTTTGGATTTTTTGACCAGCTCATCCATTGAGAACAACCCTGTTGCATATTCTTCAAATAATTTCTTAATCAATGGACCTCGGTCAGGGTCAATAATAACTGTTTTCTTGCCATCTTGATTTTTGTCATTCAAATAACCTATAGGTGCAGGACCTGGGAGAAACCCTTCATTCAGCATTCTCTCTTCAGACCTTTTAACATTATCTCTGATGGAATATGCATACATATTTGCAGAGACAATTCCAAACTGCCACATTGCAAGGACTGAACTTTTACTATTTTTATCAATTACCATCCCATCTTTGAAAAAATGAATAATTAATTTCTCTTGTTGAATCAATTTACAAAGCATTGGAAATTCATTAAATGTTCTTTGTAATCTATCAACAGTATCAACCACCAGAGCTGTCAGCTTCCTCTGTTTTTTTATATAATCAATTGCTTCATAAAACTTTTTCCTCTTGCCATGAAAAGAGCTCTCAACAAAGGTAAATTCCTTTACAATTTCCAGTCCTTTAATTGAACAATATTTACGCAGCCTGTCCAATTGTGCCTCCAGAGAGAACCCGTCCTCTTGCATCTCGGTTGATACTCTTGCTAAAATAACAGCTTTCATTTGCAATCTCCTTAAAATTTGATAATTCAACATTTATAAGTAATTCAAGCATCTTCAACAACTCATATTCCATTTCTTCAATTTCATTAGTTGTTAATTTCTGACTGAAATTTAAAGCAAGAACTTCTCTAACTGATTTTGGAGATATTTTTTTTACAGTTTCTGTTTTGCTCATTTTTAACTCCAACGATAAATGCCTTCATTACTTACACGAAGAAGTTATGAAAAAAATAGAGCAAAATCAAAATGACAGCAAAAGCTGTATTTTGACGTTAGTGAATGTTAATCAACTTTATAAATGGCTTGATAGAAAACCATATATCCTGTGGTGGAAATCAAATTAGCTACGCCACCTTGAAGTTTCCACCCGTCTTTTATTTTGCTATTCACGGCATTAATTAACCCATCAACCGTATCTGCACATAAAACATCATATTTCATTTTAACCATCCTATTTTTACAACATTGAGACAATTTAGGAAGGTCAGAATCTGAAGTCAAGGCCCTCACCTTCAAATACCTGGATTATATTTCTTTGCTCAAATCAAAAACAGAGCTTAAACCTTTAGAAAACGGTATAAAAAGCAGGAACTAGCTTTTACAACCGTAGTTTAAAGATTGCCATAAAGGCTAAAAATCTTATCCGATTGTATTTGCAGCATTTCTATCACCGTTTACGGTGATTCAGTGCTTTAAAAAACAATTATTAAAATTTTTTTTTGCAAAATGAAAATATCTCATCATCGACGATAAATAAAATTGTCTGAGATATTTTTTTATGGACTTTTAGACATAAAAAAAATTCAGACAGAAATAGATATCTCCCAGTAAACTGAGGGTTCTATTGAGGATACAAACTTTCGGTTTGACCACGCTCGTTGGCGTGGAGCGATGTTGTTCCAACACCTTGGCATTCAGACCCGAGTAAATTCGGGGTTTTCTGTAATGATTGTAATAAAATCATAGGTGACAAGTTTTCATTTATTTTCAATAAGATGACAAAATAATGAATATTTTTATTCATTAGTGAATTTTATTTGACTCTCATTTTTTTATGAAATAACTTAATGGTGCATCAGTTGATTACTGGTGTGAGGTTTCATACCCTCTAAAAGTTTTCTGTTTATGCAGATGTAAAAACTGCCTTTTAGTCTAATGACTGGAAGGCAGTAGAATATATTGAATATACTGCACTATTACTTTTAATAGGTATGAACTTCCAGTCACCTCTCATCAGGGTGACTTTTTTGTTGCAACAATATTTAAAGGAAGTTTGAAAATGGATTTAGAACAATTAGAAAAATTAAATGAGTTGAAAGAAAAAGGTATTATTACACAGGATGAATTTGAAGAAAAGAAAAAAGAATTGTTAGGCTCTGTATCTACAAAAACATCTTCAAAATCAACAACCGATACAAAAGAAAAATCTTTATGGAACTATTTTATTTTAAATATGACGGAAAAATATGCCTGTTTTAATGGGCGAGCAAGAAGAAAAGAATTTTGGGGATTTACTTTATTTTATTCATTGCTGTTAAACATAATTCCATCGTTAATGATGGTATTGACACAAAGTGTAGAGACAGCAAATGTTATTTATTGGATATTATTCCTTGTTATGTTTTTACCTTCATTGGGTTTACTTATAAGAAGATTACATGATGTTAATTTTTCAGGATGGTGGAGCATTTTTCCATACACATTGATGTTTCCCGCACAATTGATATCAACAGGTGTTCAAAATGACATTGTAATGGGATTAATGGTCATATTGTTTATTGCATCTTGTGTTCCTCTTGTTGTTATATTTTTTAACAGTGAAACCAAGGAAAATAAATATGGTCCAATTCCTGATGGAATTTTATCATCTAAAACAGAGGGTAAATAAATTAAAATCTTTCACAAAATAATTTATATAGGGGGCTAATAAAGCCTCCTATATTTCCATTAAATAATCAAAATTTTTTATTATATTAAAGAATATTATTACAGAATCAAAGAATAAGGCATCAATATAGGTAGTTGCTTAACAGATAAATTAGATGTATTATAATTATCACGTCTGTTAACGTTAAACGCTGAATAAATCGGAAGCTATTAAAATGTTAGAGGAAATTGATTTAATCCGATTCTTAATCCCAGTTTTTGTTTTAATAAATTTCCATTGATTAAATAGATACCTATATAGAAAGAATTACTCTTTTTCCTATGTAAATGGTTGAGTCCAATATAAAAAGATATTGGACTTTTATTGTATAAGTGAGGCAAACAAAAAATGCCATCAGCAGATTTAATTTCTTTTCTATTTTAGCAGGGAAAGAAAAAAAACTATTTTCATTATGCCTATTATAATAGTTCTTTTTTTTTATCTATTATAATACTATTATAGCGATGTTTTTTTCTCTTCTATCCCTTGTATATCAATGGTTTACAGCTTTACAGAGGGAAATATAAACTTCCTATTAGGAAAATATACAGATTCATTCGTAGAAATAAGCAATTCATTCTTAAGAAATATACATTTTCATTTTGGTAAATTAGGAAATATGAAATTTTTTCTTCTCAATTTGCGGAAATATAAATTTCCAGATTCTCCCAGATAAATACTTTTGCAAACATTTATTAAGGAGAAAAAGATGAGTAGAAGTAAATCTGAACTTTCTCTTACACAACGTTTATTGATAGATTATGTAAAGTTCAAAACTAATAATAACCATAAGTTTTTTGCAAAAAATGACAAGATTGCTCAAGCTCTTGACCTAACAGAAGCATCAGCCAAAGTGATGATAAATACTCTTATACGTAAAGGCTATTTGATTAAGCAAGTTGATGAACACGGGCGGAGATATCTCTCATATTCAGGGAAAGAATATAAACCATTATTTGAAAATATGCAAGATGTGGATAAAAAAGTTTTAAAACAAGAGATGGAATATCACAAAAATTGGCATATAGAATATGAGAAACAATTAGCTAGAGCAAACAGGGATAATGAATATTTCCAGGACGAGCTAATGAAAGTAAGAAAACGAGTTTGGGATTTGGAGTATATTTTTTATGTGAATGGTTGTACTCCAGAACAATTAGATGAAATTATAAAACAAGCAAAAGAACAAAAAATCAATATTCCTCAGTAATCTAGAATCTCTATAGTAATGGTTGGTTTTATTATATGACTAAAGATTCTAATTTTATGAAACATCTAATTTATTCTCCTAAATAAGGAGCATTTGTTTATAGACCTTTGAGAAACGGTATAAGAAAGTAAAAAAGCAACTTTTACAAACCGTTTCCAAAGGTGACCGACAATATTCTAAAAGGTGAACTATTGTTTATCACCTTATATCCTCGGTGTTAAAAAGTATCGCCCAACTTTTTACAAACCGTGGCTCAAAGGTTGCTAACAATTATTACAAGAATCTTTATATTTTTACCTGGTGATTTGTATTTGACAGCATCAAAATTAGATAGTATATTTTCAGATATAGAAACAAATATAGAGTTTTGAGCTTGCGACAGACGGGTTAAGTCTGTCGCAAGTTTTTTTATATAATAAGAAGGCCTATGTATAGGGCTCAGGCCATTGTTTTCAGAAGGATGAACGTTATGAAAAAGCTGCCTTGGGTATTGATTCCGCTGTTGTTGACAGGTTGTGCGCATAAAACAGAAACTTATGAAATTTGCAACATGTCATTGACAGTTTGCCAGAAACAAACAACCGTTTTGAAAGAAACGGTTAAGAAATTCAAAACTCGTGGCGGTGCTTTGGTTTTGATAAATATGGGCGACAAAACGGTTCTAAATGCTGTATCTGTCAGCAAACATAAGAATTATGACTATATTCAGGATTACCTGTATCGACCCAAGAACATTAGCCCCTGGTTACATCATAAAGGCAGGGCTAATCCACAGCAGCTGATTGCTGATTATGTTGATTTTGTTCAATCAACCGATGACGAGACTTTACGCAAGCTGAGGCTGAATGTCGTCAAAGGTAATGCGCGCAAACTTTATATGAAAGATGTAAAAGCCTCTGGACTAACGTCAACAGACTATAAATCGGCCAAAAGCAAAGAAATTGTTACAACCTTTGTCGGACATTTTGCAACAGCTAACCAACAATATGCGTTGCTGACGTTATTGGATGAGCCCAAAGGCCTTGATTCTACATTCTGCTTTAATTCCTCTGGGTGAATGCTGTGGAATTAGCCCGAAAAATCGTTGAAACAATGCAATAGGGAAACTCATGATTACAGATGGATACATAGTTAAAGAACGGCATTTTTGGAGAAATATTCTCAATTTTTATTGCTATCGTGAGAAGAGATGGTTGGAACTTGAGCTGATAGTTTTTGTTTGGAAAAACTATTATTTGCAATGGTCTTTACGACTTAACTACGATTGGAAAGAGCTCTTTATTTTTGATTTTAGCGGTCACTATTTTCGTATAGGATTATTGGGCTTAACGGTCTGGCTTATTAACAAAAGCGTCGATATCGTTGGTAAAGATGAGTATTTCTGGGACGATACATATATGCAGTTTCACCTAAAAAGTGGTGCTTGGAAAATCGCTGACAGCGACCAAAGCAACAATTCTTACCTAACGAGTCGTGATAATCGCAAGAGCCTGTCTTTTTTTGACTATGTTTACATAAGCTTTGGCAAACCAGAGCCTGAAGTACAAAAATGGGTTGGATGTCATCTGGAAGTGAATATTCGTCAGAAATATCCGTTTATCCAGCTGACGCTCAGTTTACTACGCTATGAGTTTGAGCTTCTGATGAACAAAAGGATGGTGCATGGTAGAAATAAAATTTAATGATGACGAGGGTGATGAGGTCTTAGGAACCTACATCTGGGGTGCGCTTTTTGAAAAATTGAGCTTAAAAACCGTTGATAAACTGACCAAGGGTGAGATTTTGTTTGCTCAGGTGACAACATATGGTGCCATGGGGTATATCAATGCCACCAAGTTTTTGGTTAATCGCCGAGGTGTTTTGCGTGCTTATGTGGCGGATTTTGACGATAAACAATTGCTTGATGCTGTGATTAAGATATTTCCTATTATAAGAAGCTACTACATTCGAGATGGCGGAATTTGCAGCTATGAAAATCTGGAGGACTGGCACCGCATATATATCGGAGCAGGCAACAGATTGTTATATCGTGCAAAATTTGACCCAAAATTTCGTGAAACGCTTAAACCGATGCTGTATCCTGAGCGGTATCATTTCTGGTATCGGTTAGCTTGTCAGACATTTTATTCTTTGGAAGCAACTCAAAAACCATAACCCCAGACAGTTGCTCAACCATAAAACAAGCCTTGAAAATCATGGCTTTGACAATGGTTGGACAACTGTTTCAAAAATGGAGATAAATAGTACTAAGATAAAATATTATCTCTAGCCCTTTTAATCATTCCACCCCATTCGTTTGATAAACCTTCTTAAAGTCACCTTTTGCACACCCATAATTCTAGCTATTTGCGCTTTTGGAATTTTGTTATCTAGCAAAGTTCTTATTTTTTTTGTATTTTTAGATAATTTTAGCTTTTTAGATTCAGCGCCTAATGGTCTTCCTAACTTAATTCCAGCAGCTTTTTTAGCCTCTAAAGAACATTTAGTTCTTTGAGAAATCAAAGACCTTTCAATTTCGCCAGAAAGTCCAAAAGCAAAAGCTAAAACCTTACTTTGAATATCATTGCCAAGATGATAATTTTCTTTAATAGTTATAACTTGGCAATTTTTTGTTAAACAGGTTTGCAATATTCCCATAACCTCTAGTAATGACCTTCCAAGCCTAGAAATTTCAGTTGCAATTAAAATATCTCCTTTTTGTAATTCATCTAATAATTTTCCTAACTTTCTATTTTTTAGTTCTTTTCGGCTAGAAATACTTTCCTCTAACCATCTATCTATTTTGAGGTTATTTTTTTTTGCGTATTCCTTAATTTCATATTCTTGGTGTTCATAAATTTGTTTGCCTGAGCTTTTCCTTATATATGCTATTACTGCCATCTTGCTTCCTTTTTATATATCCATTTTCATATATTTATTTTAATTTCAAAAAATTATGATGAAATAAATGGGCATTTTTAAGGAACGATAAAATCAACCCTTTTTCGAGATTATTATCTTTATTTTATTCAAATATGTCACAACTATTTTAAAGCCAAGAAAATCAATAGATTCAAAGAGTTTTTGAAAAAATTTTTTATTATCTCTTAAATAAGAAATAATAGACAGGACACAATCGTTGGTTTGTGTATCGTACATGAAATAGGAGAATTTAGATGTTAAAAAAAATAATTTTTTGCTTCATTGTTATTCTGTGTCTTTCAGGATGTGGTGAAGAACATAGATTTATGACACTTTATTGTAATAATGATAATGGTCCTTCTACTGCTTGTAAATGTGTGTATAATGGAATATCTAAGCATGTGAAAGATATGAAACATTATAATGATTGGCTAACAGTTTTTACAAAATTGAATGTTGAGACCCTAAATTTATTAGCCCTCAGTGAAGCAAGAAAACTACAAGCATCAATGGGCGAAGAACTATGGGAGCAATATCTTGGCCTTCTGAACAGATACACTATGATGTGTGCTGTGTTCGGTGTAGAAGATGTAGATAGGGCAATGGAAGAAATAGAAGCTTTAGAAGAAGCTTCCGAAAAAAAGGAGAATAAAAATGTTAATAATTCTTCTAAAAATTATTATTCTTCTCAACCTTATAGACCTAAAATTCCTTCAAAATTAGTTCTTGATATATCTAAGCCTGTTTATGAAAAAAATGAGAACATTTCTTTGCTTGCTCAATGGACTGGTACAGATGTAGATTGCAAGATATTGGAAGAAAAAGTTAAAAAAACATTAGATAATAGCCATTTTGAAATCGTTGATAATAGCTTTTCTTGTGCAGGAAATGATAATAACTCGCTGATTCAGCTTCATGTTCAATTCAAATCTCCAAGAATCGGTAAGCTAAATATCCCTGCTATTACCTTAGATAATAACGTCAGTAGCAACAGCGTTGATTTTAGTGTAAGAAATTTAGATGCTCTACAAAATGCGGTTGCTTCAAAAAATATCGAAAGTATTAAAGCTTTCTTATCATCCTCGACGGATTTAGATGCAATTAAAATTGACAAAGAACATCCTGTTGCTCACTTTCTAAAAGATGATATGGATTTTGCTCAAGAGCTTATTAAGCTCGGAGCTTCTCCTGATGTAATTGATAAGAATGGTTATACGCCGTTGATGTATGCCGTTATTCGGCAAGATAATGAGTTTCTTGATTTATTACTGAATAAAAATGCTAATCTGAATGAGTTGGATAAAAAAGGAAGAACTGCAATTATGTATGCAGCTATCAAAAATAATATCTATGCTACAAAAAAATTAGTAGAGCATAAAGCAAATATGTACAAATCAAAAGATAAAGGGTGGAGTGCTTATCGGTATGCCAAAGAGTTTGGATATAAAGAAATTGAAAAATTATTAGGTAATTTTAATTTTGATGAGTTGATTATATTTACTGATAAATGTGATAGTTGCCAACTACGGAAGAAAATGTTTGAAAAGATAGTAGAACATTATGCATCTTTGAAAATTAAATATTTATCGTCATCAGCTATAGGGCAATATATTTCCGAAGGAAGGTATCATAATCCTGTAATTTTAATACGAAACAATAATGGAATTGGAAGATATCTTACAGGATGGAACGGAGGAGAAGAATCATTACAAAAATTAATGGAAGGAGAATAATTTATGAAAAAAATACTTTTTTTGATGTTGTTTTTAACATCTTGTCGTTCCATTACAATGGAAGATTATCAGACAGATATAACTCCTTTTAAATATCAGGATTATGAATTTACTCTGAATGTTCCTGATAACATTTATGTTATCACCCAGACTAATGTTGGAGAAAGGGCTCAAATTGATAACAAACAACAACATTTAAAAACCGTTGCCCATGATGTTAATGAAGAGATTATAAAAAAACTTGGTAATAGTGATAATTATATCGGCAATATTATTATTTCACAAAATGTTTTAAACAGAAAACAAGGGCGCTTAATGACACTGTTCGGTTCTCTTCCTTCTATGTTATCTATGGGAACTCTTAATTTAATCGGTTATCCATTTGGTACAGAAGAATATACGGTCAAAGTCATTGCTGATGTTTATGACCAAAAAGGTAAACATTTAAGAGAATATAATGCTGTTGTTCGAGACTGGAAATTCGTTGCCTGTTATTACGGATATAGTCTGAATCAGGTTCAGGCAGCAGCATATTTGTCTGCATACAAAGAAGGTTTGGTAGAAGTTCTTAAAAAAATTAATAATGATGATGCATTATACAGTCAGCTAAAAGGAACAGCCGAAGCAATAAAAAAACAAAATAAACAAATTGCCTTGAAGAAAAAAGCAGAAGAAGCCAAGCGTAAAGCTTTGCAACAAGCAGAAAAACGTAGACAGGAAGCTGAAAAGCAAGAGCATCTTCAGAATGTTTTGAATGAATTGAAGGATATTTAAGGTGTTTTGCAATGAAAAATTTTTTATTTGTATTAGTAAACTTAATAATTGCAGATAATTGTTTGGCAAACTGTTATGATATTTCTGATTTAGACCTGAAATATGCTTGTTTGGCAGAAACCAAAAATAATGAGGGGTATTGTTACCGTATATCAAATTTTGATGATAAAAATTTCTGTTTGGCAAAAATAAAACAGCAACAAGGGATTTGCTATCGGATTTCTGATAGCAATAAGAAAAAACGATGTCTTGCTATAATTAACAAGAAATAAAATATGGAAAAAAATTTGTTAGAATTAAAGATAGATTATAGTAAAGTTTGTAGATTTTGTGGTTCTATGATAGGAGTTCCTATCCTCAGAAGAGCTCTTGTAATGACTTTTATTTTAGAAAGTTTTCTAACATTCTGCAAAGTTTTATAAAGGCTAATAATTCCAACCTTTTGCAAACTTTGAACAATGTTTGCCAATCCTTGAGACAACAATGGATGCTAGAGATTTGATATAATATTTTCCTTTGTTCATTTTATGGCTTGATTCCAACGATATGACTCGATATCTTATAATAAATATCATAGGAAATAGTATAAAATGGCTCCAGACACTCCATATTACCGAGAAATTCTAATTTTACAAAGCACTTTAACCAAGCTTGCTGCTCAAAATCCTAATGAAGATATTAATCTGATAATTGAACTTGCTCGTAAAATAACTCATCGAGGATTGAGGAGCTATTTTACTAATCAAGAAAAACAAAAAATACAAAATGCAATTACCTACTTAAAAGAACAAGAACATTTGGAATTATCACATATTCAAGATGATTTAACCCAGATGCTCAATAATGATACTTCCGCAGAAAAATTTTTTGAACGACGTTTTACTATGCCTAAACGTCCTTTTGAAAATATAGATACTTATATTGAAAGCAAATTTAATAATCCTTCTCAAATTACGAATACTGAGGTTAAAAATATAGCACAAGAACAAAAAAATACACCTATAGAATTCAATGAAAAAGATTTTACAGATATTTTCTTAGCGAATATTAAACTTCTATTTGGAAAATCAAGGTATCGGGAAAACAATGGTGAATACCAATATCGAGATATAACATTTTATCGCTGTACATTTCATAATTTAAATTTATCAAATATGCATTTTAAATCTAACGTCTCTTTCAAAGAATGCTTATTCATCGGAAATACTGATTTTAGAAATTCTGTTTTTGAAAATGATGTCTCATTTAAAGGCTCTCATTTTAATGGCACCACACATTTTGAAGATACTAATTTCTTAAAAAATGCCAATTTTGAACACATCAAAACATATGGATATGCTTTCTTATTTAATCAATATACATTAGACATCTCTAAAAATGATGATTGGTTTCGCTATGTATGGAGTTTCAAAGGGGCTCAATTTAATAGCAAAGTAGCCTTTTTTAGAAGAGTCTTTCCTGAACGAGTAAATTTTTCTTATATTACGTTCAACAATACCTTTTATTTTACCGATTGCAAATTTCCCTTAAAGATGGATGCTGAACATTTTGATTTTTCTCCTCAAAGAATACCAGATTTTGAAATTTCAATCAGAACGTTAATAGCTGCACTTGAGCAATGTTATTGCACACGTGCTAAAAATGAACTGCAAATGTGGGAGCAAAAAGCCCATGAATTAAGCACTCAAACAATTATTGATGATGAAAAAGGCGAATTACTATCTCCAAGAGCTACAGCTGCAATTTTAGGGTATTCTGAAGCGTCATTACGTACAATGAGAAGCCAATTTCCTGATAAAATCAAATTTGTTAAAAGAGGAAATCGCGTTTTTTATTATAAATCCTCTATTGATGAATTTTTGAAACTAATCCCATCTAAAAAGAAAAAAGCTATTTAGGTAAAAAGTTTCTAACTTTCTCTTTAGAAAACAGCATTTTCAACAAGTTTTTTAGATTTTTCTCAAAAACTTATTGAAAACAAAACTTTTTTAAGTTATATTTAGATAAAAAGGAGGAAATATGATAGATAGACCTTTATATCTGAAAAGATTAAACGCTTGGAAAGACAAGTTTGATACCGTTAAGGTTATCACAGGTATCAGACGTTGCGGTAAATCTAAACTTTTGGAGTGTTTTGCGGACAAATTAAGGGCAGATGGAGTAAATCCAAAGAACATTATTCAAATAAATTTTGAAGATATGAAATATGACAATATGGATGCCCAAACTCTTAATCAGATGCTGGAAAAACAGATAGCTAATAATTCAGGGCAGAACACTTATATATTTTTAGATGAGATACAAAAGGTTGAAGCTTGGGAAAAGGTTGTCGCTTCATTACGCCTAAAACCTAATACTGATATATATTTAACAGGTTCTAACGCCTATATGCTTTCATCTGAATTAGCAACATTTCTATCAGGAAGATATGTTGAAATTAAAATGTATCCTTTGTCTTTCAAGGAATTTCTAACATTTTACGCTGTTCCTGATAATTTAAGCATTGAACGAAAATTTTCTCAATATATGGATTTTGGCGGAATGCCATCCGTGTTAACAGATACCGATTTTGATGAAAAAAGTATTCTTGAAACCTTGGATGGCATCTATAATACCGTTCTGGTAAAAGATGTGCTTACTCATCTGGGGGGCAAAGATGTAAGAACCGTTCAAAAAATTATCCGATTTTTGGCAGATAATATTGCTAATAAAAGCAGCACCAATAGCATAACCAATACGCTCTATAATGAAAAAAGTATTGCGAGCAAAAATAATGCCTTGGTTGAAGAATATCTAACAGCGCTTGAAAAATCATTTATTTTCTATTCGGCTCAACGGTATGACATAAAAGGCAAAGAACTTCTGCGGAGCCTTGAAAAATATTATATGGTTGATATGGGATTAAGATATTTCATATTAGGAAGAATAAGTGATACAGGAAGAATCCTTGAAAATATCGTTTATTTTGAACTGTTAAGAAGAGGCTATAGGGTTTATATTGGCAAAATAGGTGATAAAGAAATTGATTTCATCGCTTTAAAAGGTGAGGAAAAAATATATTATCAAGTTAGTGAATTGATAACTAATGAAGATACTCGCAAGCGCGAAATAGAAGCATTGAGAGATATTGGCGACAGTTATCCGAAAGTTATTCTGACAACAGATATTTTACAAATAGGCACAACCGAAGATGGTATTAAAATTGTAAATCTTATTGATTGGCTGTTGGAAGATAATTAAAGAGCAACATAAAGTACTTGAATAATTTTACCATCAAGTTAATTGTATGGCCAATATCACATCTTGTCTTTCAAATAGCTATATACAGTTGGGCGAGTTATTTTAAATTGCTTGGCTATACGAGCTATTGGTATTCCTTGCTTATGAAGGGTATTCAATTCAACAACTTGTTCATCTGACAATTTATTTTTGCCTCCTTTATATTTTCCTTTTGCTTTAGCAATCGCAATGCCTTCACGCTGCCTTTCCAATAAAATAGAACGCTCTAATTCTGCCACAGCCCCCAACATTGTCATCATCATTTTTTGATATGGGTCTTGCTTTCCATCACCTTTAAAGGTCAGATTTTCTTTATGAAAAACAATAGTTGCTCCCTTGGAAGTAATATCTTCAACCAAATTCAGCAAATCTCTGGTATTTCTAGCGAGACGACTCATTTCATGAATGTTGACAATGTCGCCAAAACGAATATTTGAGAGCATCGCCTGTAATTGGGGACGATTTGTATCCTTACCACTAATTTTTTCCTCATACACCCTATCACAAACGACATCTCTTAATTGACGTTCAGTATTTTGCTCAACAGTAGAAACCCGTATATAATTAAAAATCATTGTATATTCCTATATGCGTAAAATTAGAATTTGAAAATATACTTTACAGATGTAAAATTGTCAAGAAAAACAACTTCGATTTTACAGTTTTGCGAATGTAAAATCTGGGTATAGGTGGATTTAATATATAAATAAAGAATTATAAACTTATCTGCTTTATTTCATTAAATACTTGTATTATGTTTTTTACAAGCTATTATTAAGATAATTTAAGACAGTTTAAGGTAAGAGAATGACCTCTTTTAATGAAGAAGACATACTAAAATTGCTTACAGACAATAGTAAAATCGAGTGGCAAATAAAAAAAGTCGATTGTGATTTTAATTTTTGTAGTGCAAGAACTAAAAGTGAGTTTTTTTACTGGGACTTTACTGATGGACGTTACGAAGATAGTCATTTAATAGATTATCTAACTAAAAAATTAATTTATTTTTGTTTAAGCAAAAAAGAAATCTCTGAAACAATACAGAAAGCAAAAACTCATGAAGAGATAACTTCTGCTGTTCTAGAATTAAATGAACGAGCTAAAAATTTATTTATACAAGTTCATAAATTAAGAATTCAAAAAGCAAAAACATCAGGAGAGCCAGCAGAATTGTTGCTATTTGTATTTTTAGAAACAATAATGAAAGCTCCTCAAATTGTAGCCAAGATGGAATTAAAAACAAACTCGCAGATGCCTGTTCATGGGGCCGATGGAATTCATATTGGGTATAGTGATGGAACTTTATCAATTTATCTCGGAGAAGCCAAATTATATCAACAATGTTCCAATGCTGTATCCGAAGCTTTTGATTCAATTTGTTCTATTGCAAAAGATAACAGCAAAAAAGAAAATGAAATACGGCTTATAAGAAGTTTTATAAATATAGAAGATGAAAAGCTAAAAAAAGGAATACTAGAATATTTAGACCCATATTCAATTAAAAGCAAAAATATGAAAATTATATTTAGCTGTTTCATTGGTTTTGACTTCAATAAGTATGAAAAAATACAGACACTTCCCCCAGAAGAAGTTAAAGATTATTTTGAAAAAGAATATAAAGAACACACCAAAGTAATATGCAACTATATAGAAAATGGAATAAAAAATTATAATGCTCATGATATTAATATTCAGTTCTTTTTACTCCCGTTTCCTTCTGTAATGGATTTTAGAAAAGCTTTTTATGATAAATTAGGAATGCCATATGATTTTAACTGAGCTCAAAGACAGAATTGTAAATAATAATAAATTTCAAGAACAAATAAGTAGGCTTCATAAGCTTTCTTTGGCAAAAAGCATCGGCATGAAATTAAATAACCTGAAACTTAATGATGACGAAATCTGTCAATTAGTTGAAAGTGCTAGCATTCTTGCTGATATTGATGATGTAAAAATGAGATTATTAGCATATAGAATTATTACAGAATTATATCATATATGTTCTCAAACACATAATGGATTACATAATATTCTATATATCATTCTGACAAAACTAGGTAATTTCCCTGCAATAAAAATGTTTAATGGAGAATACAATCTACCCGAAGGTATCCCCACTTTATTATGCTATTCCTTATTAGACCATAAAGAATGCAATACGGTAAATTCCGCATTGAACAAAGAACTGGTACTTACAGATTTTCAAACAGATTTATGGAAAACACTTAATACAGGACAATCTGTTGCTATAAGTGCTCCAACATCAGCTGGGAAATCTTTTATTATCAAAGAGTATATTCTATCACAGTTGGTCAATAATGAAGAAATCTGTGCCATTTACATTGTACCTACCAGAGCTTTAATAAACCAAGTTCAGACTGAATTTCAAAATATGGTTGAAAAGGCTAATATTTTTGACTTATTTATAAGTACAATACCTAATTTGCCAGAAGATTTAACTGCAAAGAAAAAATTATTTATACTTACTCAAGAACGCCTTGAACTTCTAATCAATCCTAATCCCGATTTATGTGCTGATATTATAGTTATTGACGAGGCTCACCTTATTTCCAGTGGCGCAAGAGGAATAAAACTTGAAACAGTTATTGAGAAAATACAAAAAAGGAAAAAGCCACAATATATCTTTGCTGCACCTTATATAACTAATCCAGACATTTTTAAAGTAATTTTTAATATTTCAAACTTTGACGTACCAAAGAAACCAGAAGCCACAGTAGCTCAAAATATAATTATGGTTGATACAAATCCTATTTTACCCCAAAAATTATCAATTAAAACATATAATGAGGGAAATATCGAAAATATTGGCACCTTAGAATCAAATTTAGATTTATCATCAGAAAAAGATTATTTAGCAAATATTGCATATTTATTGGGCTCTAACGGACAATCAATTGTTTATGCAGCAGGAAAAGCATCGGCAGAAGATATTGCACTAAAAATATCTTACCACATGAATCCCGAAAATCTTAATAAGAAAAATTTAAAAGAACTATCTGAATTAATAAAGTATCATGTACATGAACATTATATACTAGCTAAAACTGTTGAATTAGGCGTTGGTTTTCATTACGGCACAATGCCGTCAATTATTAGAAAGAGTATTGAAAATGCCTTTGAAAACGGAGATTTAAAATTTCTAGTATGTACCCCGACATTATTACATGGTGTTAACTTACCTGCAAAAAACATGTTCATATTGAATCCTACAATAGGCAGAAACATTTACACTAAAAAGGAAGATAATACTCATAGAGATATTCCTATGAACAGCTTTGATTTCTGGAATCTTGCAGGAAGAGCTGGACGGCTTGGGAAAGAGTTCTGTGGAAACATTTATATTATTAATTATGATGGTTGGCTAGCAAAACCATTAGAAGAAGGAAAAACTAAAACCGTAGATTCTTCAATTAACAATGTTCTTAAAGAACATATGAATGATTTAATACGATATATGAGAAACGAAACAAGTAAATTAGATAATGAACCAGATATAGAAGCTGCTGCTGTAAAATTGTTCAATGATTATAGGAATGGCTGTCTTGATGATACTCTGCTTAAATCACCTATTCAAAATGATACTGAAAGTAAAAATGGCATAAAAATCTTAGTTAAAGAAATTGCAGAAACCATTACTTTACCAAAGGAAATAACTGAAACAAACAATACAATTTCACCAAATAAACAACAGAGCCTTTATGATTATCTATACAAGAACATAACCAATAAAGGTGTCGAAAGATATATCCCAATACATCCTCTTAGCGAATTTGACATTTCGAGAGAAAGTCTAAAATCCACATTTGCCAGAGCTCTCATGTGTATAAAGGGTTTCAAGAGAAATACAGCATTTTCGGTTGCGACACCATTATCTGCAACAGCTTTATTATGGATGAAAGGAATGCCCTTGCCGCAATTGATACAGAATGCATATGACTATAAAAAAACAAAAACTAAGCGTGGTCAACCTAATATTGCTGTTGTTATCAGAGATACCTTAGAAACCATTGAACAAGATGTAAGATTTGAGTATGTTAATCTAACTTCATGCTATATTTCAATTTTAAAACAAGTTTTGGTAGATTTAAATCTTATTGATTATATAGAGTCTATCCCTAATTTACCATTATTCTTAGAAATGGGAGCCGCATCCAAAACTACATTGAATTTACTTTCATTAGGTTTATCCCGATTATCTGCAAGCATAATTAGAGAGAAAATACCTAGTAGCAACATGTCGGAACAAGAAATTAAAAGCTGGTTAGTAAGATTTCCACCTGAAAGCGTCGGTTTACCTGAACATGTCATAAAAGAAATAAAAACACTAAAAATAGCATAAAAAGACTAATTAGCCATAAGGATAATCTTAAAAAAATTTTTCCATATAATCCTTGTTTATTACAATCCTTACAAAAAACCCCGAGTGAATGCCAAGGTATTAGAACAACATCGCTCCACGCCAACGAGCGTGGTAAAACCGAAGGTTTGTATCCTCAATAGAAGCCCCAGTTTACTGGAGAATATCTATTCTCTGCCCAAAACCCCTTTAATCACCTTATGCATATTTGTATAAGGACAGCTTGTTTCTTCTAACTCTAAACTATCAGCATTAGCAAGCGCTACATCTAGATTATTTTTCAAATCCTCAAAAATATCCGTTTTTGCTTTCAAATATTTTACAGTATGCTTTGTGTCGAATTTCTTATTATATTCTGTTCTAAAAGCTTCACAGCATTCTTTAGCATCCTTAAACGGCTGATTGGTTCTTTTCAAATGCAGTAAAAGCCAATATTCATAACAAGGTACAGAAACTGCATCAATAAATCCAGCTTCTTTGCATTTTTGAATAACTTGATTAAATTTATCATCAGCACAGTCATCTTTATCGAAAAGGCAATAAATCTGTACAAATTCCCTATCTGTAAAAGACTTTAACCGTTCTTCTGCACTTTTTAGAACATTTTCTGGGCTTGTGCCATCGGCATTCTCTGCTTTGATATTAATACCTTTAGCCCGTCCCAAACCTTGCATATAGTATTTTGAAGATTTGCTATCTTCACAAATAAACAAATGCAGCGGTCGTAATTGCCTATTTCTTTGAGCTCGTGCCATTATCTAATTCTCGCTAATATTTGGAACAGCACCAAAGATGCCATACATATATTCATTATAAAAAGCACCTTTTTTCCTCTTGATTTGTTTGAAATCGCTCAAAGAATACAAATCACTAGAATATCCATTTTCTTTAGATGTAAACCAAATCTGGTCTCTAGTCAGATGTTCTCCATCCATCAAATAATGTGCATGAGAAGTAAAGATAAGCTGAGCCCCTTTGGGATTTGTCTTAGGATTATTAAAAAGACTAACCAAATATCTTACTAAATGTGGATGTAAAGAATTATCAAATTCATCAACAAAAAGGACGCTACCCTTTTCTAAAACCCAAAAAATATCTTCTGATAAACACAACAGCATTTGGGTTCCATCCGATTCTTCTAACATAAAGTCAAAAGTAATTTCCTGTCCATTTTCATTTTTATGCGTAGAAAACAGCCCATCTCTATTAACAATTAATTTTGTGATTGGAATGTCTGCATTTCTCAGAAATTCAACTTTTTTTGACAAATCAGATTTAGATAAAGCAACTTTATCTTTTAAAATTTCTTTATAATCACCACATAGAATATCTATATCCATAATCCAGTTATATATATCCAGAATATGTTGGTCTTGATTGTTTCTGTTATTAATTAATTCACTAACCAAAAGTCTTGTTTTGGTTGTTTGTTTGGCCAATTCTTTATCTATACCATAGGGACTATTAAATTCTGTAAGATTCCTTTTGAACAAACACTTTTCTTTTTTACCTTCTTCTAGTTCGGTATAATAAGCCTCTTCTTTAACAATCTCATCATTATTTAATTCAATGAAATATCTATATACTGTTTGATTCTTTAAAAACTCAATCTCAAAGGTTGAATTTTTTTGAGTATCTGACAATTTATATGATGGAACTTCCATCTGTTCATTAAATCTTTTTAGATAACTTACTTCCATTAAGCCTTGAAAATAAGATATTGCATGTATGAAGCTTGACTTGCCAGAAGCATTAGCGCCAAAAATGGCTGATGTCCTGTAAACACAAGGTGCTTTTCTATAACCAGTTTCAATAGCATTGCTAATGGAACCATTATTTGTTAACGGTTCCATTGAAAATTCAGCCTTATCTTTAAAGCTTTTATAGTTACTAAACTTGAAACTTATAAGCATAGAACAGCCTTTCTTTGCATAAATTTTACACAGATTTATGGATAATATAGATAAAACCTTAAAATAAGTCAATAAATACCTTATTTTATCACTCAAAAGTCATTTTAGAAAATGACCAATATTGGTAAAAATCTAAAATAGAAGCAAGAATTTTTTATATAACCTTTATCTACAAAAATTAAACTACGCAAAAATTGCGGATATTAATACACTTATTCTCCGTAAGTCAAAACATAATGTGTGCTGCGACCACTTCCTTGTTGTTTTAATATTCCATATTCTACAAGCTGTTTAATGGAGCGGCTTGCCGTATCTTGCGAGCATTTGCATATTTTCGCCCATTTGCTTGATGTCAGATTACCCTCAAAACCATCAAAAAGCATATTAATCATCTTTTTCTGATTTTCATCTAATGGAAATTTATTAAATTCCATCCAATGTTCGGCTTTTGCTATAATCTTACCAACCATTGTTTCCGAAGTTTCTAACGCTTGTAACATTGTTTCTAAAAACCATTTTATCCAACTTGTAATATCAAGCGTTCCTTTTTGTGTGTTTTCCAATACCTTATAGTATTCATTTTTTTGTTTTTGGATTTGAGCTGACATACTATAAAATCTATAAGATGATTTTTCAGCTCTTGCCAGCATAAATTCTGTAATGGCTCGTGCAATACGCCCGTTGCCGTCTTCAAACGGATGAATTGTTATAAACCATAAATGACTTATAGCGGCTTTAATCAAAAGATTTGTGTCATCAGTTTTATTAATCCATCCTAAAAATTCATCCATATATTTTTTTATAAGAGAAGCCTTAGGGGCTTCATAATAGACAATTTCCCGTCCTCTGTTATGGGAAACAACTTGCATCGGTCCTTCTTTATCGTCTCTATAACAAGCTGTTTTTATTTTATACATTCCACTGTATCCTGTAGGAAACAATGCAGCATGCCAGCCGCACAATCTCTCATAGGTTAAGGAATTTTCAAAATTATGTGTTGCATCAATCATAATTTCAACCACCCCATCAACATGATGACTGCTGTTGACAGATTTCTCATTATGTATGTTTAATCTTCTGGCAATAGAAGAACGAACTTCGTCCTTATTCAACAATTCACCTTCAATTTCGCTTGATTTGGTTATCTCTTCGGTCAAGTTGTTCAAAAGGGCTTCTTGTCTAAAATCAAAGCCAAGACTTTGCATCTTTCCAAGTAATTGTCCTTGTTTGAAGGATACTTTTGTTATAATCTCAAAAAGCTCGTCATTATTCCAAATAAAGTCTGGCCAATTATTTTGTTCATAAATATACATCATAAATCTCCGCAAATTATGCGGATATTATAGTCGCTATTCACCGCAAAAGTCAATGAGAAAATATCGGCTCAATTCTCATCATATTAACAATTCCCGTCAATCTTTAACTTAATTCCCAGCATATCCAAAACATATAAAACCTTGCCAACCTGACAGGTTTCCTTGCCTGCCTCCAAATCAACAATAAAACGCACACCCACATTGCACAATCCAGCCAATTGTGGTTGGGTTAATTTTTGTTCCTTACGTTTCTTTTTTATAATATCAGCCAAATCTTTTGTCTTCATAAATTTCCTCATCGGTAAATTTTTGATTTTTTAAATGTCTTTTGAGTTAAAAATTTCCCTCTCGGTAAAATTATTGAAAATCAATTTTTCTCGTACCAGGCACCTCGGGTTGAACCGTTTTTGATAAGATTTCCTGCTTTAACAAGTTCAGCCAGAGCTTTCTTTACTGTTGCAAGCTTAATCCCTGTTATTTGTGCTATTTCTGCGCTTGTCCATTGGTTCTTTTCTTCAAACAAAGCCATAATCTTTGAGGCAGTTAAGGAATATCCTGATGTTTGGCTGCCAGATATTTTCTTTTCCAGTCTTGTTTTTTGTTTTAAAACAGTTTGCAGAAAAAAATTTAACCAAGCATCATAATTTATACTGTTTGTCTTAAATGTTTTCTGACTATTTCGTAACGCTTTATAATAAGTGTTTTTATTCTCTTCAATAATCGTTTCCATTGAAGAATATGGCACATAAGAATAACCACTTTTCAGAAGCAATAATGTCGTTAAGGCTCTGGACATTCTGCCATTACCATCCTGAAAAGGATGTATTGCCAAGAAATGGACCACAAACAAGCCAATTAAAATTAAAGGATGCAAAGCCTTGTCTTCTAACAATTCCTTTGTTTCCTGAACCAAATCTCTCATCAATTTTGGCGTTTCAAAAGGTGTCGCAGTCTCAAAGATAATCCCGATTTCTTTGCCGTCTGCGTCAAATGCGGCAACACTATTTGATAACTTCTTATATTCTCCTCGATGACTCTCATCTTTGCTCGAATATGAAAGCAAAATCTTATGAAGCTGCTTGATATAATTTTCAGTAAAAGGGATAATCTCATAATTATCAAAGATATTTTCCATTAAATCAGCATATCCCGCGACTTCTTGTTCATCTCTGGTCGTAAAAGATTGCTTTTTGATATTGGATAGAATTGTTTCTACCTGTTTATCTGTCAGAGTATTGCCCTCTATACGGTTTGATGAACCAATACTTTCAATCGTTGCAATTTTTTTCAAGGATGACAGTTTTTCAGGAGACCGTAAATAAGCATTCCAAGAACCTTTAAACTCATCAATTTGAGCAATAATCCCTAGCATTTCGGTAGAAATATGAATATCATTCAAACTGAACATCAGTCTTCTCCAAATACATTTTATTTTCTTTAATCTTCTTTTATTTTATCTAATATTATTTAAATGTCCAGTATTTTTAGCGTTTTTATTTTA
This sequence comes from uncultured Pseudomonadota bacterium, assembly GCA_949298065.1. GTDB lineage: Bacteria > Pseudomonadota > Alphaproteobacteria > RF32 > CAG-239 > Scatacola_A. The sequence continues at coordinate 113,973 of CASFUZ010000004.1, read as the reverse complement.
GAAAAGTTGTTATACTTTATCTATTTCCACCCGTTTATATCAGAAGTTTCATCAACAATAGAGTTCAGCAATTCGTCAACTCTGGTGCACCATAAAAAAATCCACCCTTAATGGGTGGTTTTTTTATGGTGTTTTTTAGATAAGCTTCTCGAACTTCCAGATGGAAGTTTGACTACAAGCGGCAGGCAGACGGGAGTATGCCGGTGGCTTTAGCCAGCCGCGCAGTGGAACAAGCAATGCAACAGCATTGTCGCGGACAGTCTTCTCCAGGGCACCATACAAAAAAAAGCTCCCAACGGAGCCTTTTTTTGTATGGTGAAAAGAACTTGTTAATTTGTGAAGCCGCGACAGCGTGCAAAACAAATGTTACAAGTACTTTGACCGAAACGAAGTTGTTGAGCTTATTTAATAAGCGAAACCTACAAAGTAAGACCAATCAAAAAACCACCCTTAATGGGTGGTTTTTTTATGGTGTTTTTTAGATAAGCTTCTCGAACTTCCAGATGGAAGTTTGACTACAAGCGGCAGGCAGACGGAAGTATGCCGGTGGCTTTAGCCTGACAAGCAATGCGACAGCATTGTCGCGGACAGTCTTCTCCGCCCACAAAAAAACTCGTTACTTTTCATAAAGCAACGAGTTTTTATCTTAACCATTTTTCACAAATCTGAAACTCTTTGAGATATCTTGATTGACTTAACCAAGAGCACCGTAAACAAAAGCTGCACCCAAAGCAACCCCGCTGCACAAATGAAATACCATACATTTTGCTCTTCCATGCAAAAATGCATAAATATTACCCCCAAAGAAACAAAAAACGCAAAACTCAAAAGACACTGTAGTTCTATAACCTTTTTTTCACAAACTACTTTATCAGTAACTCGGTGTGAAAGTTTTTTCGTATACTCTACTCTGCTTTGGAGTTTTGACATTTGCCTAAAGGCATAAATCTGGATACCTAGGCACAAGACAATAAAAATAGCAATAAACCACATAATCTTTAAATTTTTAGAATAAATATTTTAATTGCCCTTAAAATATCACCCTCACATTATTTGTCAACATATTAGACAAAAACAAATTCTTCTTTCATTAAATACCAATTTATTCTTGAATATCTCAACAATACGCATATAATTTGAAAACTTTTTAAATATTATTGAGATTACTAACTATATTGTCTAACTAAAAATTATTAAATTATGAAGCTTTTTAATCTTCTCTTTCTGTTAAACTTTGTTGAGCGAATTACCATTCCGCCTACAATCTGTACGCTTGTTCCTGCGTGGAAAAAATCTTCACCGGACAAAAGACACTCTGCTGAAAGATTGCCCGCAAGCAATCCATCTCAGACTGATGCTTTGAATCGCAGACACTGTGGACAATCACAACAAAGCGCTGTCCTGAAACAAAAAACAAGGCAGACAACCAGCAAAATTATGGGCTTGGAAAGAAAAAAACTTGCCAAACCCAAAAAATCAAAGAAATAAAGAGCTTAAAATCACAACTGCAAACAGGGCTTCTGATTTATCAGAAACCCTGTTTCTTTATCCATAGACTTTTTCATATTTTTTATTATACTCGCCTTATGTCAAAAACAGATTTATCTACATTGCTTCTTAAATGGTACCAACACAACGGACGCGACCTTCCTTGGCGTATCAAAGGTGGCGCGCACCCTAATCCTTATGTGATTTTGGTATCCGAATTTATGTTACAACAAACCACCGTTAAAACCGTCATACCTTATTTTGAGCGTTTTATGCAACGTTTTCCCAATATTGAATCTTTAGCCCAAGCAGACCAAGAAGAGGTTTATCTTTATTGGCAAGGTCTGGGTTACTATACGCGTGCACGCTCACTGCATACTACGGCACAAATAATTATGAATGATTATAACGGCAAATTTCCGCAAACCAAAACCGAAATTCTTAAGCTCAAAGGTTTCGGTCCATACACGGTAGCGAGTTTTCTGGCTTTGGCTTTTAACCAACCGGAAACAGTTATTGACGGCAATGTAACCCGCATCATCTGCCGATTATATCATCTCACGCAACCAACTGACAAAATTACGGATAAGATTCGCAAACTTGCCGAAGAACTAACCGATTCCGTTCACTCTTCCGATTACGCATCTGCAATAATGGATTTAGGCGCTCTTGTTTGTACCCCGAAAAATCCCCACTGTAACCAATGCCCATGGACTGATTTTTGCCAAAGCAAAAATCTTCCTGATTTGGAAAAGATACCCTACAAAACCCAAATAGCCAAATCCGAAAAAAACGGATTCGTATATCTGGTTTTCAATAATAAAAACCAAATTCTCATTCGCAAACGCACTGAGCCAGGACTCCTAACCGGTTTATACGAATTTCCGTGGAGCGAAACACCGCTTTACCCTGAGGCTGAGGATACAGGGCTAAATATCTCACATATTTTTACCCATATCAAACTCAGCTTGAACATCCAAACCCTTCATAAAAACACCTCTCCGACAAGAGGAATTTTTGTTGATATAAGCGAACTGTCAAATTATCCCCTCTCTACCTTGATGAAAAAAGTAATAAACATCTGGCTAAAAAAATCATAAGTTTTCAACATACATACCTGAAAGTATATATTTTTTATTGCAATATTAATGAGCTAAACTAAAATATAGTTATAAATGATTTATAACTGTAGAAATAGTCAGTTAAAAACATTATAATTATATTGTTCATACCTAAGGGAGGCTCGCATGGAAGTAGAAACCATAACTATCGAAAACTTGCGTATTCAACATGCTCATCTTGACGCTATCATAAAAGAGGAAGAATCCCATATCTGGAAAAACTGCATTAAAATTGAAGAACTCAAGAAACAAAAGCTCAGAAAAAAAGACGAAATGCTCCGCCGGATCATGCATACCCAAATATAAGAAAAACTTTTTCACATATAAAAAAACGATTGTAAAAAATACAATCGTTTTTTTATGGTTATTTAATGCTTTCAATGTTATATTAAATAATAATCATTATCTAAGGAAAAACCCATGAAATTCTTATTTTTAATATTTTTACTCTATAGCTTTCCCGTTTCAGCCGATGTACGCTTCATCACCGAAACCGAAAACACAGCGGAATACAAAAGATTCCAAGAACTAAACCAATCTTCTCCCTCTGTAGAAAACTATACACTAGATAACGCACAACGCTGCAATGCCGAAGGCTATACATACACCTCCTGTGCATCAGACATGCTCTTAGCAGATCCTTGTCCCTACGACAGCAGTTACTATGCCAATTGTTGTCCAGACACATACCGTTACACGGCATCCGAATGTCAAGCCATGGGAAAAGACCCCGGAATATATTCCTGTGGAGGTTATTACAAATGCGAATAAAAAAAAACCGTTGTTAAACAACGGTTTTTTTTAACTTCCAATTCTAAAAAATTCTTAGAATCCTTCAGTATCTAAGCGCTTCCGCAGCTGCTTACGGGCACGTCTGATAGCTTCGGCCTGACGGCGAGCTTTTTTCTCAGAGTTTTTTTCATGATGCCGTCTCAGCTTCATTTCGCGGAAAATACCTTCACGTTGCATTTTCTTCTTCAAAACTTTCAAAGACTGAGCTACGTCATTACCGATAACAGTAACCTGAACCACTTAAATCACCCCTTTTCAACTTATCTAAAGGTTAAACATTGAATTGCTTTTTATCACAGGCCTTCAGAATATGCAAGCAAAAAAGCCTAAAAAAAAACATAGGCTTTTTTTTCGCACAAATCAAAACTTGCTTTAAGCAATAATATTTGGCATAATCCGAGCTTCAACAGTCTTAATTTTTTTCTTCAAACCGGAGCGAAGCGTATTAAGCTGTTTTGCCTGAAAAAAATCAATCGTCTGATTTTTGGCAACTAAATGTCTTATATCCGAACAAACGCGGCGTTCCTCTAGTCTCAGTTCACAAAGCTGGTGCTGAAGTTTGCCTAAATTGTCGTTATTTAACATTAAATAGTCCCTTCCCGAAAAAAAAACGATGAAAACAAAAATTTTTGCTGGAAATAATTCCTCAAAATTTGTATTAGATTATACAGCATATTTGAAAAAAAATCAACAATAAAGAAAAACTAGGAGTTTTTATATGAGCAATACAAAGAAAATTGGTATTTTAACCAGCGGCGGCGACTGCGCCGGCTTAAATGCGGTCATCAGAGCCGTGGTTAATTCTGCCAGCAGACTGGGCTGGGAAGTTTACGGAATCAAGAATGGAACGGATGGCTTAACCGAGAAGCCCCTCGCCTACGAAATTTTGACTGTTCACAATTTTTCAGACACACCATGGCCGAGAATCAGTGGCTCATACCTAGGTTCCTTAAATAAAGGTGTCAAAATGGAATCATTGGAAGAAGTATCCAAACGATTCGGAGAAGGTGTTAAGACTCTTGGTTTAGATGCCATTGTTGTTGTTGGCGGCGATGGCAGCATGAATATTGTCAGCAATTACTGCAAAAATGCCGGAGTTAAAATGGTTGGCATTCCGAAAACCATTGATAATGACACCCCGATTACCGAATTTTCAGTTGGTTTCAACTCTGCTTGCCAAGTTTGTACCGCAGCCATTGACAGCTTGGATGCCACCGCACGTTCACACTCCCGCGCACTCATTCTGGAGGTTATGGGACGCGATGCAGGCCATTTAGCGATGCACTCAGCCTTAGCCGGAGGCGCTGATGTATGTTTGGTTCCTGAGATTCCCTATAAGATTGATGCTATTGTTGAAAAATTAAAAGAAATTAAGGTATCCGGACGCAACCATGCTGTTTTGGTTGTTTCAGAAGGGATTAAAACCGAAAATGGAGAACATATCATCGGCGCTAAAAACCTCATTGGTGAAAATGTTTACGGCGGTGTCGGACAATATTTGAGTAGCGAACTCAACAAACGCCTACCCGACTTCCAGACTCGTGTTACCACCTTAGGCCACTTACAACGTTCCGGCATTCCGACAGCTTTTGACCGCATGTTGGCAGCAATCTTCGGTGCCAAAGCTGTTGAATTACTTGAAAAAGGCGAAACTAACAAAATGGTTGTTTGGGAAGACGGTGAAGCTAAAGCTTATTCTTTGGAAGAAGTTGTCAAAAAAGGCACCACACTTTTGGATGTTCACGGAGATTATGTTAGAGCGGCCCAAAAGATTGGTATGTATGTTGGCGAAATCAAAGCCTAAATTTCTAATCGCCTATTTCCAAACCAAAGCTCCCTTCGGGGAGCTTTTTTTTAAACTAAAAAAGCAGCCTAAAAAAGACTGCTTTTTTATTTTTCAACAAATTATGACTTATTTTGCAGCATCAATTTGTTTTTGGATTTCAGCCCCGTCAATAGTTTGAAGAGGTTTTCCATTTACGAACAGAGCCGGCACACCATTAACCTGAATTTTTGCAGCCAAGTCATTAATACCATTCAAAGTATCCTTAACTTTGTCAGAATTCATATCAGCCTTAAGTTTTTCCATATCAACACCCGTAGAAGCAAGCAATTCATCAATTTTTGCTTCATCCGGTCTTCCCTCAAAGCCAAAGATTGCATTATAAGCTTCAAAGAACTTACCCTGTTCGTTTGCAGCCAAAGCGGCCTTAGCAGCATATTGAGAAATCGGAGCAACGAATGTCAAAGGTTTGAACACAATCTTAATATCAGGGTTAGCTTCAGCAATCTGTTTGATAGCCGGATAAACCTTATGGCAATAATGGCAAGAAAAGTCAAAAAACTCAACCAAGACAACCGGAGCATCAACAGCACCAATAAAAGGAGTATTGGCATCATTATTCAAAGCAGGCAGATTTTCTTCAACCAATTTTTGAGCTTCAGCAATAGCTTGTTCTCTCAATTTCTGTTCATAATTCTGCATAGCATTAATAATGATTTCGGGATTATTATTTAAAGTTTCTTCAACACTGGCTGCTTGCTTTTGTGCACCATTATGAATACTCAAACCCAGAGCAACACCGGCCATAATCAAGGCCAAGAAAGAAACGTAAAGTGAATTCAATTTACTCATCATAGTATCCTTAAATTATTATAATAAAACACTTCCTAATTTACTCAATCTAAAATATATTTACAAGCCAAATTTTATAAGATAATTTGCACTTTTAATTAAAATTGCTAAATATTTATTCATAAATTAAGGCTAAGATAAGATAAAAAACCTAGCGCAAGGAAGCCAAGATGTTTCATATAAAAGTTTCACTTTTTGCTCGTACTAAATCCCTTGAAAACAAAATAGATTTGTTTCATGACAAGTTGATAGATGCCGCCATGACATTTAAAAAAGCCATTCATGTTTTTTTAAATGAGAAGAGAAGTGATAACTATCGTAAACTGAGCAAACAAATCAAAACCATTGAACATGATGCAGACGCATTACGACGAGACATTGAAAATAAACTCTATGTCCAAAACCTCATTCCCGATCTTCGTGGAGATGTCTTGCATCTGGTTGAAAATCTAGATAAAATTATCAACAAATTTGATGAAGTAACCTACAAATTTTACATAGAACAACCAGACATACCCAAAGAATATCATGAACGCGTTTTAGATTTATGTGAACAAGTTTCAGACTGTGCGGAAAATATGGCCATAGCATCACGAGCCTTTTTTCGTGACTTCACTACCGTGCGGGATTATTCCCAAAAAGTATATTTCATTGAGCATGAATCAGATTTAACCTCCGGACGTATGTTGCAAGCTATTTTTGATTCGGATTTACCTTTAGCCAACAAACTTCAACTAGATTCGCTCATTACCGAAGTAGCAGACATTGCCGATATTGCGGAAGATTGCGTTGATGAACTGCTTATTTTCACCATTAAAAGAGATATCTGATGGATTTGAGCTATTTCATATTTTTAAGCAGTGGCTTATTTTTGGGATGGTCATTAGGGGCTAATGATGCCGCCAATGTTTTTGGAACGGCTGTGGGAACCAAAATGGTAAAATTTCGCACAGCGGCCTTCATCTCTTCCTTATTTATTATCATTGGAGCCGTCTATGCCGGAGAAGGTGCTAGTGAAACTTTAGGAAAACTCGGACACATCAATACATTAGCCGGAGCCTTCATGGTTGCTCTTGCTGCTGCCCTAAGTATTTATTGGATGGTTCAATCCGCTCTGCCTGTTTCCACATCTCAAGCCATAGTCGGAGCCATCATTGGTTGGAACCTCTACAGCGGCAAACCCACAGAAATAGATTTATTTTTCCAAATTACCGGGACATGGGTAATTTGTCCGATTCTTGCCGGCATAATAGCCATAATTATATACTACATTATCAAAAATATAGTAAGACATTCCAAAATACATTTGATTCGTCAAGATTTATATACCCGCATCGGCCTTATTATTGCCGGAGCTTTTGGGGCTTATGCTCTCGGAGCTAATAACATTGCCAATGTTATGGGCGTTTTTGTTGAATCCGCTCCTTTTCATGAAATTAGTTTGGGAAACATTTTACACTTAGATAAGACGCAAGTTCTCTTCCTTATCGGCGGACTTGCCATCAGTTTTGGTGTTTACACCTATTCCCATAAGGTTATCAATACCGTAGGAGACAATCTTATGCATATGTCTCCGATGGTAGCATGGATTGTTGTTGTTTCACAGGCCTTAGTCCTTTTCCTATTTGCTTCACAGGGCCTACAACATTTTCTATTATCACACGATTTACCCGCATTACCTCTGGTTCCCGTTTCCAGTTCCCAAGCCGTTATTGGAGCCATCATTGGAATTGGTATTGCCAAAGGAGGAAGCAACATTAATTGGAGCATTTTAGGACACATTGCGCTCGGTTGGATTTTAACCCCTATTATTGCCGCTTTGGTCTGTTTTATTTCATTATTCTTTTTGGAAAATGTCTTTAACCAAATTGTTTATATTTCCTAAAAAAGGAGCTGCCATCAGCTCCTTTTTGCCCCCATTGCCTTATAACTTCAAATTATTCCAACCACTCTTTTTAGGTTCTGTTTTTTTCGGAGCATCTTTTTGCGTATCCCAATTACGAATGGGTCCGCTCTGCTTCGCCACAATATCTTTTTGAGCCTGTGTCTGAGCCACCCCAATAGGCAAGAGCTGCTTTAACATAGCCGGAGAAACAAAAGGTACGGTTTTTGAGCGAAAAGATTCAACCATCACATCAATAATTTCAGCAGCAGGACTAAAGTTATAAGTCTTAAGCTTCCCGCCATAAAAGAGAGAAAAAGAATGACAAGGAGAAGAAATCAACATATCCGTATAATCCACGCCGCGAACGAAACGCAACATAAGCCTTGGCTTAATTACACATTGTGCAACCTCATTTGAAATATTTTCAGGCGTTGCCAAGAACTGCTGAACAATCATATTTTTCAGATTATCTTCCACAATTCCGCAAAAACCGGTAACAGCCATATTATCAATTGTATATCCCTTATAACCAGCAGGTTTAGAGGCTATCTGATAACAAAACACCGCTTCAGCCTCAGCAATATTAGTTGTTGCACTATTTCCCAAAGCATCAACAATATTTTGACTAATCACGGGAGATTGATTTCCCGTTCCATTTCTGCGCCAAGCATCATTACTTTGCTGAAAAGACTGCACTCCGCCTCTTTGGTTTTGAGCAACGACAGGAGCAATCATAGTCAAAGAAAAAGCCACAATCAACAACATTGCAAATTTCATTAAACATCTCCCAAAATCTCTTTAATTTCATTAGATATAATATTAAATAAAAAAATTTATTACATCAAAAATCCGCAACTTTTCCCCCCTCCATCTCAAAAAAAAAGCTTCGCATAAGCGAAGCTTTTTAGCAAAAGGATTTACCATGGTTCAGTATATTTAAGATTCGGATCATTCAAGCGATTAAAGTAACCACTATCATTACCCGTAGCACTTGAACTTTTTCCACTCATCGGAGCTCTGAAATTTGATAATTGATCATAAGTAGTATCAACTAAATTAGAATCAAATGTTGTACCCAATCCACCTTTTCTGTCAAAATAACAATATACTGTAGCATAGGCCTCAAGTTGTTTTCTAAAGACAGGAAACAAATTCCAAGCAATAGCATCATTTCCGCTTAAACCCAGTCCCAAATCATCCATATATTGTTTGTAATAAGTATAAGGATACATAAATCCCATAATAGCACTCCAGCCCTTAAAATTATTATCAGAGCCATGTGTATAAACTTTAGCACGCAACCAAGTACTTTTTTGAAAATACAATGGAGTAGGAGCTTCTGAAGGGTTAGCCGTATAATCATCATTCGGATTCTTAGGATAATTAACAATCACAATATCTTGCTTTCTACCCGGCTGTCTTGTTCCGGGAATACCTGCTTGAGCCATAGCAAAACCGGCAGGAGTAATTGTAATAACTTTAGCATATCCGGGAGGACACATTGGCGCAGGAACAACGCCCAACCACGGAGAAGTCCAATCGGTATGGTTTGTAGCCACATAACTGTTACTAACCGTCTGACAACTAGCCCCACTTGTTTTGCTTGGGCATCCTGAAGAGTTTTCCCAACTTCCGAAACTCTCAAGATAAGTATTATCCACGACATAAATACCTTTATTAATAAAATCCGGCAAAATATCACTCAATCGTGCGCCACCGCGAGATGTCAATTTAATATCGTGCATCACAGACGTATAAGCAGGATTAACTTGATAAGCATCATAAACAGTACCACGATCAAAACCGGCAACAACTCCCCCTGTAATAGGATTAGTCCATCCTCTGTTAGACACGAAACGATCAGCCCGAACATATCCCTTATCATTAGCCTCTGAAGTTGCTTGAGACTGCACTGCAGTGGAAGTCAATTGACTAGAATATGGGGATTCAAGTTCTAGAACGCCTCTACGAACATAAACACTTCCTCTGCCATCAACGCTTTTATCAACATCACGAGCATCTACAACAAACACTCTATTTGCCGCATTATCTTTCACGTCAATCCGCCCTTTACCAATATAAGTATAAGCTTGGGTTGTTGCAGTTCCACCATTTTTAGCATTTACACTACGATTAGCATTTGAGTCAGAAGAATCAATAACCAAACCGGCAGAACGCACATCAAAATTTTGCACATTAGCATCAAATGTTTCAGAACCTTCCGTACGAGGATTAACAGTAAAGACAGAACTTCCGCTAGGATTTTCCACTTGAAGATTCATATTACGCACCCGACTGACAGCATTTGCAATATCAGCTTGCTGCATTTTACTTGCATCCGAATTTTTAATGGTAAAACTATTCACAATGGAATTAATATCAATATTTGCACGATTAGCTCTAAACATAGTATCTTGAATGCTTACCTCATTGGCGGTAAGAGTGGGGGTAAGAGCTCCAGTATATAAATGTACGCTATTATTGCCATGAATTTTGACATTACTTGTAGCGCTAATTTCCGCGCCGTTAGAATCAAGAACTGTTTTAGCAACATCGTTAGCGTTAAGAATAACGGAAGCATTTTTCATACTTGATTCAGCGGAGGTAATTTTTAACTTATCCGTAGCCACATTAAAATCAGGCTGAGCCAAACTAGCCTTACTTGACTCCACATGCAAATTCCAAGGTCCAGAATAAGAAGCAGCACCCGCATCAAGAGTTAAGGATTTAAAATTTGGTGTCCGGACTTCTCCGGCAGTAAAAATACCTGTAACATCAGCATTTCCCTGAACAGTTAATTTATTAGGCGTACCATCTGTAGAGTTAACAGACGCATTCAAATCACCGATAACCGTATCTCCGGCAATATTTGTTTTGCTATTAATTTTTGTACCATTTGTATTAACCGTAATTTTTCCGTTTAACAAATTCAAATCGGTAGCACTTGCATTAATCACACTACCGTCTGTACCATATTTTAACTCACTATCAGTAACAGTAAATAAAGTTCCATATTGCAAACCAGCATCATTAACTTTAAACTTATCAGCCAAAGCAGATAAAGCACCGCCGATAATGGTATTGCCCCCGATTGTAGCACCACCAGTACCTTCAATCAACAAAGCCCCATCGGCTCCCTTACTCTGATCAGAAAAATTAGCCTGATTTTGAGCAGAAACAATAAGCTGATTAACATTTGTAATATTATGATGCGTACCGGCATCTGCGCCCAATTTTAAGTTTGCCTCCATCTGATTAAGTTTTGCCGTAGAAGGATTTCCGCTCATATCAATACGATACAAATAGTTTTCGCTATTTCCTCCGCCACCGGCTTCCACAATGGGCTGTACGGAAGATGTAACAATAGAACCATTAGTTGTAGTAACACCCAACTCATTATTCATATTATCAATAGACCAAATACCCTGTACACCATTAACTTGAACTTTACCGCCGCTTACCTGAGCATAACCGCCGTTAGTACCTACCATAGAAGCAATACGGGAAGCCCTAAGCATAGAAAAATCATTTTTTTCTTTAGGTTCAGCAACCACGAAAGCCGTAACCGCCTTTCTGCCGCTAGCGTCAGTATATTTAAAAACAACTTTATAATCTTTGCTGAAAGTTTTAGTATCTTGAACTTCACCAGAAGCATCAAGAAATCCATAGGGCAAGTAATCTCTAAAATGCTTCATATCAATCGTTTTTTTACCATTGCTAACCAAGTCACTATAATCTACCTGATTATCCACGCTATTTTTAACCTGATTACCGGCAACAATATCATTATAATTATCCCGCACATAATCATCCACGGATTTAATCAAGCTACGCATCTGTCCGGCAGCATTAATATCTTGAAGTTCGGTTGTTCTCTCAGCCGCTTTACGATACAATATAGGAGTAACCATAGAGATGAGGGCAAGCATAGCCATGGCTTCCACCATCAGGCTACCGAGTTCATTTAACTTAGAAACTTTGCTTTTAACCATTATTATTCTCCTCATCTTCACCTAAATCCGAGTAATATAGACCATGCAATAAGAACAAATTTTCGGATCTACAACATTACCCTCATCATCTTTTAAGGGCTCCACACACATCCGATTAAAAGAATCTTCACCGCCAGTAGTATCATTCACGACATACTCGGGAATACCGATCCATTCTGTTTCACGCCCCACCAGTCGCATTGTATAATTATCTTGAACGCTTGCAGCATCAGCTTCATTATAAACGCGTAAAAAAGATTTTTCCTCAAATTCCGCATAACCGATATTAACACCGACACCAACAGTATTTTTAATAGCATTTAACAAGTCATTATTAGGCTTTCCGGTTTTAATATTTCGCCATTTAGGCGGAACGCAAGCATAAGTAACAACATAATTATACGCATTGGACTGACTACAACAACTAGGACTTCCCGGACATCCCGAAACAGTGTTTGAATAAGCTGAAGAAGTCTTATCTAGACAATAGATACGGGAATGAATCTCCTGACGGCGTTGAATTTTAGACACATCTGCGGGGTCACATCCCTCCAAGCCATAGGGCAAATAATTTTTTTGGCACAAGAGATTAAAATCAACTTCGCCCGGATAATAGGAAGTATAGCCTAAATCACGAGCATAATTTTCAGCGGCACGATGCTGCAACAATATTTTACTGACAATAGCTTCTGCCTGAGGTTCAACATAAATTTCGCGCATATCCGACCTTGTGGCCAGATTAAAAGAATACAAAATAGCTATAAAAGTTGCCAGTATCACCCAAATATACATAGCAGATTCCGTTTCAAAAATTACCTCATTTTACATCGTAGCATAAAAGCAGCGTATTTTCTATGTTAAAGCGCCAAAAGCACACAAACTTAACATATTTGTAACAATCAAAAAAAGCTAATATACTAAACAAATTTATACACACAAAAGCTGAAATAATGGTTAAAATTACAAATACGTTTAATAAGTATGTTTTTAGGGTTTAATTCTAAAAAAAATATTATAAAATATCAGCAAATAAATATTGTTAAGGCGCAAAGATGGTAAATTTAGACGATGATTTTGAGGCTGACGCAGAAGCGGATGAAAACAAGACAAAGCTCACCCGCAAAAAAATATTGATATTTTTATTGCCCGCACTAATAGCAATCGGGCTGGTGGTTAGCTTTTACTCTGTTTTAAACCAAACGAGCTCCCAAAATAAAAACATGTCTTATTCTATAGTAGAACGACCGCTTAATAGTGAAGACGGGACAGCCCAAAACAAAGTTACTATTCTTTATGATGTTCCCGAAATAAACGTTCGCATAACAGATGAAGTTGGCACGCCTCAAGATATAAGTTTCAAAATTAATTTAGAATTAAACAATGTAGAGGATGTTCAAATTGTAGAGGGTCTGATGCCCAAAATTGTAGATGCCTTAATAGCACACACCATAGAACTCACGCCGGACGAAATTAAAGGCTCAAATGGTCTATATTGGCTTAAGGAAGAACTTTTATATAGGATAAATCTGATAGTAAGTCCGGTAGTAGTAACAAACCTTAATTTTAAAGCTTTTGATCAGGGAAAGTAAATCAAGACAAGGACACAAACAGTGGCAGAAGAAAATACACCAAATACGCAAACCCCAACAGCAGAAAGTCCGGAGAACAAGAACTGGACAGATGCCATTAAAGTTCGGAACGAAGAAGAAAGCCCTTTAGCAACAAGTGAAGGAGCAGATTCCAAAATTCTCAATCAAGAAGAGATAGATTCATTATTTGGCTACACTCCGGATGAAGAAGAAGACAGCTATGAAATGAAGACAGGGGTTCGTGCGATTTTAAATGCCTCAATGGTTTCCTACGAACGTCTGCCGATGTTAGACATTGTTTTTGATCGTCTAATTCGTATGATGGCCACATCACTTAGAAACTTCACCCAAGACAATGTTGAAGTGTCATTAGAAAACATAGAGTCCATGCGCTTTGGTGAGTACATAGATTCATTAACCCTCCCCACCTTACTTGCCGTATTCAAAGCCGAGGAATGGGACAATTACGGGCTAATGTCCGTAGATTCATCTTTAGTTTATTCTATAGTAGATGTTCTACTCGGAGGACGGCGCGGTACGGCGGCAATGAGAATAGAAGGTCGTCCCTATACCACGATTGAATTAAATCTGGTAAAAGATATGATAGAGCTGATTCTATCAGATCTCTCCACTTCTTTTGACCCTGTAACTTCTGTCAATTTTGCCTATGACAGACTGGAAACCAACCCCAGATTTGCAACGATTACCAGACTATCCAATGCAGTCATAGTAGCCCATCTGCGTATAGACATGGAAGATCGCGGAGGAAGAATAGATTTAATGATTCCTTATGCGACATTGGAACCTGTACGAGATTTGTTACTCCAAATGTTCATGGGAGAAAGGTACGGAAGAGACACCATTTGGGAGAATCACCTAATGGAACAACTCTGGGAAACAGATATTGAAATAAAAGCCATATTAAAAGAAAAAATGATAAGCTTGGGAGAGATAGCAAAATGGGAAAAAGGCTCATTTCTTCCTTTAGAGATGACAGGAACGGATGACATAACATTAATTTGTGGGGATGTTCCTCTCATTAAAGGAAATATGGGTCGCAAATCAGATCAAATAGTTATAAAAGTAAAAGATAAGGCCAATCGCAATGGATAGTTTTGAATTAATCATAAATATTACCATTATCTGTCTGTTGATTCCGACAATTATTTTTGCGTATCGTCTCAACAAGAACTTAAGTATTCTGAGGCAAAATCAAAAAAGTCTGTCAGAACTGGTCCAATCTCTTAACGAAGCCACATTCAAAGCGGAAAACTCCATTCCGAAGCTAAAATCAGTAACAGAGCACTCCTCAGAGGGCTTAAAAGAAGTTGTAGACAGTGCCAAGACCTTAAAAGATGACCTAACATTTATCAACGAACGAGCCGACAATCTGGCTGACAGACTAGAAATTATGATAAAAGACGGAAGAAACATCCGTGAAGACACTCCTTTGAAGAGCCCTATAAGTAATTTAGGGATAAAAAAGACATCAGCCAAAGATAAGAGTGAAGAAGAAACGATAAATATTTCAGATTCACGCTCAGAAGCAGAGATGGAACTATTAAAAGCCCTAAGAGCGATAAAATAAGGAACAACAATGATTATCAAGCTAAAAAACAATTTTCGCATTTTACCTATATTTATCTTTCTGGCAGTTTTGACCCTATCAATTCGCATTAACAATGTATTTGATTCGCTAAAACATTCGGATAACCGTATTTTTGTTATCAGCCAAAGCGATGCCTGGGCAGAAGAGAACACCTCACAAGAAGCAACGGATTTAAGCAAAGTTTTGGCGCAAAGCGAAGAAGGCAAATCACATCAAACACACGGAGAAAAAAATAACAACACATTCACCCAATCAGAGGTAATGATACTCCAAGAACTAGCCGAACGACGTGAAGCCCTAGACATAAGGAGTCGCGAAATAGACAAGAAAGCCGTTCAACTAAAAGTGGCAGAAGAAGAGATTGAGAAAAAGTTAGCTCAGCTGCGAGAGTATGAAAGCAAATTAAAAA
Source organism: uncultured Pseudomonadota bacterium (assembly GCA_949298065.1). Taxonomy (GTDB): domain Bacteria; phylum Pseudomonadota; class Alphaproteobacteria; order RF32; family CAG-239; genus Scatacola_A. Next base: position 98,453 of record CASFUZ010000004.1, on the reverse strand, counting down.
AACTCATTAATGAATACAACGAAAAAGAAAAAGAAAAGATTGCAGCATTGGTTAAGATGTACGCCAGCATGAAGCCTCAAAGTGCAGCCAAGATATTTAATACCCTAGATATAGAAACGGCGGCCTATTTACTACGAGAAATGAAACCATCTTCGGCTTCGGCAATTGTTTCACAAATGGAAGCCAAGCAAGCCAAAGCCGTAACGGATCAAATTATTGGCAACAGTATTTAACGGAAGCAAGAAGTGAGCAATATACAGCCAAAAAAAACAGGACAAAAGAAATGGCAAATTATAATTTGTACATTTCTGTTTGCATACTTCATCTATGCTTTTCCGGTTTTTGCGAAGATAGAAAGCACCGCCAGTATATCCCCAATTTCCACGGCCCAAATAAAGCCTATAGAAACGGCAAGCACAGCAAAGATCAGCAACATGAGTGAGCTAGCAACGCCACAAATCACGCCACGAATGAACAAAAGCATAAGTTTAAGTTTTCCGTGGAACATACCCGTAGGTTTATCAGTTTTTCAGAGAGGAAATTATTTATGGATAGTTTTTGATCATTCTCAAAACATCAATACAGATGATCTTGCAAAGGAAGCAGCACCGCTAGCCGATGAGTTGATTCAAATACCGAATTATCAAGCGCTTATCTTACGTCTTCATCTTAAAGAAGGCACTTTTTATACTGTTCGTAAAGAAGGTTTATTGTGGGTAGTAGATTTATTAAGCACCCCCTTTCCCGATGAACAACATAAATACGTTCAAGCCTTCACCCAATATGATAGCAGGAAGCAACCCTATCTTTTTGTTCCAATTCCCAACACTGGAAATATAGTTTCCACGCTAGATCCGGAAATAGGAGATACTCTAATAATAGCCCCTAGCATAGATTTAGGAGTAGGAACAGAAAAACCCTATACATATCCGGACTTAGACATTCTAAGCACTTATCAAGGAATTGTTATTGTATCTAAAACGAATGATATTTCAGTAAACCGAGCCACGACCGGAATATCCATTCAAGGCTACAACAGGGGATTAAATATATCTCACAATCTAGAAATATTAAAAAGACAAGCCCTGCTCAATCAGGAGGACACCGAACTATCCCCGCTAACGGGAACAGAAAGAGCAGAACTAATGAGTATGCCATTTCTTGAAGCGGAAGAACAACTAAAGAATGACATAGCACAAGCCCCGGAAGAACAAAAAAACAAAGCCCGACTGGAGTTAGCCAGATATTATGTTATGAAGGGATTAGGCACAAACGCTTTAAGTATTATCAATCCCATAAAAACCTCAGATACTCCGGAAGCAAGAAGTGAACGTCTGCATGGCTTATCTGGAGTAGCCAACTTTTTAGCCAATCGTTATAAAGAAGCGGTAGAAGATTTTTCTTATGGCAAATTACCAACGATTAATGAGGCGGTTTTTTGGCGTACACTTTCAGAAGCTGCATTAGAATATAAAGATGAATACAGCGGAGTTTTATTATCCTTCATCTCGCTAATCAGAGATTATCCGGATGAAGTCAAAGACCGCATAGCACTAGTAGGAGCCAATGTAGCACTAAATGCCGGAGATGACCTTTCCACCCAAAACTTCATTGATATTCTAAAGAACAGCAAACATCCCGAAAGACTAGTTCCGGCAGTCCACTATTTAACAGGTAAAAAACTTGTATTGCAAGGTTCCCCAATGAGTGCGGTTAATGAATATAAAAGGATTCTTCCTTTAGATTCATTAAAATACACATCACTTGCTCGCAAAGAGATTGTAACATTAGGCTTAAAGCTCAACTTATTTCCATTAGACAAAGCCATAGAAGAATTTGAACGATTACGTTATGCCTGGGGAGAAAAGACATTTAAATTAAGTTTGCTTGATGGTTTAGCCGAAATGTATGCCCGAAAGAAAGACTATAGCAATGCCTTACGAACATTACAAGAACTACGAGATTATGTTGATTATGAAGAGAAAGCACTAGTAGAAAACCGCATGGTTCGCTTGTTTGAAAACATATATATTCACAATGAAGCAGACAATATGTCCGCCTTAAAAGCGCTTGCACTTTATGATGATTATGAATGGCTTGCAGCCAAAAGTAGTCAATATAATACAATAGTACAAAAATTAAGCGACCGTTTGGTAGCTGTTGATTTATTAGACAGAGCTGAAAATCTTTTAAGTAATCAAATAAAAAATATTCCGATGACTCCCCTAGACAGAGCCAAAATCGGTTCAAGATTGGCCCTTATTTACCTTTTCAATGCAAAAGAAGGGGATGCGATACATCAGCTAGACGACACCGAATATAAAGATCTTCCTGAAACATTATCATTACAACGCAAAATTATCCGAGCTAAGGCGCTATCCTCCATGGGCAAACAACAGGAAGCTCTGGATTTATTAAAAGATGACTACAGCAAAAACGCCATTTTACTGAAGAGTGAAATATTCTGGAACGCAGGGCTGTGGGGACCAGCTTCTGATAATATTAAATACCTGATAGAAAAGCCGATTCCGGGGCAGCCCTTAAGTGAAGAGCAGATTGGTTACATTTTAGATTGGGCTACCGCATTGAAGAAATCAGGAAAAGAAACGGTCATTGTCCGCTTAAGGAACAAATTTATGCCCTATTTTAAAGATACAAAATATTATAGCGTTTTCAATATTTTAACCGGACAGTTGGAAGAAGATAAAATAGATATTAACTCTATTAACAAAATGATAAATGATGTTGCCGCTTTCAGTAACTTTACCAAAATTTATGCCGATTCGCTAAAACAAGGTGATACCCAAGGACCCGAGAAAAAATAAGATGGGGGTGAGGATGGCACAAGATTTCAAAATAGAAAGCCCATTTGCTCCGGCAGGCGACCAACCGCAAGCCATTAAAGAGCTTTGCGAAGGCATCGCAAACGGCGAAAAGAATCAAGTTTTATTAGGCGTTACGGGAAGTGGAAAAACCTTTACCATGGCCAAGGTTATAGAACAAAGCAAACGCCCGGCTCTGATAATGGCTCCGAACAAGATTTTGGCCGCACAGCTTTATTCTGAGATGAAAGAATTTTTTCCCAATAACCATGTAGAATATTTTGTTTCCTACTATGATTATTATCAGCCGGAAGCCTATGTGCCCAAAACCGACACTTACATTGAAAAAGATTCGGCAATCAATGAGCAAATAGACCGAATGCGCAACGCCGCCACACGCAACATTTTGGAAAGCAACGATGTAATTATTGTCGCTTCCGTTTCCTGCATTTATGGTTTGGGCGATGTGGAATCTTATTCTCAAATGACGATTCCGCTCAAGGTTGGAGATGAGATAGAGCCCAAAGAAGTTTATCATCGTTTGGCAGAGTTGCAGTATGAACGCAATCAACAAAACTTTGTCCGCAGCACCTTCCGCGTACAAGGCGATGTTTTGGATATTTTTCCTGCACACTACGAAGACCGAGCCTGGCGGATTTCCTTTTTCGGGGATGAAATTGAAAGTATCTGCGAGTTCGATTCTCTAACCGGAAAAAAAACAGCCGAATTAAAAGAAGTAACTGTTTATCCGGCCAACCATTATGTAACACCGCGCCCTGCTCTTTCTCAAGCTATTGTGCATATCAAGGAAGAACTGAAAGACCGTTTGGAAGAATTAAAAAGTCAAAATAAACTAGTGGAAGCTCAAAGGCTGGAACAACGTACGCGTTTTGACTTAGAAATGCTGGAAGCAACAGGACATTGTAAGGGAATTGAGAACTATTCGCGTTACCTGACCGGCAGACCGGCAGGAGCCCCGCCACCGACATTGTTTGAATATCTGCCGCCCAATGCTATCATCTTTATTGACGAGAGTCATATTTCCGTACCGCAAATCGGTGGCATGTATAGAGGCGACTATAATAGAAAATCAACTCTGGCCAACTATGGTTTCAGGTTGCCCTCTTGCGTTGATAACAGACCTTTGAAGTTTGCCGAATGGGATGCGATGCGCGGACAAACAATTTTTGTTTCCGCCACCCCAGGAGACTGGGAGTTGGAACAAAGCGGCGGAAGCTTTGTAGAGCAAGTCATCCGTCCGACAGGCTTGGCTGACCCTGTTTGTGTTGTTCGTCCGGTAGAAAACCAAATTGATGACTTAATGGAAGAATGCCGCAAAGTCATCGCCAAAGGCGAACGCGTTTTGGTAACAACTCTGACCAAAAAGATGGCGGAAGACTTAACCGAATATCTCAATGATAACGGCATAAAAGTACGATACCTGCACTCTGATATTGATACTTTGGAGCGTATAGAAATCATCCGAGACTTAAGATTAGGCATTTTTGATGTTTTGGTCGGCATCAACTTGTTAAGAGAAGGCTTGGATATTCCTGAATGCTCGCTTGTAGCTATTTTAGATGCGGATAAAGAAGGCTTTTTGCGTTCTACAAGGTCATTGATTCAAACCATCGGCCGTGCCGCAAGAAATGCGGAAGGAAAAGTTATTCTGTATGCCGACAAAATAACCGGTTCTATAAAGCAGGCTTTGGAAGAAACCCAACGCCGCAGAGAGAAACAAATGAATTATAATGCCGAACACGGCATTACACCAAAAACCATCAAAAAGAGCATTTCTTCAACCCTAAAAGAAATGACCGAAACCGACTTTGTCAAAGATGACTGCAAAGACGTTGAAGAAATAAAGAATATTGATAAAAAGATAAAAGAATATACCAAACTGATGAAAGATGCTGCCGCCAATCTGGAATTTGAAACCGCAGTAATTTATCGTGATAAGATTAAAGAACTTGAATTTCTGGCCATGAAAAACTTATAAACAAAATGATACCGACCTAAATGCCGGTACCATTTTGTTTAATATAGCCCACCAAAATCATATTAAGATACCCTTTGCCTTCACTTTTTAGGATTACTCTGGAATACAAGTTAAGAAATCAGATAACTGACTAGCAGAAGTAATCTCCGTTCGGGTAGAAAATGTTTTCTTACCAACAGTAGTAGATGAACCACCTGATGAAAACATTTTAGCACAACAAATATGCCCATCCATAGTAATACATGCGCCACCGTCTACTACTAAATCACCCTTTGTCATAACAATCTTAGATGGATGTTTTAGCTGACTATCAATAGTTATCGAACCCGGAACATTCATTTCCAATGGAGTATTATTCATTTCAACAAATTCATCATTAGTCTGAAACATTATTATTTTAGCCGTTCCATTCCCGCTTGAGTTAATAAATATCCCTTTTGTTATATTTATTGAGGTAAAATCAATATCAAGCATAAACTCCCCAGAGGGAACATTTACATTTAAAGAACCTATTGACAACGGATAGCGTACCCTATCAAGAGAAATTTCACCGCTAGTATTATAAGAAATATTATCTATTTTTATATTGCCACCTCCGGTATATCCACCAAAAGTAAGATTTCCATTCTCAACTACAAGATTTTTGATATTTGTATCCATATAAATTTTACCTCCATCCTTAAGAACCATGGTATCATTAACAACCATATCTCCATAAGAATCCATACGCATACTGCCTCCGGCATACACATTATCAACAATCAAATGACACGAAAAAGAAAACCCTCCATATTTTCCGTCAAAAGTTGCGCCATAAGGCAAAGATGCCTGTTTTACATTGATTTTACCTTCTCCGGAACAATAATTCACATTTAATCTTGTCAATGTATCCACCGATAAAACAGGATTTGTCCTCCCCGTACACAAACCTTCCGGCGCATAATCATAATTAACAAACTCTATCTCTTTAGTAGATGTTATTGCAAAATCTGAAAGATTCGTATCCTTAAATACAATAACTTTTCCAGAACTAGATGAGGCATCTACATCGCGAGGTGTACCATATTTATATTGAATCCATTCATCACAAGTTTTAGGATCGGGTTTACAACTCTTATATCTCATACCGCTTCCGGTATTGCAAGAAGCACTTCCGGGAGCTGGTCCCCAGGTACAAGTAACATAATCAGCCGGACATTCACAAGAAGTATATTTCATCACACCATTATCTTCACAACCGGCACCCACACCGACAGAAGGTGATGTACAAACTTTATAATTTGTTGGACAAGAACAAGTTTTGGTAGAACTATTCGGAACTTTTGGGGCTGTACAAACTAAACAAGCTCCTTTGCCATACCATCTCGTACCTTCTTTCGGATTTTGACAATATTGCGATTTATCAAGAAGCAACTCGTTGCTCTGATTACACTTTGTCATACTATCGGAAACGGTAGCCAATGGACCGCAGTTGTTATTATAAGTTCCGGGGGTCATTTCGGCATAATTACATTTGCATTCTTTGAAATAATTTTCGTCATCGGGGCAAACCGTTGCCGGATTACCTATTTGGCCGGCAGAACAAGTTTTATATCCGGCATTTTGACACAGATAAGAGCCCGGAACATCCAAACCTTCGCCAAAGGAATCATATTCTCCGCCTCCGGCTCCGCCACAGTCTCCGTGACCCAAGAAGCAAACACCGGCAAGTTTGTAGGTTTTATCTAACTGAGCAAAAGAGGCCGCAGGCTCTGCCGATGGTGTGGATGTGTATGTGTCTGTGTGAATTAAGTTTGAGGCAGCAACATCAGACATTGTTAAAGCCAAAGCTTGAGCCGAAAAACAAACAGAGCTCAAAAGAGCCGTGGCGAAAATAAAACGAGTATCAGACATAGCACACCTCAAACAATAATCAAGACAAAGCCTGCGATAAATATAAGGTATGCGTCAAAAGAAACGGAAGTAAGATTACTTCACGCACACGAAAACAACACACCTATTAAGAGGTATAATAACTTAAATTAGGGGGTATGTCAACCCCTATTGAAAGGATATATTTTTTTCACTAAAAGACATAAGGCATGCAAGCAAGATATGTACAAAGGAAGCATCGCGGTTCAACAATGGTTCGCGCCGCAGCCAGTGCCGCGGTCAAGCTGGCAACAGCTTGTCATTCTGAGGAGCTTGCTCCGAAGAATCCATAAAGACATAAGGCACTTCTCTTCCCCGTCATTCTGAGGGACTTTGTCCCGAAGAATCCACAAAGAAACAAGGCACGAAAGATAGATATGCACTCTGGAAGCAACGCGATATAACAATGATTGCCGCCGCAGCCAGTGCCGCGGTCAAGCTGGCAACAGCTCGTCATTCTGAGGAGTGAAACGACGAAGAATCCATAAAGATACAGGGCGCAAAAGATAGATATGTACATTGGAAGCATCGCGGTTCAACAATGGTTCGCGCCGCAGCCAGTGCCGCGGTCAAGCTGGCAACAGCTCGTCATTCTGAGGAGTGAAACGACGAAGAATCCATAAAGACATAGGGCACGAAAGATAGATATGCACTTAGGAAGCAACGCGGTATAACAAAGGTTCGCGCCACAGCCAATGAGGCGGTCAAGCTGGCAACAGCTTGTGGCAACAGCTTGTGTTAGTGATAGGTACGCATTAATCCGGCTAAAACACCTTGTACCCGAACACGTTGAGCGGGAAGACGGCGAGGTTGATAAGCGCTGTTGCAGGGAATGAGTACAACCTCATTTCCTTCTTTGCGCAGAATTTTGAGGGTTGCCTCACTTTCATCAACCAAAGCGACAACAATTTCACCATTATTGGCAGTGTCTGCTTTTTTGATGATAACGGTATCCCCGTCCAAAATTCCGGCCTCAACCATAGAGTCGCCCTCAATGGTCAGGGCATAAAACTGTCCGCGATTAACCATTTCAAAGGGAACGGAGATTTGCTCACTTTCGTTAGCAATAGCCTCAATCGGAGTTCCGGCCGCAATTTTGCCGTAAAGAGGAATTTGTGCGGCGCTGTTTTGCAAAGCGATTTCGCGTTTTTTCTCTTCTTCAATAATTGCCTTGGGTTTAAATTTGGGGAGTCGGATAACTTCAAGTGCGCGAGCCTTGTGTGGAAGTTTACGGATAAACTCACGCTCCACCAAGGCTTCAATCAAAGCATGAATGCCTGACTTAGACTTTAGGCCGACAGCTGCTTTCATCTCCTCAAAAGACGGAGAGCAACCGGTTTCTTTCAATACCTTGTTAATAAACATCAAAAGCTGATATTGTTTCTGAGTAAGCATCTGGCAAACCCCTTAGAAAAAAAGTAGAACACTCTACAAAATGTTCTACTTTAGTTCTTTTCTTCTGTCAAGGGGTTTTTATCCGCGCCCTTTTTTCTCCTTAACCTTTTTCATCATCTGAGGCGGTATTTTAGCAATCTTAATTTTTTCAGGCTTATGAGCCACCAAAGTGCTAACCGGCGTAAAAGGAGTCATTTCTTTAAGAGAGTTACGAAGTTCAGCAGTTTTTTTCATGTGCTTTTCGCGCTCTTTATGAATTTTACCCATAACATCTTCAAATTTTTGCCAATCAAGAGCAAGACGGCACTCTTCGGTATAGCGAGATTTCAGCCCCCATTTTTCTTTTCTGACTTCATATGATTGTTTGATAATATCAGCCGTTGTAACCTGACGTTTATGTTTGGAAGCTTCAGCTTTTGCTCTGACGAGAGCTTGCTTATAAATAGCGCTGATAACTTTAGGCGAGGGGCTTTGGTTAGCGGCAGACATAACCGTTCCCAAAAAGACTTTGCCGCGCTTATCAAAATCCAAATCTTCAATTTGGCGCAAAGCTTCATAAACCGGCTCATATTTAACAATCCGCATATATTCATCCATTTTGTGGCGGAAGTCTTTTGTTTTGGATAAGTCGCCGAACATTTTAGTAAAGCCGGAGTTCCTGCGGGCGGCTTCAGTTTTCCCTAAAGCAGCAAGTTTGGGATAATCTTTGGCAACGCCTTTCCAGACGGTCTTATCCTTATTTTTTAAGCCAAATAAAAAGGTTTGCATTGTTCCGCCGATATCCATTTGGTATAAGCCCAAATATTGGCGAACCCCTTTACTGTTTTTTCCCATAACATAAGGGTCCATGCCGGATTCAAACAAATGTCCCAAATCGGGAGCATCCATCTTGGCAAACTTCATATTTACGCCTTTATATTTATCTCCGGCTTTAACATTTAAGGATTTTGTCGCATCAGCAAAAGTTATGGTTTTATCATCATTAACAACAGAGCTCACATCTGTATGCATTTCGCTGTGAGTATCGTCTTTTTCTGCATTTTGTAATGCAGAGGATTCGGCAGCGGTAGAAGAAAGAGCAAACAAGCCAACACCGGCCAAAGTCTTATACTTTGCCGGAATTTTTTTAACACTATCCACAAATTTATGCCACAATTTAAGAGATGCCCCTTTGGCATCTTGTTTCAAATCTTTTTTCATCTCAATCTCCGTTTATTCAACAATAATATAGTATTTTTATTCCTCAGCGTCCAGCATCTTTTGCAAATTTTCTTGAAAAAATATTCGCTAAAGTTTATAGTTTGCACAAAACGTAAATAAAAATCAAAAAATAGGAACAAAAATGACAATTGAAACCAATATTCATCGTGAGTCCCGCTTGGCTAAATTAAAGACCTTGCAGGACAAGGGGTACAACCCGTATCCTTACCGTTTTCGTCCCAATGCTTTTGCCGCAGACTTGCAGGAAAAATATAAGGACTTGGAAGCAGGCACAGATACGGAAGACAGAGTTACCATCGCCGGCCGCGCTATGGCTGTACGCAATAACGGAATGTTTATTGATGTTAAGGATATGAGTGGCAAAATTCAGGCCTTCTGCCACAAAAACCACTTGAGCGAAGAAGATCTTGATCGCCTCAAATGTTTGGATGTTGGAGATATGGTCGGTATCTCGGGGTATATTCGTCGTACACCGCGCGGAGAACTCTCTATTGCCGCAGAAAAGTTTGATATCATTTCAAAATCTCTGCAAACCTTGCCGGAGAAGTTCCATGGCTTAACGGATATTGATGCTCGCTATCGTCAGCGCTATGTTGACTTCATTATGAATGATGACAGTAAAGAAATTTATAAAAAGCGTTGTCAGATAACTTCGGCCATCCGCCGCTGGTTTGAAGAAAATAATTTCCTTGAGGTTGAAACCCCGATGCTTCACCCGATTATGGGCGGTGCAAATGCGAAGCCGTTCATCACGCACCACAATACATTGGATATGGATTTATACCTGCGTATTGCTCCTGAGTTGTATTTGAAGCGCTTGGTTGTCGGTGGCTTTGACCGCGTATTTGAAATCGGCCGCAACTTCCGCAATGAAGGCATTGATAAAAGCCACAACCCAGAGTTCACGGGCTTGGAAGCTTATCAGGCCTATGCGGATTACAATGATATGGCCGATTTGTTTGCAGACCTGATTCCTTATGTCGCGGAGAAAGTTCTTGGCACAAAAGTTATCAAGTTTGGTGAGCATGAGATTGACTTGTCCAAAGGTTTTGCCCGCAAATCTATTGTAGATTTGGTCAAAGAATATGCCGGCATTGACCTAATGCAGGCTGAAACCTTAGAGGAAGCTAAAGAAATGGCAAAATCAGCAGGCGTAGATGCTTCATCTTGCACTTGCTGGGGTAAAGTTGTGCAGGAAGTTTTTGATGAAAAAGTTGAACATAATTTAATCCAGCCGATTCTGGTGATGGATATGCCGCGAGATGTTTCTCCTTTGGCTAAGACACATCGCTCCAATCCGCGCTTGGTAGAGCATTTTGATGCCTATATTGCCGGAATGGAAATAGGCTGTGCTTATTCTGAGTTATCCAACCCTCTGGAGCAAAAGGAACGTTTTGATGCTCAGTGCGCCGCACGTGAGGCCGGAGACGATGAGGCTCAGATGCTGGACGAAGATTATGTCATCGCCTTGGAAAATGGTTTGCCTCCTACCGGCGGAATGGGTATGGGTATTGACCGTCTGGCAATTTTGTTGACAGGAGCTGATACCATCCGTGATGTAATCGCTTTCCCGACCTTGCGTAAGAAAGACTAAAACTTGACCAAAGCCGCAAAAAAAATAAAGCGTAAAAAGAAAAATTCTCCCCGTCGGTTAAAATGGCCGACGGCGAGAGTTTTTTTTGTCTTTGCTGCTTTGTTGGTAGCGGTCTTTGCTGCAGAAATTTCCTTTTATAGCAGATACAGAAATAAAAATTTAAGAGGTCATGCACCTGAAGCAGTTTTGGTCTTGGAAGAGGCTAAGCCAATAGATAAAATGGTGGAGCAAGCTTTGTGTTATCGCCCAAGTCTGCAACAAAGTTTATCTCCGCAAAGAGATGATGATTTTCTGTATAACGATTCTCCGGATAATGTAAATATTGCGACAGCGGAAGAAATTGATACCGAGTATCTGTCGCAGGTTTTGTTTATGGACGAGGAAACGACAGATATATCTTATCAAATAGCAGGAATGGTTGATGATGGTGTATCCACCGGAGTGCAAGCCCCCAATAATGTTTGGGATAAATTGCAACATTTGGAAAGAGACGATGTTCCCGAGCATAAATCTTATGAGCTTTATGAGGAGGCTTTGCCTGAAAATGAGGTAAAAGACGAGTTTTCCACGCCGGCAGTCAAACATCATCGCAAAAGCATAAAGAATATGCACGTTGATTTGAGCCGCAAGCCCTATTATTTCGGTGATAAACCGGTGATTGCGGTTATTATTGACGATATGGGAATTAACCATCGCCGTACCGCAGACATCAGTAGTTTGAATGCGCCTCTGACATCATCTTTTTTGACTTATGGAACAGGTTTGGCAAAACAGGTAAAAAAAGCGAGCCAAGCCGGACATGAGATAATGATACACGTCCCGATGGAACCCAAAAGTAAGGTTAATCTGACACCGGATACCCTAACCACTCAGATGAATGAGCAAGACATTAAGAGAGAATTAAGTAAAATGCTGAGTAAGTTTAAGAATGTTCGTGGTATCAATAATCACATGGGTTCTGAATTTACGGAAGACAAGCAAAGAATGAATTATGTTATGGATGTCTTGAAAGAGCATAATATGTTTTTTGTAGATTCTAAGACTTCGGCAAAATCTGTCGGAAGAAGTGTTGCTAAGGACAAAAGGGTTGCTTATGCACATCGCCATGTCTTTTTGGACAATGAAAATAAGGTTGACTATATCAACAGGCAGTTAAGAGCAGCGGAAAGAATAGCTCGCAAAAATGGTTATGCTGTGGCGATAGGGCACCCAAAAAGCGCGACTTTTAAGGCATTAAAAGAGTGGTTGCCAAGCTTGAAAGAGAAGAATATCAAATTGGTGCATATGAGCGAGATAGTTAAGGTTTTAAACCCGCAATTGAGAGCTTCATTTGAAGAAAATTCAGCAGAATAAAAAAAAGTTTAAAATTTTTAAAAATATCTCTTGACCTAAACGATATTTACATATATACAAACGATAGTTTTTGCAAAAGCACGCAAAAATGTCCTATTGGTCCCATCGTCTAATGGTTAGGACACCACCCTTTCACGGTGGCGATACGAGTTCGAATCTCGTTGGGATCACCAATACAAAAACACCCTCCCTTATGGAGGGTGTTTTTGTATTATAGTCATTCCCGAGATACGAACTCGTAGAGACGAGTTTGACTACAAGCGAAAGGCGGGCGGGAGAACGCCGGTGAGCAATTGCGAATGAGCGCAGAGGAACAAGCATTGCGAAGCAATGTCGCGGACAATCTCGTTGGGATCACCATTAAAAAAAAGCGCCTTGATGGCGCTTTTTTTTAATGGTGATGCGCCGACTTGTTAAACGCTGAGGAATGCGACAGCAATCCGTAAGCGGTGTTACAAGTCAAGTGCCCGAAGCGAAGTTGGTTTGCCTTATAAGGCAAACCTTACGGAGCAAGACACCAATCAGGCTTCCTTTATGGAAGCCTTTTTTGTATTGCTGTCATCCCCGAGATTTGAACTCGTAGAGTTCGGAGCGGGTGTATATGAGGAACAAAACGAGGAGCTAGCCATTCTCATTGTCTTTAGTCTTGTTGCGAAATGAAACAGGCACGTCCCTCCCTTGCGGAGGGTGTTTTTGTTATAAAAGATTGTTGGTGATTTTTATTGTATTTAAGGTAAATGCTGAATATACTTTGAACAAATTTAACCGAAGGTGCAATTATGAAAAAAATCAAGCTCATACCTTTTTATCTATTGTTGATTATAAATTTTTTTGCAAGTGTTGTTGTAGCTACGGACTATCCTAGCACGATGCGCTATGATATGCATTGGGGATATGAAGGTTGTGGTTGGGCATATGAAAATAGGTTTAACTATACCATAATGACATTAACAATATTGTTGATAATAATTGCACCTACGGTTTATGCTTGGAAAAAGCGTAAAACAAATCTCAAAAAAGCCTATATAATTCTATCCATCCCGGCTCTTGTTTATTTGGCAAGATATGTCTATTTTACCAACTTTTATAATATATAATTTTGAAATAACTTTAAGGAGAAACATATATGAAAAAACAAACCAAAGAGTTATTTCTTAAAGCAATGCATATAATTGTTAAAGGAATTTTGATTACACCTATTGTCTTGTTTCTGATTTATGAAGCCTATATTACGGAAAATGAAGAAGCCTCTATGGCGCATATTCCATATGTTGCAATCATCACAACATTGTGTTGGGGGTTAATCTTTTGGGTGTTTAATACATATAAACAAAAACATTATATTTTTATAATGCTCATTTTTTTAGCTTTTCTTCAAATGTTTTTATTCAATGCAAATATCAAGCGAGCACACCAATTAGATTCTTGTCTTGATAATGGCTTGGTATGGGACTATGACCAACACATTTGCAGAAACGATTGCTTGAGTTGGAATAAAGTTCAAAAATGTATTCCGCTTTAACCGAAGGTGCAATTATGAAAAAAATCAAACTAATACCTTTTTATCTATTGTCAATTATAAATTTTTTGGCAAGTGTTGTTGTGGCTACGGACTATCCTAGTACGATGAGCTATGATATGCATTGGGGATATGAAGGTTGTGGTTGGGCATATGAAAATAGGTTTAACTATACCATAATGACATTGACAATATTGCTCATAATAATTGCACCTACGATTTATGCTTGGAAAAAGCGTAAAACAAATCTCAAAAAAGCCTATATAATTCTATCCATTCCGGTTCTTGTTTATTTGGCGAGATATATCTATTTTACTAATTTTTATAATATATAGGGCTAAACATAGAGGTATAAAATGGAAAAAGGTCTGGATTATGTTTTTGATAAGGAAACAAAGTTAATCATCTTAGGGACTTTTCCAAGTAAAAAATCAAGAAACAAGTGTTATTATAACAATCCGCAAAACCAGTTTTGGAAAATCATCGCTGATATTTTTAACGCGGAGGAAGTCATAAACGGTAATAGCACTGAGCGTTATGCTTGCTTATTGAAAAATGGTGTCGGTTTGTGGGATGTTATAAAAACTTGTCATATTCAAGGAAGCAGTGATAACACCATAACCAAGCAGGAATATAACGATTTTTCTATCATAAAGCAAAATTGCCCGAAAATTAAATATATTGTTTTTAATAGTCATAATGCCAAAAAGCTGTTTGACAAATATATCAAGCAAGAAAAAAACGAAGATTTAAAAAATTGGCTGTTAACACGAACCAATAACGGAAATAATGTCTTGCCGTCCACAAGTTCTGCCAACGCGCGCAAAAGCCCGAAAGAAAAGCTTGATGAATGGAAGAGCTTTATTCTGTCTCATCTTGCCTGATTGTTTCTACTCTTTATGCAGAAAACTAAATTTTTAGCTTGTATTTTGTTGACAAGGAAACAAAATATCTTATATAAATTTGTTGTAATGTCAGAATAATCCTTAAAGGCTAAATTATGGAAAAAGATTTAAATACGCTTCTTTCAGTGCTTCTTAATACCTTTGAGCTTATGCAAAACTCGTTCAAGGATAAAGCTGAATCAGTTTTGCAAAATTATACAATTACAGAACTGCATTGTATAGAACATATAGGCAAAATAGAAGATTCAAATGTAACCAAAATCTCACAGGATTTGAACATCACCCGCGGCGGAATTAGTAAGTTAATAAAAAAACTTATTTCCAAAAACGCAATTATACCTTATCAAACGCCCAACAACAAAAAAGAGATTTATTACAAACTGACGGAACATGGCAAAGAGGTCTTTCAAGCGCACGAAAATATTCACCAAAAATGGCATAAAAAAGACTTAAAATTTTTAAGCCGTTATAATGAAAAAGAAGTTGTTTTTGCCGTCAATTTTATTCGTGATTATACCCAACATCTGAAAAAAACATTAACTGATTTTGATTGGAGTAAATAATATGCAAATACATCAAATACGCAATGCCACACTCATAATCACCTATAACAAAACGAGATTTTTGATTGATCCATGGCTTATGCCCAAAGGCTATATGGCGGGCTTTGACGTGGCCGTAAATGCCAATGTGCGTCAACCCAGAGTAGATTTACCTCTGCCGATTGCAGATATTGTTGATGTTGATGCCGTGATTTTAACCCATTTTCATCCAGACCATTGGGATGATTTTGCGGTTGAAAATATTGATAAAAACTTGCCTTTCTTTGTGCAAAGTGAGGAAGATTTAAATAAAATCAAATCCTTAGGTTTTAAGAATGTAAACATCATATCTGAAGATGGAACAAGTTTTGAAGGTAGCATGCTTTATAAAACCGGTGGACAACACGGAAAAAGAGAAATCATTAAACCCCTATGTGAACAAATCAATATGCCTTATGATGCTATGGGTGTGGTTTTTAAAGCGAAGACAGAAAAAACACTATACCTTGCCGGAGACACAATTTGGTGCGATGAAGTGATTGCGGCAATCAATAAGTTCACGCCTGATGTGATTGTTGTTAATGCTTGTGGTGCAACTTTGCTTAATGGTGAAAGAATCATTATGAATGATGAAGATGTCAAGACCATAGCAGCCTACGCTCCTTCAGCGATTATTGTTGCCAGCCATATGGACACAGTCAGCCATTTGACAGTTACAAGAGATGACGTCAAAAAACTAAAGTTAAAAAATGTTGTAGTTCCTGACGATAACGAGGTTTTGCAATATTAAACAAAAAAGTTCCCTCCCAAAGCGGAGGGTTTTTTTATTGCGAAGAAAGAGAAAGATAGAAAGGTAAAATATTTTCTTGCCTTTGTCGCCGTTTTCTAATTCAATAAAAAGAAAACAAGCAAAGGAGTAAGAGATGACCTTGGAGCTAAAAAAAGAGCCGACCCTTAAAGATTTTCAGGAATATGTCCTAAAGATGAAGCAGGAAAGAGGCTTTAATACGACAGATAAGTTTTATGAATGTTGCTTATTTGCGGAAGAATGCGGTGAGGTAATTTCCGCCGTGCGTAAAAATTCAAAAACAGGTAGCATCGGCTCCGGCTCAACCGTAGGCAATGTGGCAGAAGAATTAGCCGATGTTTTTATTTATC
The DNA here is from genome assembly GCA_949298065.1 of uncultured Pseudomonadota bacterium. GTDB lineage: Bacteria > Pseudomonadota > Alphaproteobacteria > RF32 > CAG-239 > Scatacola_A. Next base: position 82,034 of record CASFUZ010000004.1, on the reverse strand, counting down.
TCTGCTCTTTGGCCAATATGCATAACATTGATTTGGAGCAAGCCTTTCGGGATAAGGAAGAGAAAAACAAGCAACGCACTTGGAAAAGACTTTGATATAAAAAATTGACAAAAGGCTGAAAATGGAATAAAACCAAACCATTCACTAAAATATTAAGTAAAGAAGATGATAAGAGAATACGACATACTTTCTTTAGAAGATGCCGAGAATAGTTACGCACCTTTTAGCGGCGGCAAATTCAAAGGTTTGGTAAAACTTAAAAAGCTGGTTGATAAATATAACCAAAAATTTGGCTTAGATATTGCTATTCCGGAAACTTATGCCATATCATCCGAGGTTTTTGACCGGTATGATATTCTGCATAAAGGCGTTCCGGAGGAGTTGGTTAATAAGGCGATGGAATATGTCGTTAAGCTGGGCGGCAATGTGGCGGTTCGGTCTTCGGCCGATGTTGAGGACGGAATGGGCAAAACTTATTCAGGCCAATTTGCCTCTGTCTTGTCCGTAAAAAACAAAAGCCAGATGTATCAGGCTCTAAGAGAGGTTTATGCCTCGGCAAAGAATGTTGAAGACAGCAAAATGGCAGTCATCTTGCAAAAGATGGTTGATACGCCAAAAATCGCCGGTGTGGCTTATTCTGAAAGTTGGTACGGCGACCCTTTTGTAGTCTTAAATTATACCAAAAACAAATTTGCGGATAAATTGGTTGCTCAAGGCGGGGATGAAGGACATTTATTTGCGGTCGGCAAATTTTATTCGGATGAAGAAAACAATATTCAGCGCATAAGTTTTAATTCAATTAATGACAATGATAAAAAACTAACCTATTGGTCCCCAAAGTTCCGTGATATCAGATTGGCTACACCGGAAGACAGACAAAAATATAAGGCACAGTTTAGCTTGGCCGCACTAATAACTTCATTGGAAAAAGACTTGGATTATCCGGTGGATATGGAGTTTGCGGTTTCGCAAACGGGGCAGATTAATATTTTGCAGCAACGCCCATACTGCTTGCCGGAGTTCCTTATAAAAAATATAGACCGAAAAACAACTTCGGTTTTTTCGCTGCGAAAACCGATTATTGAAGGCAGAGTTGGTTTTGTACGCTATCCGCAACCATATTGTGCTAAAAAAGATTTTGATATAAATATTTGGAAGTCAAGGGATGGAGATGCGGTGCATGTTTTTACCAAGGATTCGGTTGGCGTCTATCTTGCTTTTGAGGGTTTTTTTCGTGAACACTCGCCTTTTTCGGCACAATATAATCACATGGGCAATATGTCGCGTGAGAATCTGGACTTCACGGTTTTGGAAACCTTTGGACGCGGCAAAGAATTTGAGCATATTAAGGAAGGTGATTATATGTGCGTAAATCTCGTAAGCGGAAAATTTCAGACCCGCCCGCAGAATGAAAATAATGCCGCCCGACTTCAGTGGCTGATGAATCAAAAAGAAAAATAGAATAGATAAAAAGACAACAAAACCTCGTCCGTCAAGGAGGGGATTTTGTTTTTTGCTTGTAAACTTGCAAGATGAGGTTATTATTTTGCTCAAGGAGAATTTTGATGATTGAAAAATATGAGTTTAATGGGGAAGATGAGGGCATAAGCCTTTTGGTTTTAGCCGCCATCCATGGCAACGAAACCGCGGGAACCAATGCCGCATTTAAGGTAATTAAGGAATTAAACAGTGGCGCACTCAAGCTTAAAAGCGGACGCTTAACCTTGGTCCCGATATGCAACCCCGAGGCTTATAAAAAAGATGAGCGCTGCGTGGAAGAAAACTTGAATAGGGTAATAACTTATCACGCCAATCCAAAGACTTATGAACAAAAATTAGCCAACGAGATTTACCCTCTGATTCAAAATCATCAGATTATGTTAGACCTGCATTCCACCCATTGTGAGGGCGATGTCCCTTTTGCTTTTTGCGACTATCCGAATGAAGATAATCAAAAGCTCATTTCCGCGCTGGAAGTAGATTTTGTTTTGGAAGGTTGGCCGAAAATCTATAGTGGGGAAAGTGCCATTCAGGATTTCTCCACCGAGCAATGCGCACATATTTTGGGCAATACGGGCACAACGGTTGAATGCGGTTACCACAAGTCCCCCGCGGCGGTGGATTTAGCTTATAAGGCGATTAAAAGCACCTTAGCTGTATTTGGGTTGATAGAGCATAATCAGATCAAAAACCACCCCAAAAAGCATATTCAGATGGATGGCTACGTACTCAAAACAAAAGAAGGCAAGCTTTGCAAAAATTACAAACATCTGGACCCGATAAGCTGTGGAGAAAAAATCGCCGTTTATGCAGACGGAGAGGAACTATATGCGCCGGCAGATGGTTTTATCCTGCTTCCCAACAGCCAAGCAGATATCAATACCGAATGGTATTATCTCGGGCATTAAAAAAGCAAAAGCCAGAAGATAAAAAACATCTTCCGGCTTTTACAAAATTAGGGCTTAAGAATCAAAATAGCCATACACACCGCCATTACAGCACTTATAACCAGACATATAAACATCAGAAAAATGCAGGCTAGCACAGGAATAAGTGGCAAATAAAACGCTATTACATTGAGGACAATACAACATCCGAAACAGATACAGCCGATATTACAAACAATCAGGAGTTTTCTCAGTTCCGGTTCCGAAACAAGCAAAGCTTTCTTATACATATAGCTTCTTGAAGCAGTCCATGTTGCGCCAAAAATTCCAAAAAGTATTCTTGTTATCTCAAAGTTTAGATTAAAGGTATCGGATAAAAGCACAACAATAAAAAGACTGATATTTATGCAGCGAAGAAACCTAAACTGCCAATCAAAGTCTATCCAGTCTCCAATTCTTTCGAGAACTTTGCATAAATAGTCCAGCGAACGTAAGAATATTGTTTTTTTCATAAGCCAATATATTATTTTAGGTTAATAATAAAATCCATAGCTTTCAGCCCAACAAGACCGAAGGCATTTTATTAAAGGTATGCAGCGCAAGCAACATAACAATAAAGATTTAATCTTTCATAATAAAAGTTTGACATAATTTTTAATTTGTTAAGGAATTATATAATATTTTATAATAAAAGCGAGATTTTTTTGTGATTTAATTTATAAAAAAACACCCTTAACTTAAAAAGCTAAGAGTGTCTGTTTTTTAGAATTTAATTTTTCAAATTAATAACGGGAAGTGTTGGAACCCAACTATTATTTGAAGCAATTATCTCCCTTTTGAAATCATAATAGTATTGTAAATGCTCTCTATTACCAGGGTGTTCAATAGCGAGATATAACTGGTCATCATCACCCAATCTTTTCTTCTCAAGATAAAAAGATATCTTATCATAATCAGTAAGATGTTCTTTAAGCATTTCAAACTGATTTTGTATTGGCAAAGAACCTATTATACCTCTACCAAAGGCTTCTTTACAATACTTGAAAGCTTCACCACATTTAGGGCTATCAATACGAGAAGGCAGAGCAAACACCGTATCACCAATAACTATTCCGATAGGACAACGCTCCAATCCTTTTTTATAATACTCAAGGTCGTCAGACATTGTCTTATCATCATAGTAAACTTCTAATGGAAATTTTTTAGTTGATTCAATACTGCGATTAAAAACCTGCAAATCATTTATGGTAACCCCCATAACTTCCATCAATCTTAAAATAGCTTGTACTTTTTCTTCCATAAGGCAATATATTTTAGGTTAATAATAAAATCTCAATATAATACAAAAGACTTTTTTATATTATATTTTTTTTCCGAAACAAGCAAGATGGATTTTTACAAAGAGCTGACCTTGTCGTTTGAAAAATAAGCAAAGTTAAGAGATTTTGTCCGGCTTGTTGCTTGTTTTTCAAAAATCAAACTTTGGGTTTCTTTGTTAAGACTAACGCCTTTGTAGCCGTTTTGAACCAGATATTGCATTTTGTTAAACAAAGACGGAATTCTGGCATGTATATTTTCACCCAAAAACAAACTGTAAGTCTGATGATTATTGTTAGCAGCCCGGAGAGTTGGCGTATTGGAATGAGCAATTTCCTTTTCTAAATAAATAACTTTTGCGCCATCATTTGGGTCAAGATCAACTTTGGTGATAGCCATTCCATGGTGTAAGGCATTAATCCAGCTTGCCGGATTATCAACGGCAATTTGGATAATGGCGTGTGTCCGCCCATCATCAAGAGCGTGTCCCTCAATATATTCCAACATCTTTTTCATCAGGCTGGACCCCCGATAAGCCGGATCAACCAAAATCGCCTCATACAAAACCAAGTCTTTGTTTTCCAAGTCGGGTTTAAACTCGGGCATATCTCTTTCTTCACCGTTTTGCGGCATATTAAAGACCGTTTGCGCAATTAAGACATCTCCGTCAAAAACGCCGAGCATATTGGAGCTTTTGCCATCAAGTGATTTCATATAATCTTCGGCGGTTCTGTGCAGAATAAAATGTTGCTCATCAGGGTGCAATCCGCCAATGATTTTTTCTTGCAGCTTCATAACATCTGCCAAGTTGCTGATATCTAATTTTTTGACCGTTAAATGTTTTTTGTTCATTGAGACCTCTGAATAACTGATAAATTTTTCACAAAAAAAAGATTTGAGCAAAACTCAAACCTTGCGACAGACAAAACCTAAAAAGGTAAAGTCATCGTCGCATTATCAGTCTGCGCAAACGCAGAGATGTTTGTCTCAAATTGTTCATTTTTAACCAACTTCAATTCACACTAAAAACCAATATTACAGATTTTGCAGGCTTTGTAAAGAATTTTTTTGAAAATCGGAAAATATATGTTATAAGAAATAAAAAAATAAGAGAGGAAAAATAATGAATAAAGAAGATAAAATGCTAAGCGTTGCCGAGCTTGAACAAAAAAACATCATTGCCAACAGTCCATTGTCCGAAGCAGACTTACACAAGGCAGAACAGATTTTGCTCAACATTCATGATAAGACTGCCGAGGGTATAAAAAAAGGCAAAGGTCCGTTCTATGCCGAAATTTATGATGCGGAAGGCAATTTGGTTGTTGCCGCCTCAAACAGCGTGGTGGAGGATAATTGCGCTTTGTATCATGCCGAGGTCAACACGCTTCGCTTGGCACACCAAAAGTTTGGCGAATATGACTTGTCCAAACATAATCTGACCATCTATGTCAATGCCGAACCCTGTGTTATGTGTACCGGCGCGATAATGTGGTCAGGGGTCAAGACGGTTTTTTACAGCGTGCCGTCCAAAGATGTTGAACAGATTACGGGTTTTGATGAAGGCTATAAACCGGACTGGGTCAATGAGTTCAAAAAGCGCGGGATTAAGGTCTATGGCAATATTGAATCAGCCAAAGGTTGTCAGGTTTTGGAAGACTATGTTAAAGAAGGCAACAAAATCTATAAGCCAGAGAGATAAGAATAATGAATAATTTGGATGGCTTGGTAAAAATTACCGATCCGCATTTTATCGTAGATTTAATGTATGCAGGAACAGAGCATAATATGACAGGTGTTGCTGTTTATGCTGATTTAGGTTTGGGCAATCAAGCCTATGTTCATCCGAATTTGTGGCAGGCTCTGCAAAGACTGATACCTTATCTGGACAAGACGGGGCGCAAGCTCAAAATTTATGATGCTTGCCGTCCGGTGGAAGCTCATGAAAAATTATTTGCGCTCATTCCGCAGGATGGTTTTTTTATTGCCGATGCTTCGCGTTCACCGCATTGCCGCGCTACGGCAGTGGATGTTGCTCTGGTGGAAAAAGACGGCAAGGAGCTTGTCTATCCAACCTTGGTAGATGCTTATGACGAGCATTTTGCGAAGGAAGTGCAATCGGGCAATTTGCAAGGCTTTTTTGCTTACTTAAAACAAGCCTCGCATAACTATACCAATCCAGATATGCCGGAAGCCATCAACAACCGCAACGAGTTGCGAAAACTTATGGAAGACATTGGCTTGGTGGCGGTTCCGAGGTTGCATGAATGGTGGCATTACGAACTTCCTGATGCCCGAAGCGAAAAATATCCGCTGATTAGGTTAGGGTAGAAAAAGAAAGACAAAAGGCGTACTCAAAAACTTGGGTGCGCCTTTTTGTCAGGCTGTCAGAAAAGACCGGAGATTTTGCCGTCCTCGTCAACATCAATCTGCTCGGCGGCAGGGTGTTTGGGCAACCCCGGCATAGTTAAGATATTTCCGGCTAGAGCAACAACAAAACCCGCGCCGGCGGAGAGACGTACATCATTAACCGTAAAGTTAAAGCCATGAGGCGCACCTTTGAGCTTTGGGTCATCAGAGATAGAGTTTTGCGTCTTTGCAATACAAACCGGAAGTTTGGCATAACCGTTGTTTTCATATTCTGCGAGCTTTGCCAAAGCTTTTTCGGAGAAGGTAATTTCTCCTGCACGATAAATTTCTTTGGCAATGCGGCAGATTTTTTCCTTCAGCGGCAAATTGGCGTCATATAAAGGGCCAAAGTTTTCGGGCTCATCAGCGGCGCGGACAACTTCAAAGGCCAGTGCCAAAGCGCCTTTACCGCCCAGCTCCCAACAATTTGTAACAATAGCGGAAACGCTGATTTCGGAGCATAATTCTTGGAGCAAATTAAGCTCGGATACACTGTCGGTAACAAAGCGGTTGACGGCCACGATAGCCGGCACGCCGAATTTTGCCACATTTTCCAAATGAACGCGAAGGTTAGCAAATCCTTTGCGCAAAGCCTCCAAGTTTTCTTCGCCGAGTTTGTCTTTTTCAACACCGCCGTGCATTTTGAGCGCGCGGATGGTGGCGACCACAACTACGGCATCGGGTTTAAGATTACCGATTTGGCATTTGATGTCAAAAAACTTTTCCGCACCCAAGTCTGCGCCGAAGCCGGCTTCCGTAACCACATAGTCAGCCAGGCGTAAGGCTGTTTTGGTTGCAACAATACTGTTGCAACCATGTGCAATATTTGCAAAAGGTCCGCCATGAACCAGAGCCGGAGTTTTTTCCAAAGTCTGCACGATGTTCGGGCGAATAGCATCTTTGAGCAAAGCCGCCATAGCCCCGACAGCCTTAATCTCTTTGGCGGTAACATAGCGCCCGTCATAAGTTTTGCCGATAACGATGTTTGCTAAACGTCTTTTAAGGTCTGTTATGTCTTCAGCCAAGCACAAAATAGCCATAATCTCGGAGGCCACGCTGATGTCAAAGCCGTCTCGGCGAGGCATTCCGTCAGCCGTGCCGCCCATAGCGATTTCCACATCGCGCAACGCACGGTCATTAAGGTCAAGACAACGCCGCCAACAAATACTTTGCGGATTGATGTTGAGTTCGTTACCTTGCTTGATATGGTTATCAATCATCGCAGCCAAAAGGTTGTTTGCGGCCGTAATGGCGTGAATATCACCGGTGAAATGCAAGTTAATTTCTTCCATCGGCACAATTTGGGCATAACCGCCGCCGGTTGCGCCGCCTTTAAGACCAAAACATGGGCCGAGCGAAGGCTCACGCAAAGCAAGCATAACATTTTTGCGGCTGCGTTGCAAAGCATCAGCCAAACCGATGGATATCGTGGATTTTCCTTCTCCGGCGGGAGTAGGGGTAATAGCCGTAACTAAAATGAGCTTTCCGTTAAGCGGAGCTTTAGAAAGTTCTTTAAGTTTTTCAAAGCTTATTTTTGCCTTATATTTGCCGTAAAGCTCCACATCATTTTCAGATAAACCGACTTTTTGCGCAATATTCAAAATCGGCTCAGGTTGATTTTGTTGCGAAATTTCAATATCAGATAACATACACCCACTCCTTAAAATAAACTCTTACACTACTATTATTAATATGATTGCACCAAAATCAACTATGACTTACAACATATCCCCTTAAGGTTGAAAGTTTTTTGGTTGATGTTTGTAACGGATAATATTATGTTTGAGCATAAAAAGGAAGAAAAATTTATGCATGATATATGGAATCCGTGGCATGGTTGCATCAAAAAGAGCGAAGGCTGCCGAAATTGTTATATGTACTTTTTAGACAAGCAACGCGGTGGCGATGGCGGTAAAATTTATAAGGTAAAGAACAATTTTGACTATCCTTTGCAAAAAGACAAGGAAGGACATTACAAGGTCAAAAGCGGGGAGCAACTGCGTGTTTGTATGACCTCTGACTTTTTTCTGGCAGAGGCGGATGTCTGGCGGCAAGAGGCATGGCAGATAATGAAACAAAGACCTGATGTCATCTTCTTTTTGTTGACCAAGCGACCTGAGCGGGTAAAAAATTGCCTCCCGCCGGATTGGCAGGATGGCTGGGAAAACGTCTTTTTTAATGTTACTTGTGAGAACCAAACTATGGCAGATGAGCGGATACCGCTTTTGCTGGAGCTTCCGTTTAAGCATAAGGGGATTATGGTTGCGCCTTTTATAGGGGAAGTAAGTCTTGCCGAATATCTTTCTTCGGGGCAGATAGAGCAGGTAATAGCCGGAGGCGAAAACTATGACGGCTCGCGCCCCTGCGATTATGCTTGGGTAAAAAAGCTATATGCCGAATGCGTTGCCGCGAATGTAACTTTTTGTTTTATAGAAACGGGCAGCTATTTTATCAAAGACGGCAAAACTTATCATATGCCGGACAAACGCCTGCAAAGCGAGATGGCTTTCAAATCGGGAATGCAGTATGAGGGAAGGGCGCAAAGATTCAAATTAAGGCAAGCACAGCCATCATTTTTTGAGGAAGAAAACACCTATAAAAAATTCTTTCGCGAACGCTGCCAAACTTGCGGCAGCCGCCTGATTTGCAACGGCTGTTCAAACTGCGGACTTTGCGCATAAAAGAAAACCTCTCTGCTTTTCACAAGCAAAGAGGTTTCCTTTTATTTTAGGGGACTTTATTCAAGTCCCAACGCCGTCCGCGGAGTGGCAAAGTTGCCGCTCTTTAGCGCTTCCTTGATAGCCTCGTTCCACACAAACGAGCCATCCTTGTTGTACATTGTCTGTACAGGGATAGCCTTGTATGAGAACATTGGCATATCCAAAAGCTCCTCAATGGAGATTTTGTTCTCCCACAGAGCGCGCAGCATAAAGAAATACTGCTTCGGCTCGTCACGGGTCTCTCTAATCTCTCCGTTTGCCTTCTGCAGAAGGAGCCAATTTGTGGCTTCAGCGAAGTTTCCTTCGTTGACCTTCTGTAAGAAGGTTGAGCGGGCAAATCCGTACTTACCCATACGCATCGCTGCAAGGGTAATCACAGCCATCTGCTGTTCAGAAAGCTGCAATTCAGGATTCAAATTCTCAACGACCAAAGGTTTCCAGTCGTTGGATACAATTTTTACAGATTCCTCATAAGTGAGGCCTGCAAAATTGTAATCCTTGACGGACTTGTCGTTAATAAATTTGAAACCCACCAATGCGCGTGGGCAGTTTTCATTTACTTTTTCTTGTACACCGTCCAAATAAGCTCTGGCGATGATAACTTTGTCAAATGACAAGTCATATACGGTGTACACGGTTTCTTCAGCTTCTTTCTCTCTCTCATCACCGCTACAGCTTCTCCAGCAAAGGAGGCCGAGCAGCAATGCCAAAAGAGCCCAAAGCATCCACCACCAGCTGTGCTTCTTGCTCTGTTGGTTTGGGGATCTGCGTCTAAAGAGATTGCGGAACAAACCCTTGAGCCAAGCCCAAACCACAGCTGCAATACCCAGCAAGCTGAGCAACAGCCATAGCCAATTATCTCCTATCCAAGAGAACATTGGCATCAGGATAGCATCCCAAAGCCAGCAAGCTCCCTGGAAGAGCAGATAGATGATGGCGGCAACCAACGCAAGCGCAGCTGCCAAAACCAACACTTTCAGTACAGTCAAAAGATTGTACTGAATTCTAATTTCTCCCTGATACCACTTGCCGTCAAACGGCTTAATTTGAAATGTTTTCATAATTTTTTTTTGATTTATTATGTTAATAATTAAATTCTCACTCAAATTATAAGCATAAAAAAAAGTTTATTATCTGAGCGGAATTCAGTGGTATAACAACAAAAACCATGAAAACAAATCTCTAAATAATAAACAACAGCTTATAATACCGAAGTTTATACTATCACATTTTTAGACAGAAGACAACAATAAATAAGGGCGTTTTAAAAAATTTTGTCTAATCTAGCCGACAATAAAAATTTTTTCATATCCTCTTGATTTCGTCATTTTTGTTTCTTACCTAAAACTTAGAAAGTGATAAATTTTTAATGGAGGAAAAAATGTCTGATTCACTGATTACACGCAAAGAACACAGCCACAATACTCCGATGCATTATGGTTATCGCAAAGATTTGAATGATTTGGTCAACAGCTTTTTCAACGGCTGGCTTGAACTTCCGACCGAAAACGCTGCATTTAAGAATATGGAACCCAAAATTGAGGTCTCAGAAAACGAAAATGACGTAACCGTCTGCGCTGAGCTTCCTGGCATCTCGGAAAAAGATGTTGACTTGGAAATCTCTTCTGATGGCTACTTGACCTTGTCCGGTGAAAAACACCAAGAGAAGAAAGAACATTCAAAAGGCAGCTATTTTTCAGAGATTTCTTACGGCTCATTCAAAAGAACCATTCCTCTGCCTTGGGATTTGAAGTTTGATGATGCCAAAGCTGACTTTGAAAACGGTGTTTTGAAAGTCTTTATTCCGAAATCTCAGGAAGAAAAAGGCCGCAAGAAAAAAATTACCATCAACCGCAAATAAGCCTTTGCGGCACAAAAAAACAGCGCTCCGAAAGGGCGCTGTTTTTGTTTAAGGGAAAAGTTTTTTATTTTGACATATGTCGGGCAGCTGCAGCGACAAATGCTTCAAATATTCTTTTACATCTGGAATTTCCCTTATTTGCCAGATCTTCGGGGTGGAATTGTACGCCCAGAACAAAGTCGCACCAAGGCTCCTTCGGTTCTATTGCTTCCACGGTTCCGTCTTCCGCCATTGCCGTAATTCTCAGCTCATCGCCAAGAATGTTCGGGTTGACCGCTTCATTGTGGCGCGAGTTAACGGTTAATTCTTTCGGCCCCACAATATCCGCGAGCAGAGAACCTGCTTGAATGCGGATGGAGTGAGCCTCATCATTCCCCGGAAGCTTGTGTCCGTTTATTTTGGCAAGCAGCAGGGAACAATATTTCACCGCCAGAAGCTGCATTCCAGCGCAAATCCCTAACAAGGGAAGTTTGTTCTCCTCGGCATACTTAAGCATATCAATATATGCCTGCGTACGAGAGTTAATAGTATCATCACCCTCAAATTGCCCATACCAGCAATCAGGGGTCTTGAAAGCGCCGCCGGGGAGCAATACAGCATCAGGTTTCAATACCGACAGCTTATGATATACATCATCAAAGCCAAACTGCACGGGGATACCTCCGGCATCTTCTATTGCTTTGTTATAGCTATCGTTTGTTTCATACAACCCGTTTTCAGTTCCCAGTAAAAGGGCAACAACGGGCTTTTCACTTTTCTTAATCAGGGCATTCTCCCAAAAAATTAAAGCCATAATTGTAATTTTTTTTAATGAATAATAGGGTTATTTGTAACGCCTAATATAGCTCATTATCACCCTTATGGCAAGAATATTTTACACTTTAAGTCAAATTTTTGTCCAAATAAGAAGAGAGACCCCGTATCAGAGCCTCTCTTATGTTGTGCATTATTTACCGTTAAAGGCTTTTTTATAAACCTCCAAGACCAGCTCTTTGCTGCAGGGACGGGGATTGCCTCCGGTGCAGACATCAGCCATTGCCGCCTCGGCCAAAGCCTCCAGGTCTTCTTTCTTCACGCCGATTTCCTTAAGCGTCTTCGGAATTCCCACATCTTTGGAAAGTTTCTTAACCGCCTTAATTGCGGCTTCCCGATATTCGGCTTGCTTCATTTCATCAACTTTCTTCACACCCATTGCCTTGGCAATATCGCGGAATTTTGTGCCCGTGTAGGGAGCGTTAAATTCCATCACATAAGGCAGCAAAACAGCGTTTGCCACGCCATGCGGCGTATCATAAAAAGCCGAGAGCGGATGCGCCATTCCATGAACCACACCCAAGCCCACATTAGAAAAAGCCATACCGGTAACATATTGTCCCAGAGCCATACCTTCGCGCCCGTCGGGGTCGTTTTCAACAGCTTTACGCAGGTTTTTTGCAATCAGCTCAATCGCTTTCAGGTTGAGTGTATCCGCAAGCTCCCAAGCGCCGAGCGTTGTATAACCCTCAATCGCATGTGTCAGGGCATCCATACCCGTTGCCGCGGTCAGCCCTTTAGGCATACTGGACATCATATCCGGGTCAACAATCGCCACAACCGGAATATCATGCGGGTCAACACAAACAAACTTGCGGCGTTTTTTTTCATCCGTAATCACATAATTGATGGTGGTTTCGGCAGCTGTTCCGGCTGTTGTGGCAATTGCGATAACCGGCACGCTTTTATTTTTGGTCGGAGCCACACCTTCCAAAGAAACCACATCGGCAAATTCCGGGTTGTTAATGATAATACCAATACCTTTGGCCGTGTCTTGCGGCGAGCCTCCGCCGATGGCAATCATATAGTCGGCTTTGGCTTTTTTGAAAGCCTTAACACCTTCTTGCACAATCTCCACACTCGGGTTGGCCTTAACCTTGTCAAAAATCTCATAAGACATTTTGTTCTTGTCCAAAATATCCGTAACTTTCTTAACCACCTTAAACTTAACCAGGTCGGCATCGGTAACAATCAAGGCTTTCTTAAAACCTCTGCTCTTAACCTCGGGCACAAGCTCGTTGACCGCGCCGTGTCCGTGATAACTTGTTTCATTCAGGATAAAGCGATTAGCCATAACAACCTCCTGCATAATTAATGATTCGGTTTTTAATATAGTCGCAAAAGTTTAAAATTTTATAACAAGATGTCTTTGCTAAAGAGAACGGCATAAACAATGAGCGCATAGCGAAAGACCTTGCCCAAAAGCATAGAGAAAGCAACAATGCTTTGCTTGGCGCGCACATACCCCAAGACGAAAGCAATTAAGTCTCCGATGAGCGGTAAAAAGCTGAAAAAAGCAGTCCCCGCGCCATATTGTGCTAAATTATGTTGAAGCTTATCAAATTTCTCGGGGCTCATTTTAAGATATTTCTTGGCCCATTCAATTTTGCCCAACCGCCCGAGCCAATAATTTGTCATTCCGCCGAGCCAGTTTCCGATTGAGGCAAACAGCAAACAAAGCCACACGTCAAAATCCATGGCAATCATCATTGCAAACAACGGCTCCGAGCCCACGGGCAAAATGGTCGCCGCCAAAAAAGCCGCGGCAAACAAGCCAAAATAACCATAGTTAACAAACTCTTCCATCTCATCTCCATTGTTTTTTAGCAAGATATGCAAAGAAAATGCGCTTGGCAAGCATTTAATGTTTGACAGATAGACAAAAACGCATTAACTTGAAACCCAATTTCATTATATTTAATTTACTACCATTATGAAAACAAAAATGATTCCGGGAATTTTTATTCCTTATTTTTCGGCAGATTTTATAAACGATGCCGAGAGTGAAATTAAACATCTGTTAGGCAAAACAAAGAACATTTTGCAGAGTTATTTTTTGCAACGTGGTGATTTGTATTATGCCTGCGAACAAGGCAGTGAGGATAACAAGATGGTCTTCGGGCTGTTTTACCAGCCACACCAACCAAACCAGATGTCTTATAAATCCGCTCTTGATGATATCTGTCATCTAACAGGCAATATATCGTTAAGTAATGCGATTTATACCGTGCCTTTGAATAATGTTGCTTCTGCTGGTACGGGGCTTGTAACTAAGTCTTTGCTGGTAGAAGGCAATATCTTGGTTGAGCAGGTTGCCGAAATCTTAAAAACCTTCCGTTCGCATTGTGGTCTTATGACATCACTGGTTCAAGTTTGGACAGATCACGGATGTGAGGTTCATGGGACATCGCCTTTGAGCTGCGAAGGAAATCCGTCCTTAGCCTGGCAGAACTATATGAGCAAAGCTGTTCGCACTGTTTTGCCACAAGCAACGCCGATGTTTTATCAGACATGGTCAACCAATGCGGAACTGACCAAGGAGCTGAGCGGCAAAGGCCGAGATGTTTCGCCCGAGCGTGAAGCGGAATATGCGCGCTATTCACGCAAAGCGCAATAAGGAAGCCGGAAACTAAAAAACGCCCCACGGACAATCTCCGTAGGGCGTTTTGCTTTTTTTATTCAGCTTTCAAAGCGGTCAAAAAGCTCTTTGAGCTCATTGAGCTTTTGGTCTCGGTCTTCGGGTGAGGCAAAAGATTGCGCCACGCAAGATTGCAAATGAGTTTTTAAGATATTGCTTTCCACCGCACGGATTGCCGAACGCGTTGCCCGAAGTTGAATCAAAATATCGGGGCAATAGCGCTGCTCCTCAATCATTTTTTTGATTCCCTCAAGCTGTCCGATAATCCGGTTTAGTCGCGGAATCTCTTGCTTGTGGCAAGGATGATGGGCTGTATTGCTCATAAATTTGACTCACTTTTTGTGGCAGCAGCATTTCTTTTCGCCGCACTTTTTCTCTTTTTTATTATCTTTGCAGCATTCTTTGCCTTCGCCGCATTGATGATTTTCATCACACTTGCAGTTATCGCCGCAGGTGCAGTTCGGATTCTTACATTTAGGATTATTACAAGCCATTGTTTATTCTCCAAAAATTAAAATTAAAACCTCTTAAAAGGTGCTTTCATTATACCCTATGGGGGTATATTGTCAAATAAAAAATGCTTGCCTAAAAACTTTAATGTTATATCTTATAACGCCGGAGGTGTCATGCAGACCGACCAAAAGATTATTTATCATATTTATCCGCTGGGCTTTTGCGCTGTAGAAGAACACAACGACTTTCAGGCAAAGCCGATTACACGCATCAACAAAATCACCGATTGGTTGCCGCATATCAAGTCCTTGGGGTGCAATACATTGCTCTTAGGGCCGATATGGGAGTCTTCCGCCCATGGCTATGACACGGCGGATTATTTAACGTTGGATAGACGTTTGGGAAATAATGCTGATTTTAAGGCTGTTGCCGATTCTGTTCGCCAAGCCGGAATGTTGTTGGTTTTGGACGGCGTGTTTAACCATGTCGGGCGAGATTTCTTTGCTTTCCGCGATGTTAAAGAGAATAAGCAAAATTCGGCTTATAAGGATTGGTTCAGCATAGATTTTGGCACAAATAATGCTCATAACGATGGTTTCAGCTACCATGCTTGGGAAGGCTGCGATGATTTGGTAACCCTAAACCTCAACAATCCGGAGGTTCGGGCATATCTGCTCAAAGCCGTTGAATTTTGGATTAAAGAGTTTGACATAGACGGCTTGCGCTTGGATGTTGCTTATTGCCTGAATATGGACTTTATGCAGGAACTGCGGGACTTCACTTTAAGACTCAAGCCAGATTTTTGGCTAATGGGTGAGGTGATTAAGGGCAATTATCGCCGCTGGCTCAGACCAAAGCTGGTGGATAGTGTAACCAATTATGAATGTTGGAAAGGTTTGTGGTCTTCGTGCAACACACATAATATGTTTGAAATCGCCCATTCTCTGGACAGACAGTTTGGTGAAGACGCCGCCGGCATATATAAAGGTTATCTGCTTTATAACTTTGCCGAAAATCACGATGTCAGCCGTCTTGCCTCAAACTTAAAAGACAGCCGCCATTTACCGATACTATATACTATGTTATATACAATCCCCGGAATCCCGTCGCTTTATTATGGCGGCGAATGGGGTGTGAGCGGCCGTAAAACCGATGGAGACAAAGCCTTGCGCCGTTGCTTGGAGTTAAGGGAAGATAACAAGCTGACGGAGGTTATCAAAAAACTCTCCGCATTAAGGGAAAAATATCCGCATCTGTCCGATGCCCCTTATCAAAAATCCGCTCTCGGTAATGAGTTTTTAAGTTTTTTCCGCAATAATTTATACATCGCCGTTAACATCGGTAACTCTGCTGTTGAGCTGGGCGCACCCTTTGGCAAATTGGTGCTTCCGCCCGTTTCCGCGGTTGTTTATGATGTTGGCGGAGAGTGCCTTTTTTCGGTTGAAAATTTTTTGCTGTAAGGAATAAATAATGACCCGCCGTATCCGTTTTATCTTGTTGCTGGCGATATTCATCGGCGGCTATGCCTCTTTGTCTTTAGAGCTTATTGTCTTGCGCCAATTAAGCGGTTTTGTTGGTTCAACAGCCATCACCACCTCAATCATCATCGGCATCTTTCTGGCTTTTATGTCTTGGGGCTATTGGCGGGGGTCCGAACTTTCCTTAAGCCAAAATTCCGTCCGACAAACAACCGCGCATGATTTTGCCACGGTTGCTTTGATGGTTGTTTTGGCATCAAGCTACATTTTGCTGGATATGTATTTTGGTTTTATGAGTGCCTTGGGTATAAAGTCAAATGTGCTCAAAACCTTTATTTATTCTTTGGTGTTTTTGTCGGGCGGACCATATTTATTTGGCAAAATCACAGCCTTAATCAGTCGTTGCTTGAACCGCTATAATCGCAATTGCACCGGAAAAATAATGGCCATAGATACCATCGGTTCTGTACTGGGCTCAATTTTAACCACTTTGGTTATTATGCCTTTTATCGGGGTCAATCATACAATCATTGTCGTTGTAGTGGCAGCGGTTGCGGCTTCGGTAATTTTAGCTAAAAGAGCCGCGTGGTATTGGTTGGGACTGACAATAATTTTGGCTTATATGCTCAACCGCAGTAGTTTGTTGGGCGAGCTTTATGACATTGTGGAGAACAACGCCGTTTCCACCATCTCCATTTTGGATACGGATGATGGCAAAGCACGCGCGATGGTCATCAACGGCGGCAATTCCTCCAAAATATCAGAGGACAAAGACCTGTGGTTTGGCTATGTGCGCTATGTTCAGGACAATTTTATTGAAACCTTGCCCAAAGATACAAAAAAAGATATTCTGATTTTGGGCGCGGGCGGTTTTACTATGGGCGAGGGTGATACTTTTCATAATTATACCTTTTTAGACATTGATAAGTCGCTTTTGCAAATCTCGGAAGAAAAGTTTTTAGAGCACAAATTAGATGCCAACAAAAAATTTGTGGTAGAAGATGCCAACCAGTTTTTAAAAGACAGCGAACAAAAATATGACCTGATTGTGCTAGATACTTATTCATCTATGGGCATTATTCCGATGGACCTAATTACCAAGGAATATTTTATCCGTGTCAAAAATAACCTGAAAAAAGGCGGCATTGTGGTTATGAATATTTTAACCAGCCCGAATTTTAGCAACGCCTTTGCCATAAATTTGGATAATACCATACGTTCCGTCTTTACGCATAGCTTATCCAGACAAGTTATCGGTAATTTCAACGCTTGGGAACACCAGCGCGCCAATGTCATATATGTTTACTATGATGTTTCGGATAAGGGCGGAATTTATACCGCCGACAAAAACGCCGTTTTTTACGATATGTAATAGTCCTAAAAGTTGTTGATATGTTTTATTGTGTCTTGAAAATTGTATATATTTTTGTTATATGAAAATTATCACTTGCTATAAGTGTACCCAAAATCCGAAGATTAAGTTCTTCGGATTTTTTTTGTTTAAATTGTTAACGAAAGGACACCAAATGACAAATTTAATTCAGTATATTGCTCAAGAAGATCCAGAAGAAGAACTTAAAAAGCAAAACAAAAACTCTACTTTCAGAGAACAACAAGAAGGTTATAGGTATAATCCAAGAAACCTGATAGAAAAAGGTTGGATGAGGCTAAGCGCAAACAAAGCTCAAATAGCAGAACCATCAAACATAAAAGCCGATTTAACACCCAAACCAATCGGAAACACTGCCGCTTCATATAAAATTGCTCAAAATACTAAGGTGAATACAGCAAATGATGCAAAAGTAAATAATATTGACTATTCTCTTTATGGAGATGGATTCAGTAAAGAATTTATAGATGAAATGACCAATGATAAAGAATATAATCAAATATTAAATGAATATATTATTCCCAACGAAGGAGGTTTATCAGATAAACCAAATGATAGAGGAAAACTAACTAAGTTTGGAATTTCTAAAAATACATACCCAAATGAAGACATCTTAAATCTTACTAGAGAAAGAGCAAATGCTATTATTTATAGAGATTTTTATAAATGGAATGGATTAAACAAATTACCATATCCTATTAGAGGTTTTGTTGTAGATTATGGTATGCCATCCAGTCCGCTTAACGCCATAAAAACCGTTCATAAGGTGCTAGGACTTCCTCCCAATGGAAATATTATTGGCTCGGCTACCATGGAAAAACTAAAAAATTTTTCACAACAAGACTATGAAAAATTCTTAGAACAATATAAACAAAATATGCTAGAACACTACAATAATATTGTCAAAAAGGATCCGACACAAAAAGAAAACCTAGAGGGATGGCTAAACAGAGCTAACAGGGCTCATCTTGGAAAATAACTTAGCTGGAGAGGTTGTTTTTTTGCAACCTCTCTTTTATTTATGCCTTACAGAAAACCCCGAGTTTACTCGGGGCTGTGAGGTGTTGGAACAACACCACTCCACGCCAACGAGCGCGGTCAAACCGTAGGTTTGTAGCTGATTTAGAACCCTGGGTTTACCCAGGGATATCTATTTATAATTTTTAAGTTCAGGTAAATAAGATAACATTTTTTCTTTGCTACTATTTATTAAACCCTGAATATAAGAATGTAATGCCTTTAATATTTCCGGCCGGCTATTTACTTCACATAAATTTCCGCTAGGCCATTCATATTTATTTAAACATGATTGTATTGAATAAGCATCAGTTAGCGCTTGTTTGAATTGCTGATATACTTTGATATTGTTTTCAGGATAAACATACAAATTTTTTAATATTTTTTCAGCAACATTATCATAGCAAAAAAATATTTCATCGTTTTGTGTTGAACAATCATTAAGTTCATTTTTGTACTGAAGTAATAAAGAATAATCATCAATAATCTCTTTAATTTTATCTTTGCTGCTCCAATCGCTTTGAGAATAGACTTTATCTATATCAATTCCATGATATGTTTCAGCATTAACATTAAAACTAAACAAAAATGTTGCAATAAAAGCAAAAGCAATCTTTTTCATCGCACAAACTCCCAACTTTGCCTTTTAGTATAAAGCACAAAGTTGAAAAAAAGATTAAGTGTGATAATAGGCACTAAAAGTTGTTGAGATGTTTTATAAAAACAAACATCACTTGCTATAAGTGTATCTAAATATACAAAATATTAAGATACGATATGGTAAGTTACATTTATTATTTTGCCGGAGATAGAATATGAAAGAACAAATTTTAAAATATTTTCATTTTGTTTTTTGGGGTATTGTATTAAGCTCTTTAGCTTTAATAATATTAAATGGAATTTCTGGTCCTCAAACTTATATATCAGGGGGGCTTTCTTTATTTATATGGTAACATATATTATTTATCCTCAAATAAGGAAACTCTTTAACCTAAACAAAAAATACAGTTTTATTTATTTTACATTACTGTATTTTATTTTATGTTTTTTGTCTTTTATATTTATCTTCTAAGCAAATTTTTTACTAATTTCAGCTCTACACCAAGTGTAGAGCTTTTTTGTTTCAAACAATGAAAGGATATAAAAAACAGACATATAACGATACTTGCAAACGTAAAAAATAAATGATTTAATAAAAACAAGTTAACAGGAGATATGTTTATGAAAACTTTTGCTTGGCATGTTTTAATTTTAGGTGGATTTTACTTTATCATCTCCTTATTGTCTTTCTTTCCTCAAGGTGCTGGGGCAGATGTTGCAAGCATTACGATATCAAGCATCTTTTTTATAATGTTTGTTGTTTTGTGTTTTAAGAAAAAATATGATTTTATCAGTCGTTTCCAAAACAAATTTGCCAAAACAAGCAATTATTTAGCGGCATTGGGTTTCTGCGAATATTTCAGCATTATATTTATGCTAATCCCCGGAATGATTTATGGGTATAAAGCAGCTAATGCCCAATATAATGGTGCAGAAATTCCTCCGGCACCGATGGCGTATTTAACTTACGTTTATTACCTCTACATTGTCTTTTTATGTTTGTCTGTCATTTGGGCGACATATAAAAGTTTTAGAAAAAAATAGTTTCCGAACAAGAAATAAACCAAGCACTAAAATCTTCATTGAAAATTAGCAAATAGCTTTTATAATAACTTTTGCCTGCGGGAAAGGTTAGCCCGCCGGCGGAGTATGCAAACTCCTTACAAGAAAATTTATGACCTCCACTTGTGGAGGATGACGCGAAATAAGCCGCTTTAGCGGACGAATAAGCGTGCTGTTCTTGTACAGTTTGCAACTCCTCCGCTCTCCGTTGAGAGCGGTTTTTGTTTTATCCAAAAACAAAGAGGAGTTGAACAAATGACAGAAATCACCAAATCTCACGTCAAGACCGAGTTTTTCAAAGACTTAGGTTTTGCATTGTGGTTGGAGCGGCGGAGCAGGCGGCAAAAGCTCAGCAAAACCGCTCAAAACACCAAACTTCCGCAAGGTCTGATAGAACGGATGGAAAGAGGAAGTTGTGGCGACCTTTATAAATTTTTTCGCCTTTGTGCTTATTATCAAAAAAAGATAAAAATCACTTTGGTTGATGAGGCTTAAAAATAAAGCCCTCCAAAAAGAGGGCTTTGAAAAATTTAGTTTCCGTAATAAGGAACAACGCGGGCGCGGCTTCCGTACAGAACCATACATTTTTGCCCGGGGCTGAGCAAAACGTCATTTCCTTGCGAAACCGTAACCATATTACCGTTGTCTAACTGAACGACATATTCATATCCTTGTTGAGAAGACAAACCCTCCTGCGCGGCATTACCGGCAATTCCGCCGACAACCGCACCGCCGATAGCACCCAAAATATGAGCCGCGTCAGATCCGCCGATCATAGAACCGGCAACACCACCCGCAGCGCCGCCGATAAGCGTTCCGGCACCGCTGTCGCTTGCGACCGAAATCGGACGAACGGAAACAACCGTGCCCTTCAACACACGGCTGACTTCACCGATTGAGTCGGTTGAATATTGGTCGGCACCGATTCTAGATGTGCAGGCTCCGGCCATAAGTAACATGGGCAAAATCAATATCAAGGCAGATTTTCTCATTCCTTTTCTCCGCAAAATTAATGTTAAAATTATAATTATACATAGATTAATATTTGTCAATGCTGGACAATTAAACATAAGTGTTATATATTGTCTTTCGCTTTTCAAAGGCAATAATCAAAATAAGGAATATATTAAGGAAATATGTAAGATGTTAAAAAGAACAAAAGTTGTTAGTCTGCTGGCTGCAGACAAGCCGGAACAACAAGTTCTGGTCAAAGGTTGGGTCAAAACCCGCCGCGATGCCAAAGATTTTTCGTTTATTGAATTGGGCGACGGCTCTTGTCTTAAAAATATTCAGATTATTGCCAATAATAATTTAAGCAATTATGACGAGGTCAAAAAATTGACCACAGGTTCGTCTTTGGCCGTTACAGGAGCTTTGGTTGAGTCCAAGGGTGGTAACCAAAAATATGAAATCGTTGCCGACAATATTGAAATTTATGATGTTGCGGACGAGGATTTTCCGCTGCAAAAGAAAAAACACTCGGACGAGTATCTGCGCACCATTGCGCATTTGCGTCCGCGCACCAACAAATATGGCGCGGCTTTCAGAGTTCGTTCCGAGTTGTCTTATGCCATTCACAAGTTTTTCCATGACCGTGGCTTTCGCTATGTTCACACACCGCTGATAACCGGTTCTGACTGTGAGGGTGCAGGCGAGATGTTTCAGGTTACGACCTTGGATTTGAATAATCCGCCGCGTACCAAGGATGGCAAAGTAGACTACAGCAAGGACTTCTTCGGCAAAGAGGCACATTTAACCGTTTCCGGCCAACTCAACGGCGAAATGTATGCTATGGCTTTGGGTGATATTTATACCTTTGGTCCGACCTTCCGTGCCGAAAACTCCAACACCACGCGCCATGCCGCCGAGTTCTGGATGATTGAACCCGAGATGGCTTTCGCTGATATTTATGATGATATGGATTTGGCGGAAGATATGGTTCGCTATTGCGTCAAACATATTATGGAACATTGCGCTGAAGACTTGGATTTGTTCAATAAGTTTGTTGAACCCGGTTTGTTGGATAAGCTTAATAATATTGTTGAAAACGGTTTTGCCCGCATCACTTATGCCGAAGCCATTGAGATAATGAAGAACTCCGGTCATAAGTTTGAATACAAGCCGGAGTTCGGCATTGATATGCAAACCGAGCATGAGCGTTATCTGGCGGAAGTTCACTTCAAACGTCCGGTTATTGTGCGTGATTATCCGAAAGAGATTAAAGCTTTTTATATGCGCCTAAATGATGATGGTCGTACTGTTGCCGCGATGGATGTTTTGGTTCCGGGCATCGGCGAGCTGATTGGCGGATCTCAGCGTGAAGAACGCTATGATGTTTTGGTTCAGAAGATTCACGAAATGGGAATGCACGAGGATGATTATGCTTGGTATCTCGATTCGCGCAAATACGGTTCAGTCCCGCACGCAGGTTTTGGCTTGGGCTTTGAGCGTATGATGATGTTGGTAACGGGTATTGGTAACATCCGCGATGTTATTCCTTTCCCGAGAACACCAAACTCTATCAACTTCTAAGTAAAGGAAATAAGACGATGAGCAACCTGAAGTTTTTTCTGAGTTTAAGTTTGTTTTTGGCTTTGGCAGGTAATGTCAAAGCAAATGAGCAAGAGCCAGAAGTTCAAGAAGAAGCTCAGGTTGCCGTTGTTGAGGAGCTTGCCCCCGAAACGAATGTTTTAGAGGTGAAGGCTGCTCCGAGACCGGAATGTTCGGATAAAAAGCTGGCAGAGAAAGTGGTGGAAACATTGACGGGCTACCAAAAAGAACATCCCTCAATGATGCAGATAGAGCGCCGAAGAGATATTTTGCTCCGCCGGAATCTGACGAGTTTTGAAGAGGTCGCGGTAGAAGGCTTTACTTCCAAGCAAGATTTCAATGTGGCCAATGCCATCATTATGACCAAAATAAATAAAGGCTTAGAAGATTCCGATTTAAGATTATGCAAAGGCAAAGGTGGAGCGGGCGCTGCGCAAGTTTATATTTTGCTTTATCCGGTAGGTGAGGGAAATGTTGGAGAGATTATTAACTTACAATCCTCCGGAGAAGAGATTAAAAACTTGTCTTTTATTTATGATTAAACATACCTTTTTCATAAAATAACTTAAAATATTTAGTTGATTATCTAATCAGAAAGTCGTAATATTCTTGTCCGGAATATTGCGATTAAAAAGTTTTATTCCTACATCATATAACAGCATCATTTGAAAGAAGGTTGGAAATATATGAGTCAAAATAATGAAGTAATGGTCATCAAAAGCACGAGCAATTTGCCTCAGGTTATTGAAGAAAACAGCCTATTTTCATATTTTGAAAAGATTAAAAAATTTCCGGTTTTGAGTGAGAGTGAAGAAACGAGCCTGATTCGCGAATTTAAAGAAAAAGGTGATTTGACAGCCGCCCAAAAGCTGATAACCTCGCACTTGCGCTTGGCAGCCAAAATAGCCTTAACTTATCGGCGCTATGGTTTGCCTTTGGCGGATATTGTTTCGGAGGCCAACATTGGGTTGATGCAAGCAGTCAAGAAGTTTGATTTAGACAAGAAGGTTCGCTTGGCGACTTATGCCATTTGGTGGATTAAAGCCGCGATTAATGACTATATTTTGCGTTCATGGTCTTTGGTCAAGATTGGCACGGTTGCCGCTCAAAAGAAGCTTTTTTATAATCTCAACCGCATTAAGGCGCGCTTAGGCATTTATGAAAACCGCGAGCTAGAACCTTCTGTTGTTAAGAGTATAGCTAAAGAGCTAGTTGTAGATGAAAAAGATGTAGTTGAGATGAACCGCCGTATGGGTGGTGACAAGTCTTTAAATGTTGCCGCTTGCGATGACAGTGATGAGGAAAAGGTTGATTTTGTTGTAGACAGCAGGCAGAATATTGAAGAAAACTTTGGCCGTAAGCAGGAGAGCGCCATAAAAGCCAAAGTCCTGCATGATTGTTTGGCTAAAATGGGTGAGCGTGAACAATATATTATCAAAAATCGTATGTTGACGGATACACCGTCCACATTGGAAGAGATTGGCGAAAAGTTTGGCATCAGCCGCGAGCGTGTTCGCCAGATAGAGAAGAAGTCATTTGAAAAACTGGCTTCGTTGGTAAAGCTTGAATTAGCACAAAAGATGTGTTAAACTAACCAAACACAAACGGAGAAAGATTGATGCCCAAAGCTGCGGAAGAAAAAGGTTTTATATATAAAGGAAAGTTCTCAAAGAGCGCTGATTTTGGCGCGCTGAACGAGCGTATGGCGCGCCGTTTGGAGTTTGTCCGCAGTCTTAACTCTGAGCAAGATAGTCCGTTGAATAAACTAAGTTTTTCACGAGAGACGCAACGCCAAGACTAAAAAACGTAGAAAGCTCTCTTTTTTGAGAGTTTCTTTTTGCCAAAAATTTATCTGCCCATATAAACACACAAGGAAGAGTATGAGTCTGAGTTTTAATGATGTCGTGCGTATATTAGCGGAAGGGAAGATTCCCTCGCCGCGTTTGGAAGCCAGAATTTTGTTTGAATATTTAGGGCTCAATCAATTTGCGCCAGTAGACGGCGAAGTTGAGACACGTCTGCAAGGATTTTTAGAGAAGCGTTTGGCGCATGCGCCTTTGGATAAAATCTTAGGAAAAAGAGAATTTTACAAAAATACCTTTGCGGTGAGCAAAGATGTTTTAACCCCGCGTCCGGATACGGAGATTTTGGTTGAGGCAGCCATAGAACTTCTACCAAAAAAAATACCGCAAAAGATATTAGACTTAGGAACGGGCTCAGGGTGTATTTTGCTCTCCGTTTTAGGAGATTGTCCCAAAGCTTGCGGAATGGCCGTGGACAAATCGGAGCCGGCGTTGTTTATTGCCAAACACAATGCCGAGGTTTTAGGTTTGGATAAGCGAGTAACTTTTATGCGAGCTGATTGGTTTGAAGCGGATTTTGTAGAACATATCGGCAGTGGTTTTGATATGATTGTTTCCAATCCGCCCTATATTCCGACAGAAGATATTTTAAGCTTGGAGCCGGAGGTTAGGCAATATGACCCTCTTTTGGCCTTAGACGGGGGCAAAGACGGCTTTGAACACTATCGGCGCATAGCAGAGCTAACGCCGCATCTGCTGAAACAGGGGGGATATATTTTGTTAGAAGCAGGTCAGGGGCAAGCCAAACAAATAGCCGATATTTTTGAACATGAAGGTTTACATTTTGTGGAGATTCGTCAGGATTTATCAGGCATAGAAAGATGTGTTATATTGAAAAAATAAATTGCAATTAACATTTTTTTATGTATGATGACTTTTGATAAGTGCCTTTTAATGGATTTGGTTTTGCACTTTTTTCCGAAATAAACCTTTTTTTAATGTATTTTCCGTAGCTTCAAAACGAGGAGCATCGGTATAATGGATTGTGGTAATAAATATGAAAAAAATGAACAATAAGTATCGTAACAATAACAATCAAATATATTCTCTGAATTATAAGTTTGACTCCACCAGTATTGCAGGCAAAATCAGTGGTACGGCTCTGGATTTAATTAAGAAGTATAATGAGTTGGCCAAAGAAGCGCACAGCAATGGCAATTATGTTGATATGGAAGTTTTTCGTCAATATGCCGAGCACTATCGCAAAATCGTAACCGAGATTAACGAGAAAAGAAATTTAAACCAAAATCGCTCTCAGGACAAACATTTTGACAATCAGGAGCAAATGAGCGATTCCGATGCCTCTGTCAGCAATGACAATATAGAAGAAACTTCGCCCACAACGGCGCAAGAGAACAATAATGTTGTTGAGATGCCTATGGCTGAAGCTCAAAGTGCGCCGCGCAGAGAGTTTAAGGTTATAGAAATTTTAGCAACGGAAGAGAATGCGGCTGTTTCAGCACAGAATGAAACGGTTGCCGAACAGCCCAAAGCCAAGAGGACACACCGCAAGAAAGCGGCTACAGCAGTCTGATTAAATTAAGGACCAAAAGATAAATGTATTTTGCCATAGCTTCAGCCATCATTGCCATTGCTTGTTCGGCAATTACGATTAAGACTCTTGTCGGTTATTCGGATATCCGTAGGCGCTACAAAATAATTATCGGAATTTTGGTTACTTTAGGCTGGTTTTCCCCTTTGTTGGTAGGGTGGTTGCGTTGTCTTAATGTAGAAAATGTTATTTTTTCTTCTGTCACGCAGATTCTCTATCTGATGTTTGGTACTGTATTTATTTTATTTACAATGTTACTTTTTCGGGATGTCGTGTGGTTTGCGCTATATGGCCTTTACCATAAATTATTTGGCGAAAATTGGAAACTTCATCCCAAAAACGTCAATCTTTTGGACAAAGCCAACTTGTTGGTCGTTTTGCTAACCGGTGTTTTGGTGTTTATGGCAATCCAAGGCGGAGCAAAAGAGCCGGAATTAAAGGAGCTTGAATTTTCCAGCTCACGCATCAGCAAAGATATGCGTATAGTTATGATTTCAGACACGCATATCAATCGCACCACCCCGGTTGAAAAAGTTAAAAGATTGGTTGAGCGTGTTAACGCCTTAGAGCCGGATGCCATAGTCTTGGTGGGTGATATCGCAGATGATAAGGTAGAGGCTGTTTCGGAGCATATGGATGCTTTAGGTGAATTAAAAGCCAAATATCCGCCGCTTTATACTTTCGGCAACCATGAGTTTTACAATGGTCTGATTCCTTGGCAGTTTAAGTTTAAGACCATGGGTTTCCTTATAATGTTTAATCACGGAGTTCGCATTCCGGAACACAATGTTTATATTGCAGGCATTCCGGATGCGCATATTGCTAATAACAGTGATGTCTGGAATGTAAACTTCATTCAGGCATTTAAGGGCGCGAAAGAAGGAAACTACCGCATATTGCTTTCGCATACGCCGGATTTTGCAGATTATTTGAGCAAAGATAGTGTAGATTTGCAGTTATCCGGGCATACCCACGGCGGTCAGATTTTTCCGTTTCATATCTTAGCTAAATATGCCAACAAATATTTATCTGGTTTATATGATGTAAACGGTATCAAGCTCTATGTTTCAAACGGAGCCGGTTATTGGGGCCCGGCCATGCGTTTATTTGCGCCCTCAGAGATTACGCTTATAGAACTTAAAGCAAAACCTTAAAATAAAAAAATCGTTGATAACCTTGATTTTGTTTAGCCTCACTAACTATATTAATGTTAGGATATGACATTATAAGAAAGCAGAGGGCAAAGACATGGATTTTGAAAAACTTACCAATAAATCCAAAGAATTGATACAAGATGTTATCAACCTTGCGGCCAAAGAAAAACACCAATACATTACGCCGGAGCATTTGCTCAAAGTCTTGCTTGAAGACAAGCAGATAGATGAGCTCATCACCAAAGCCGGAGGCTCATTGAGCCGCATTCGTCGTGAGACAGAAGATGAGATAAACAAGATGCCGTCCGTTTCGGGGCAGTCCGTTCAAAGTATGATGTCGCAGGACTTCACCCGCGTAATGATGGAAGCTGAAAAGATAGCCGACAAGGCCAATGACCAATATGTTACTTTGGAGCGCATACTTCAGGCTTTGAGTGTAACTGACGGAACGAAGGCTTATTCAATTTTGAACAATTGCGGCGTTAATCCGGTTAATCTCAATCAGGCGATTAATGATTATCGCAAAGGAAGATTAGCAGATTCGGAGACGGCGGAAGATAATTTTGATGCCCTAAAGAAATTTGCCATAGACATCACAGCCAAAGCCAAAGAAGGCAAACTAGACCCGGTTATCGGACGAGACCACGAGATAAGACGGACCATTCAGGTTTTATCCCGCCGGACAAAGAATAATCCGGTGCTCATCGGTGAACCTGGTGTTGGTAAAACGGCGATTGTTGAAGGCTTGGCAGTGCGTATCGTTAATGATGATGTGCCGGAGAGTTTAAGGCACAAACGCTTGCTGGCCTTGGATATGGGCGCGCTGATTGCCGGAGCAAAGTTCAGAGGCGAGTTTGAAGAGCGTTTGAAAGCCGTGCTGAAAGATGTTGAGGCTTCAGACGGCGGCATCATCTTGTTTATTGATGAAATGCACACCATCGTCGGTGCCGGAGCATCAGAGGGCTCAATGGATGCTTCAAACCTCTTAAAACCGGCTTTAGCAAGGGGCGAGCTGCATTGTTTGGGCGCAACGACTTTGTCGGAATATAAGAAATATGTTGAGAAAGATGCTGCTTTGGCGCGCCGTTTCCAACCTGTCTTTATTGCCGAACCAAGCGTTGAAGAAACAATTTCCATCCTGCGTGGCATTAAGGATAAGTTTGAGCTGCACCATGGCGTGCGGATTTCCGATGGTGCACTGATTGCCGCCGCAACCTTATCCAATCGTTACATCAGCGACCGTTTCTTGCCGGATAAAGCCATAGACTTGATGGATGAAGCCGCAAGTTCCTTGCGTATGACAATTGATTCTAAGCCCGAAGAGCTGGATGAGTTGGACAGACGTATCCTGCAGCTCAAAATTGAGCGCGAGGCTCTGAAAAAAGAAAACGATGAAAAGTCTAAGGAAAGATTAGAGCTCATCGGCTACGAGATTTCCGGCTTGGAAGCCAAGGCCAAAGGTTTGGAAGATAAGTGGAAAGAAGAAAAACAAGGCTTGGCCGATGTAACTCAGATTAAGGATAAACTGGATAAAGCGCGGATAGAAGCGGATATTGCCAAGAGAGAAGGGCGTTATGAACGTGCCGGCGAATTGCAGTATAGCGTCATTCCGCAGTTGGAGCAAAAGCTCAAAGCCATTGAGGACAAAGCCAAAGATGCCAAGAGCCATATTAAGGAAGTTGTAACCGAAGAAAGCATTGCGGCGGTTGTTTCCAAATGGACGGGCATTCCGGTAGATAAAATGCTGGAAGGCGAGAAGGAGAAACTGGTGCATATGGAAGACTTTTTGGCCAAACGCGTTGTCGGGCAAAAGGAAGCGATTGCGGCAGTTGCCAATGCCGTACGCCGTTCTCGTGCCGGAATTTCAGATCATCGTCAGCCGATAGGCTCTTTCTTGTTCTTAGGCCCGACAGGTGTCGGTAAGACAGAATTGAGCAAGGCTTTGGCAGAGTTCTTGTTTAATGACGAGAGCGCGATGTTAAGGATTGATATGTCGGAGTATATGGAAAAGCACGCTGTTGCTCGTCTGATTGGTTCTCCTCCGGGGTATGTCGGCTATGAAGAAGGCGGTGTTTTAACCGAAGCCGTGCGCCGCCGTCCGTATCAGGTCATTTTGTTTGATGAGGTTGAGAAGGCACATCCGGACATCTTCAATGTCTTACTGCAAGTGTTGGATGACGGCCGTTTAACTGATGGCAAAGGACGTACTGTGGACTTCAAAAATACCATCATCATTATGACTTCTAACCTTGGTTCGGATATTTTGGCAAACGCCACGGGAGCCGATGACCCAAAGAAGATAAAAGCCAAGGTTATGGACATTGTAAAGGCTTCATTCAGACCGGAGTTCATCAACCGTATTGATGAGATAACGCTGTTTCATAAGCTGGATAAAAACAATATTAAGGATATTGCAGATATTCAGATTAAAAATATTGAAAAACGTCTGGCGGAAAAGGATATTCATTTGAAAGTTAATGAGGCGGCGGAAGTCTGGATTGTTAACAATGGTTATGATCCGATTTACGGTGCACGCCCGTTGAAACGTTTGTTAAAGAATCAGGTAGAAAACAAATTGGCTCTGAAGATTCTGGACGGCGAAATCGGCGAAGGCGATACGGCCAATATCATTGTTGCCAATGGTCAGTTGGATGTTGTGAAAGATAAAAGGAAGTAAAATGGACTTATATACACAGGCAATGAAAGTTGCCGAAACTTTTGATGTAAGCACGCCACCGGATTCTGTTGTGTTATATAGCATCAGTTATCTGCCTACGACCGAAAATCGGGATAAAGCCTTTGCTTATGTGAAGGAAAACATGGGTAAGAATATGATAGAACACACGGCCTGCGGAGCAGAATTGGTAAGACTTGGGTTGGATTCCTCAAGCTCTTGTAACTTGAGCGCTGAGCAGGTTGCCAAGGTGTGGAAAGTCGCCTCTAAAAGGTTCATAGAGGCGGCTAGGGGAGATGTCAGAGCCTTTGTGGACGGAGCAGACCCAAGGAGCGTTTTTCGCTCTATGGAACTTCCGACCATTTTGCAGAACGAACACATCCGAACAATCAATGGCATAGATAAACACGATTTTGCCCAAAGATTTAAGAACTAAAAAAAGCCCCGCCCAAAGCGGGGCTTTTATCAAAATTCCATTACCGGATAAACGGGATAGCCAGAGCTTTTGCCAGGTAAAGCAATAGAATTATATCCATATTTTGAAATCAAATCAGCCCAAGCCCAATATGCCGTACCTTCTGTTGATGACCATGTAGATACACGCCCTCCCGAATATCTGTCAAACATTTCACGAGCAACAAAAAAGTTTCCAAAATCATTTTCCAGATGTCCAAGGACACCTTGAGCCGGCAAACACCATTTACCTTTTGTTTCAGGTGTTGGCGCATAAGATCTTGCTGCCCATGCCGCGGGATAAGTGCTAGCATCACCGGCAGCTATCAGTATATCCGTATTACCACAACTATCAATTTCTTTATCAGCTTCTGTTCGGCTGTATTGATCATAATTAGTCAATTGAGGAACATCAACACCCCAAGGTCCCCAAGTAAGTTCAACAAATTTAGATGATGAACAGTCAGTACAATATGTTTGCCCATTAGCATCAACCGGCCAAGGAGCCATAATCTGTCCCCCGACCCCATCTGAATTTACATAGACCACAATACCAAGCACGGTTTTTGCGGTATTATGGTTAGACGGAGCCACGCAAGTATTATCAGAATAAAAAATATCTCCGAGGTTACATCTTGGCCTTGATAATATACAGTTGTTTCCATTGGGTTCGTATCCGTCATTACAAGACCAAGAACTGATTTTAGAAGAGCAGTCAGAAAAAGGTTGGCAAGTAGCATTAGTCGGACAAGAAGCAATAACTTCTGTTCTGTTACGGCAATTATCAGGATAAGGAGTTTCGCATTTAGAGGAACAATCGCTCCAATATTTCATACAACCATAAACGGCTGAGTTATTGTCGGACCGGATATGACAGTTATCGGCATAAGCTTTTTTGCAGACGGAAGAACATGGGGCAGGATAATATTCGGCGCAACCATATTGTCCGGCGGAAACACCATCCAAACAAACACAAGAGGTATATTGCTCGTTACAACTTTCTCCGATACCTTTTTGCCATTCGGAACAAGTTACCAAATTATCAATACATTTACATCCTTTTGCATAAGCCGTATTATAAGGACAAATGTTGTCAAGTTGTTGCACAGAATTGCAACTTTGTTGAGCATATCCTTCATCTTTGCATTGTTGAGCCGTATCTAAGGTATAATTATCATCTCCGCTGATTGAAGAAAAACCGCCATCACCGCAATCACCAAAGCCAAGGAAACAGACACCGGCGAGTTTGGTTCCCAAAGAAGTGGATATGGGCTTTAACTCAATAGGTGTGGTGTGTGTATGTGAGATAAAATCGGGAGCGGCTAAGGCGACAGCCGGAGTAAAGACACAGTAGATAAGAGCAAGTATCGCATAGTCATTCTCCCAATAATTTAGAATTAAAGTCCATATCTAAATATCAGGATACATCGCTTTCACACAAAAGTCAACTATAATTGAAGCCCTATTTATTTCCGTCATTCTGAGGAACTTTGTCCAAAAGAATCCATAAAGACATAAGGCACAAACTCACGATATGCACGTTGGAAGCAACGCGATATAACAAAGGTTCTCAAAGCAGCCAGTGAGCGCTCAAGGGCGGTCCCTTGTCAAGCTGGCAACAGCTTGTCATTCTGAGGAGCTTTGCTCCGAAGAATCCATAAAGACATAGGGCACAAAAAATAGATATGCACGTTGGAAGCAACGCGATATAACAATGATTGCCGCCACAGCCAGTGCCGCGGTCAAGCTGGCAACAGTTTGGGCTAGACGAGTTCGTCAACTTCTTCAAGAACTTTGTTTGTTTCGTAAAAATGTTTAAGATAATTATGTCCGGTGCGTTCAACCTCATCATCTTTGACGATGGTTTGGTTGTTGCCATAGACATTAACTCTGGTAGAGTGGTGGTCATCAGGTTCGTCATAAACACCGCTGGCGCTCAAGGCTTCAATAGCACTGGGGATATATGCGCCGCCGCTACTCAAAGAGTTATTTGCACCTTTTTCTTTTTTATCAAAAGAGGCGTTGTCTTTGTCTTTATCATGACGATTGTTATCATTGTTGACCGAAACATTATTGGAAGAATCAATAATTTCCACAAAAGACTCACCTTCAGCCCCAACAAGATAGTTGTGGTCTGAATGCTTAACGGGAGCGTTTCGTGGCTGACTTCCGGTTGAGCTCGATACTTTTCTGGTAGACGATATGCTCATAGTCTTTCTCCAAAAATTCTTGGATATATCTAAACACCATAAATATATGTTATCACTATTTTTTTTATAAATCTATAGTTATTTGTCAATCGGGCATAATTATAAAAAAACCGTGCGATTTAGGCACGGTTTGGAAAGTGTTTTATTCAGAGGCGTTGTCGTCATCTTTTTTTTCTTGTTTTGCCTCATTTTTCTTTTTAGCTTCCTCAATTTTGGCTTCCAGCTCCTTCTTGCCTTTTTCCGCGGCCTGAGCCAGAAGTTTGAGCTTGTCTTGAGCTTGTTCCTTGAGCTCGGGAAGCCTGCCGGCACCGAAGATTACGGCCACAATAACCACAACCAAGAACCAGCCCCAAAAACCTGAAAACATCCTTATTCTCCTTTATGTTGTTTCATTTTGTTCAGGACCTCCGTTGCATCATAGTCGTCCTGATATTTTTCAATCTGCCCAACAAGCGCCTCATACTCGGCAGCTATTGTATCCAGATTAACCATATTAGGCTTATTGTGAAATAAGTTTTTAATTTTTTCAAATCTTATAATTGACTTATCCGACATAAATCCTGCACTTTGGCATACTTCGGCAGCTTCTTGAGCAATTCCGTCGCAATAACAAACGCAGTCACAACCGGCAGAAATACATTTTGACGTAATCTCGCGAAGGTTTCCTTTAAGCGCGCGCATATTAATTGAATCAGAGATAAGCAAGCCATCAAAACCGATAACCCCACGGATGAGTTCTTTAATGCCGAAGGCAGATTGCGTAATCGGATTTTTATCGTCAATTTCGGGTATGACGACATGCGCGGTCATTCCGGCAGGAGAGGCGGCAAGCGCGCGGAAAGGATAAAAATCTTTTTCAAGTTCTTTCAAGGATTGAGTCAGAACCGGCAAGCCTAAATGCGGATCAACGGTAATACGACCATGCCCCGGCATATGCTTAATACATGGGCAAATACCGTTTTGAATATAGGTATCAACCATAATTTTGCCCAAGCGAGCCGCTTGCTTTTCATCATTTCCGAAACAGCGGCTTTTTAACACCGCGGCAGTTTCTTCAAAAGCCAAATCCAAAACGGGAGCATAGTTTAGATTGATACCGCAATCAATCAAATCATGGCTAATGAGCAGGGCATGGTCGCGCGTGGCAATATCTGCTTTGGGCGCGCCCAATTCCTGCTCCAGTCTCCCCAAGACATATTGTGAGGCATAAGGCCTAAACTCAGGTTCAGCCAAACGCCGAACTCTTCCGCCTTCTTGGTCTATGGCAATGATAATGTCTTCTCTTTGTGCGGCTTCCCTAATTTGCTTGCAAAGCTCAGCCACTTGCTTTCTGGTGCTGATGTTGCGTAAGAACAGCGTAACTCCTAAAGGCTGATATTGAGAAATAACTCGTTTTTCTTCATCGGTAAGAGAAAAACCGCTAACGGATATAAGGGCTGCAGAGAGAGCTTGCGACATATATTTTTCCTATAGCAAAAAAGATAAAATAAACTTGGCGCTTTTCAGTAAGATGATGCCGAAAATATTTAAGTTGAAGCCCAAGCTCTGACCGATGGCAGGCAAGATAAAAGCGAACAAAACGATGGCAATCAGTCCGGCTCTTTCAGAATTGACATATCTTTGCGCCCAAGGTTTATTGACCCATCCGAACAAAATTTTAGAACCGTCTAACGGCGGAATGGGGAGAGCATTGAATATGGCTAAAACAACATTGAAAACCACCATATTGAGCAAGAACAAGCCAAGGATTCCTTGAATTGTGCTTTGCGGCAAAAAGCTGATAGCTTTGAGAAGCAATGCTGAGATAATTGCCAAGACCAAGTTGGTAACAATTCCTGCGGCGGAAACAATAATCAAATCGCGCTTAGAGTTTTTTAGGTTGTTGAAATTAACCGGAACCGGTTTTGCCCAACCGAACATAAATCCGGCATGTGAAAAATATAAAAGAGCAGGGAGCAAAAGAGAACCGAAAGGATCAATATGTTTGAGCGGGTTAAGCGTCAGCCGACCGTAAATTTTTGCGGTGTTATCTCCCAAGCGATAAGCCGCATATCCGTGAGCCAGTTCATGCAAAACGATTGCAAGAATAATCGGAACAAAATTTACAATCAGACTGACGATACTCATTTATTTTTTCTTTACAATACAAGTTCCACCCAAAGCCTTAATATCGCGGCATAAGCTGTCTGCGCCGGCTCTGTCGGCAAAAGCACCGGCCTTAAGGCGATAAAAGACACCGTCAAAGTCAAGGTCGGCAGTCTCAATCTCGTGCGGCTGACCTTTCAAAGGCGGATATTTTTTAACCAAAGTGTTCCAAGCATTTTCAGTTGCTTTTTTGTTTTGAGAGCTCATCAACTGAACTTGCCATGTTCCTTTAGGAGCTGGCGTTGCGGCAGTTTGTGCCGGAGCAGGAGTAGCAACGGGAGCCGGAGCCGCAACATTTTGCGCTTTCTGAACTTGAGCTTTTGCTTCTGTTTTGGCATTGATGCTCCAGTCTTTGTTTTCAACCTTAACCTTTTCGCCTTTAACAACTTTAACAGTTTCAACCTTTGCCGGAATAACAACTTTATCTGAAGTTGCCGGAGTAGCTTGAGCGGCTTCCTTAATGCTTACAACTTTTTCTTCGGGAGCATCTTGTGCCGGTGTAACTTTTTGAGCTTTAGCGATAACTTTATCAGCTTCTTTAATTGTCGGAGAGGCCGCTGTTT
Source organism: uncultured Pseudomonadota bacterium (assembly GCA_949298065.1). Lineage (GTDB taxonomy): Bacteria > Pseudomonadota > Alphaproteobacteria > RF32 > CAG-239 > Scatacola_A. The sequence continues at coordinate 46,729 of CASFUZ010000004.1, read as the reverse complement.
CAAACATATCATCAGGGATAGAAGTCGGTTGCGCCGCGATAACCGGGAGTTTGGGCTCTTCCGGCGGCGGCAGCAGATTTTCAACCTTAGGCTCATCAGCAGTCTTCTTTTCCACAATATCATAGACGGACTTATCTTGGTTCAATATCTCCATTCCACCCGGTTCGCTCGGTTGAACTTTGATGGCCGTCTGCGGACGGCGAATAACCGGAATCTCTTCGGAGTTTTCAACGGCATATTTGGGTGACAAAACAAACCAACCGACAACGGCTGCCAAAGCCACACCGGAAACTGCACCGATAAAAACACTTTTGGAGCGTTTCATCTCCATGCGTTTTTCCTCAAAATTAGTGGCTGATTGCTCGGCAATTTTCTGACGAAATTCGTTTAAGAAATCATCATTTTTGTCGTCCGGAAACTCCTGAAACATTCTTCTTCTCCTGAAAATTTTTTAAGTTCTTTATGATAACTTTATACAATAAAACTTTATAATCCTTTAACGTCTTCAATTAAAATCTGGTATGCGGATCAAATAATTTGCGATGCTCTTCAATAGCTGCAATATCTGTCATTCCGGCGATATATTCACAAATAACTTCGGCAATATCTTCATCATTCATTTGTGAAGAGATGCGCGCGCGCTCATTCATCGGCAAAAGCTTCCAGTCATTCATAAATACGGCAAACAATTCTTCCACGATTTTTTGTGATTTCATGTCCATGCGGGCAATAGGTGTTGCCGTATAAAAATATTCTTTCAAAAACTGCCGAAGAAGTTTGATATTGTTTTTCATCTCATCGGAGAAATCAATCATAAATTTCTTCTGTTTTCTCGCATCATCACAATCGGAGATATTATATTTTTGAATATTATCTTTACTGTTTTTCAAAACATCAAAAATCATTTTGGCAATGGTGTTACGTGTAATGGCATAAATTTTTAGGTTGTCATCCGCGTAGGGGTTTTGCTTGTCAAACTCAACCAAAATCTCGTCAATAAAAGGCAGTTCGCGGAGCTTTTCAATACTGAAAAATCCGGCTCTGAAACCATCGTCAATATCATGGTTGTTGTAAGCAATATCATCAGCCACGGCACCGACTTGTCCTTCCAAGGAAGGATAGTTGGCCAAATCCAAATTAAATTTTTTGTTATATTCTTTGAGATATTTGTTGCTGACTTTTTTGATTGGCCCGTTGTGTTTGACCGTTCCCTCCAAAGTTTCCCAAGTAAGGTTTAAGCCCTCAAATTCGGGATAATGGATTTCAAGCTTGGTCATAATTTTCAAGGACTGAATATTATGGTCAAATCCGCCAAACTTTTTCATGGAATTTTGCAAGGCGCGTTCACCGGCATGCCCAAAAGGCGAATGCCCGAGGTCGTGAGCTAAGGCAATAGCCTCGCCGAGTTCTTCGTTTAAGCCGAGGCATTTGCAAATGGTGCGCGTAATCTGAGCCACCTCAATACTGTGCGTCAGGCGTGTGCGATAGTTTTTCCCTTCGTGGTAAGCAAAAACTTGTGTCTTGCCATCCAGTCGCCGAAAGGCCGAGGAATGGATTAATCTGTCTCTGTCGCGCTGAAAAGGCGAACGAATAATATTGATAAAATCATTATAAAGCCGACCGCGACTTTTTTCTGGCGTAATGGCATATTTTGCAGGGGTCATTTTTTTGTCTTTCATTTAATGGATTATTATATATACTTAAACCATATTCTTAAACATTTGGTAAAAGGCGCAAAATGAAAATAGCAACTTATAACGTCAACTCGGTGAATGCCAGATTGGAAAACTTGAGCGCATGGCTTAATGCAACGCAGCCGGATATTGTCTTGCTGCAAGAGATAAAATCGGAGTTCAACGCCTTTCCGTTTTTTGATATTCAGATGTTGGGCTATGATACCAAAATTTTGGGGCAAAAAAGTTATAACGGAGTGGCGATTTTGAGCAAACATAAGATTAAAATAGTTCATGAGGGCTTGCCGAATTTTGCCGACGAGAATGCCCGCTATTTGGAAGCAGATGTTGATGTTGGGGGTAGAAACGTGCGCGTTGCCTCAATCTATATGCCCAACGGCAATCCACCCTATAATGCGCCGGATGATACAACAAAGTTTGAATATAAATTGCGTTGGATGGATGCTTTTTTGGCACATGCGCAAAACCTGCTGGAAGAGAATAAGACGGTTGTTTTAGGCGGCGATTTTAATGTTATTTTTATGGATGCGGATGTTTATAACCCCGAGCTTTTTCGCAAAAATGCACTAATGCGCCCCGAAACCAGAGAGCGCTTTCGCGCACTGCTTTATCAAGGCTGGTTTGATGCTTTCCGCACGCTTCATCCTCAAGATGTCGGTTATACCTTTTGGGATTATTCCGGCAATGCGCTCACGGCTGATTACGGTATGCGGATAGATTATCTTATGCTCTCGCCAAAGGCTGCGGATATGCTAAATTTTTGCCAAGTAGATAAAAGCCCGCGAACGGGTGTAAAACCTTCAGACCATACGGCTCTTGTTGCAGAATTAAAGTTGGAAAATCATGAAGAAAAATATTGATAAAAAATTTGACGGCGAAACCAAGTTGATGGAAGTTTATGCCATCGGTCGGCACGGAGATTTAATCGCGCGCCCGAGCGAAGGTTCTTCTTCCGCCAGAATTTATGTCGCGGAAAACAAAAAGATAAAACCCGCGCTTGAAGTCGGAGATAAATTTATCGGCAAAATCACCGCGCGCAAAGGCGAGGTTTGGGTCAAGCCTTTGGCAAGGGTGATGGCGGCGACAAATGCGGCGGCTCAGGAAAAAATTTTTGGTATTATTGAGAAGAGAGAAGGGCGCTATTACCTCAAACCCGCCGAAAAAATTCAGCATATGGATTATTTGCTGGATGATGTCGGCAAAAACAAGGTCGGCGATTTTGTAGCGGTTGTTTTAAGCGGCGAAAGAAGATTTAAGGAAGCAAGGATTATCAAAAATTATGGTCCTTTTAACCTGAACAAAGCTGTTTCTTGTTTGGTGCTGGATAAATACGGCATCCGTCAGGAGTTTCCGGAAAAAGCAATCAAGGAAGCGGAAAAGAGCCCCAAATTTTCAGCCAAGGGTCGGGCAGATTTAACGATGTTGCCTTTGGTAACCATAGACGGCGAAGATTCAAAGGACTTTGATGATGCGGTCTATGCCGAACGCACGGAAACAGGGTTTAATCTGATTGTGGCAATAGCCGATGTGGCTTATTATGTGCGTCCGGAAAGCGAGCTGGACAGAGAGGCTTACAGAAGAGGCAATTCGGTTTATCTTCCGAATATGGTTGTGCCGATGTTGCCTGAAAAATTATGTAATGATTTATGCTCGCTCCGCCCCAAAGTTGAGCGAGCGGCCATAGCTTGTTTTATGAAGATAGACAAGAGCGGCAATTTGAAAAGTTATGACTTTAAACGTGCCGTCATAAAATCAGCTGCCAGACTGACTTATAAGGAAGTTCAGGAAGCTTTTGATGGCAAGTTTAATGCGCAAACTTCAGGGCTTTTTACCACGGTTATCCAACCTTTGTATGAGGCGTATTTTGCTCTGGCAAAGGCCAAGAAAAAACGTGGCGCTTTGGAGCTGGATATCCCCGAGATTAAGATAAAAATCGGCAAGGATGGCTTAATTCAGTCTGTGTCAAAAGCCGAGCATTATACCAGTCATAGTCTGGTAGAGGAGTTTATGATAAATGCCAATGTCGCGGCGGCAAAAGTCTTGGCGGCGCAAAATCTGCCGGTAATGTATCGGGTACATGAAAAACCGCAACCCGAAAAATTGCAGGAGATTGAGCCTCTGCTGCATAATCTGGGGCTAAAACTGCCGGATGAAAATGCTTTGAAACCGGCGCATTTTAACAAGATTTTGGAAGTCTGCGCCGCTAAGGGTTATTCGGACGGAATTAGTAATCTGATATTGCGTTTGCAATCCCAAGCCAGATATTCGCCGGAGCATTTGGGGCATTTTGGTTTGGGATTGGCGGATTATGCGCATTTCACATCGCCCATTCGCCGCTATGCGGATTTACTCATTCATCGCGCCCTGATAAAAGCTTATCATATGCCGGACGGCGGTGCTTTGGAAGATAATATGAACAGGGAACTGTTTAAGGAGATTGGCGAGCATATTTCGGCCACGGAAAGAAGTGCCGTTTCGGCGGAAAGGGATACCGTGGCAAGATTCTTGTCATCTTACCTGCAACCGGCGGTCGGCAGCGATTTTGAGGTCAAGATATCAGGTATCGGCACAGCCGGACTTTTTGTTGCAGTGGAGAGTTTGGGCGCGGAAGGCTTAATCCCGATGCGCACCTTGCCGGATGATGATTATGAATTGCATAATTTCGGTTTGGAATTATATGGCGAGACAAGCGGCCGAACTTTTGCTTTCGGAGATGTCATCACAGCCAGATTAGAAGAAGCCTCGCCGATAAGCGGTGGATTAATATTTAAATTTGTAGATGAAAACGAAGGCGTTGATTATTATGAAAAAGGATTACGCGGAAGTTTTCGGCGCAAAGAGAGGAAGAAAGACAAAAGCTCTAAGCCTAAAAAGCCAAAATCCAAGACCAAAAAAACAGGCAAAACCGGAAAGAAACACAAAAAATGAGAATATTGTTTTTAGCAGTTTTACTAAGTATTGCAACGATTCGTGCCGGCTTTGCCGAGGAGATGTCTCAGCTTGCCAAAATTTATACGGCAATGGAACAGGCTTATGTAAAAAAGGTAGATGTCGGTCAATTCGCTACTTTAATGCTCAAATCTTTGCATACATTAGACAAGAGATTGCAAGTTGCCGATGACGGCAAGAGACTAAGCCTTTATGCAAACGGCAGAGTTGTTAAGGTGGTTTATAAGCCGGAAGATACCAATGATATCAAAGCTTGGGAAGAGGTTAGCAATGAGATAATTAAAGCAGCCGCAAAATATTCCGAAGAGTTGGAACGGCGCGATTTTGAGACGCTTGACCGCTTAATGGCGGATGCCTTGCCCAAGTTTGATTCCGCCTCAAGCTACTATAGTACTTTTGCGCCCGACAAGAGAAATGAGAAAAAATATTATAATCCTTATGCCGAACGGCTGATAGACAATGTTTTATATATCAAAATCGGTGCTTTTAATAAATATAGCAAAGAAAATGTTTTAAAAACCTTAGCCGAAAACAAGAATTTTTCAGGGCTTATTTTGGACTTGCGTGGCAACCAAGGCGGTTTGTTGTCGGAGGCTGTTGCCATCAGCGGCTTGTTTTTGGATGAAGGAAGTATTGTAACTTATACCGTTGGTCGCAATGAGGATATGAACAAATATTATGTTGCGGAAGGCGGCGATGTTTTGGCTGAAAAACCGATTATCATTTTGGTGGATGGCCAAACGGCATCATCTGCAGAGGTAATGGCCGCCGCCTTGCATGAGCAGGGGCGTGCCACGGTGGTCGGAACCCAAACCTATGGCAAAGGCTCTGTTCAAAAAATGGTTTTGCTGGAAAATGACAGCACTATGGCCTTAACGGCAGCATATTTTTATACGCCGATGGAGCGCAAGATAGATAAAATCGGCGTTTTGCCAGATGTTTGTATGTCAGGCAGACGTGAGAATGATGTACCCGAGCGCATAATTTCCCAAAAAGAGACTGCTTGTCCGCAAGAGGAAAGAGCTGATTTTGACATAGATATTGAGGTGGCTTTGGCTTTATTGAACAAAAACAAGTAAAATTCTTGTTGACAAGAAGCTTAAAAAATGTATATTACGCCTAAATGTTGATTTTGAAACCTATTTTAAAAGAGTAAAAAAATGGCAAAAGCAGTAAAAGTTAAAGTAAAATTAGAGAGCACTGCCGGTACAGGCACATTCTATCTTGCTGAAAAGAATCCGCGGACTCATCCGGAAAAATTGTCTTTGAAAAAATATGACAAGAAATCCAAGAAACATGAAGAGTTCGTAGAGAAGAAACTTAAGTAATTTTTCAAAAAAAAGTTTAAGTTGTAAGTTTAGAAAAAGTACCGAGCAAGAGTTCGGTACTTTTTTTGTTGTCATAATCTCAATATCGGGCAAAGAAGTAATGTTTAGCGTGTCGTCATGATTGAGGTTTGGCTAGTCTTTAAGCAAATCGGCTTTTTCATATTCTTTGTGCAGGTGTTCAATCTCAACATCGGTGTAGCGTTGGGTCGTGGTCAAGGAAGCATGTCCCAACAGCTCCTGAATAGAGCGGAGATCGGTGCCTTCAGCTAAGAGATGCGTGGCAAAAGAATGCCTGAGCGCGTGCGGCGTTACCGTATTGGGCAGTCCGAGCTCTGCTCTAATTTTTTCAAGACGGCGTTGAATAATACGCGGAGAAAGTCTTTCACCACGTGCGCCCAAGAAGAGGGCTTCGCCTTTTTTCATTTTGTAAGGACATTCTTGTTTGTAGGCTTCAACAGCCTCAATAACCGCAGGGAGCAGAGGAACAATTCTGGTCTTTTGCCCTTTACCCACAATCCGCATAAAGTCTTTATTATCCAAGTCCCCATAGTTAAGATTCAGGGCTTCGGAGATACGCAGCCCGCAACCATAAAGCAGAATAAATACAGCCTTGTCGCGTAGGCTCATCCAGTAGGCATCATCGGGGTTTTTGGTGTTTTGTAAAGCAGCCGCATTTTTGAGAACATCAAAAGTTTCATCAATATCCAAAGCTTTGGGCAGAATCTTGGGCTTTCTGGGCGAGGATATAACGCTAATGGCAGAGTTTTTGACAATATCTGACCTGTCCAACCACTTAAAAAAGTTTTTAACCGCCGAGATTTCTCGGGCAATAGAACTTTTTTCAAGATGCTTTGCCGCGCGAGCCGCCAAATAAGCACGAAAATCGCGTACATCAAGTTTGCCGAGCTTGGCAAGATTTAAGGGTTTATCAAAGAAAGCAAAAAATTCGGACAAATCACGAGCATAGGCATCCAACGTATGTTCTGAATAACGCCTTTCATTTTTGAGCCAACCGCGCCATTTGTTGATACAATCCAAGGCATCGCGCGCGGCATTAAATTTAATCTCGCTTTTCATAACAATAATTATATCAGGGTAGGGTTAAATTTTGGTATAAATCTTGACAATTATTTGCTTCTGGCGTAACCATACTGACAATCCAAATACAATTATATAACATTATGTTGAACTAAAATTTCATAATTATGGAAAAGACATTAACTGCAGAGATTGTTTCGGTCAGTCATCCGTTTACATTTAGTAAAAAAGGCTTGGATCACAGCTGCATTAAGATGCTGATTAGGTTCAAAGACAACAGTTGCAAAATTCTGACTTTTATTTTGGATTCAAAATATCAGGTTTCAGATGTAAACAGTGAAAAATTATCAGCCTTAACGCCTTTTGTTTTTGCTTCATTGTGTGAAAAAGGTGATATTTTGAACATAGAGCTTAGTGAGCAACTAGGAGAATGTTGGCGCGCTTGTGATGTTAGGCGGATAGAAAACCTGACCAAAAATTTGGCCTGCATTTAAGGAAAATTAAAAAACAAAAACAGCTGAATTATAAAAAATTCGGCTGTTTTTTTGTGCGTAAAATACAAACAGATTTGTTTTAAAATCAGCAAATTGCTATTATCTGTTCAAGTAACAATTCAGAGGTACGAACTTGTCGCAGATAATAGGCGTTTTGCTGCCTTTGCCTTTTAATGATGTTTTTGATTATAAAACCGAGGAGGAAATTCCTCTCGGCTCTTTCGTTCGTGTACCTTTCGGCAGAGAAAAAATCGTCGGCGTTGTCTGGAAAATAGGGCGTTCTTCCAAGCTGGAAGAAAACAAAATTAAAGCCGTGATTGAGGTTTTAGCCTTTCCGCCAATGTCTGAAAATATGCGTAAATTCATCACTTTTGTTGCCTCGTATAATATGGCTTTTTTAGGGCTCACCTTAAAAATGACAATGGGGGTGAAGGCAGTTTTTGATGATAATCAGACCACCACGCTTTATCGCTTGTCCGGCAAAACTTTGGCAGAGGCAAAACTCAAAAATTCCGATGCTCGCTGGCGGGTGATGGAGCTCTTAAAACATTATCCTTACAGCAAGTCGGAAATCTGCGCCGGAGCGGGTTGTGGACCGGCTGTTGTCAAAACCATGATAGATGCCGGAGTCTTGGAGCCCTTTACGGTTGAAAAGAAAAAAACTTTTGCAAAACCAAATTCCAAGCACCAAAAAGTTAATCTGACACCTGAGCAAGCCGCAGCGGCCGAGCATTTGGTTGAGAAGATTGAAAACGGCTTTTCCGTAACGCTTTTGGATGGCGTAACTGGTTCAGGTAAAACGGAAGTTTATTTTGAGGCGGTAGCCAAGGCTTTGGAATGCGGCCGCCAGGTTCTGATTATGGTGCCGGAAATCTCTTTGACCACCCAGTGGCTGAATAGGTTTGAAAAACGTTTCGGGGTTAAACCGGCTTGCTGGCATTCAGGCTTGGGACAAAGAGAAAGAATGGATAATTGGACGGCGGTGATAGAAGGGCGGGCCAAGGTTGTTGTCGGCGCGCGTTCGGCATTGTTCTTGCCTTTTGCTGATTTAGGGCTGATTGTTATAGATGAGAGCCATGATCATTCTTTTAAGCAGGAAGATGTCGTAAATTATCAGGGGCGGGATATGGCTGTCGTGAGGGCTAAGTTTGAAGGTTTTCCGCTGATTTTATCAACCGCCACACCGGATTTGGAAACAGTTTGCAATGTGGAGAGCGGAAAATACGATTCTGTCCGCTTAACAAGCCGTTACGCCGCTGCATTGCTACCCGAGATTAAGATTTTGGACTTGAAAAAGGACAAACCGCAAAAGGGAACTTGGGGAGTCTCTTGGTTGGCTCCGACTTTGGTTAATGCCTTGAAAGAAAATTTGGAAAAAGGCGAGCAGTCGGTTTTGTTCTTAAACCGCAGGGGCTATGCGCCGCTGACCATTTGCCGCGATTGCGGACATCGGATTCAGTGTCCGAACTGTACGGCTTGGCTCACCGAACATAAACGGACACATTCTTTGGTCTGCCATCATTGCGGCTATACGACATCTATTCTGTCTTGTTGCCCAGAATGCGGCTCGGAAGATGGGTTAACGGCTTGCGGCCCCGGGGTGGAAAGAATAGCCGAAGAAGTTAAAGGCAGATTCCCCGATGCCAGAATAGAGATTTTATCAAGCGATATCACATCTTCTTTGGCGGATGTTTCTGAAGTAATCCGCAAAATGGAAAAAGGTGAGGTGGATATTTTAATCGGTACGCAGATTCTTGCCAAAGGGCATCATTTTCCGAGCTTAACTTTGGTCGGAATTGTTGATGCTGATTTAGGATTGATGGGGAGTGATTTAAGGGCTTCGGAACAAACATTTCAGTTATTGTCTCAGGTTTCGGGACGAGCCGGCAGAGGTGAGAAAAAAGGCACGGTTTGTCTGCAAACCTTATACCCTGAAAACGCGGTATTACAAGCACTTATAGCCAATGATAGAGATAAGTTCTTAACTTTGGAAAAAAAGACCAGAAAAATTTTAAAGATGCCGCCTTATGGAAAATTAGCTGCGATTATTGTAACCGGCAATAATCAAAACGCAGCGGAAAATGTGGCAATAAGGTTGGGGCAGACAGCGCCGAATACGGAAAATATTTCCACATTAGGACCAGCTCCCGCGCCGATATTTATGCTGCGTGGAAAGTACAGATATAGGCTATTGCTGAAAACGGCAAAAAATATTAAAATTCAGGATGTTATAAGAGAGTGGTTGCGCAAGGTTGAGCCTCCCTCAAATGTGCGGATTAGTGTGGATATAGACCCGTATTCTTTTATGTGAGAAAAAAGAAAATATTAATAAATTAGAAACCAATTATTATATATCATCTAGCCATCTTATAAGAAAATTGAGAGTTAAAATTGAAAAAAGATTCTAAAACCAAAATCGCTCGCGTTTATGCTCTGGCCTTGTATGAAGCTGCTGTTGAGAAAAAAGCAGTGGAGAAGGTGTCTGAAGATATCATTAAGCTTCATGATATCATAAGCGCGGATGCCGATATCATAAAAAATTTGGCCAATCCGTTATGGGCAGTTGAAGATAAGGTTTCAGCCCTGAAAGCTGTTGCGGTAAAGCTCAAACTTGATTCTGAAACGCTGAATTGTTTGAACTTAATTGCCGAAAACGGCCGCTTTGCCGAAATGGCGCAGATTCTTGATGAGTTTAAGCATATTTATTATGCAAAGCACGGTATCACTGAAGTTGAGGTTGGCACGGTTAAGGCTTTGTCTGCAACACAGGATAAAAAGCTGAAGGCTAATCTTGAAAAAATGCTTTCTTCAAAAGTTGTTGTTAAATATCAGATTAAGCCTGAACTTTTAGGCGGATTAGTTATAAAATTTAACTCAAATATGATTGACGATTCTCTAAAGTCTAAGCTGAATCGTCTTGAATTAGTGATGAAAGGTGGACAATAATGTCTGTACACGCAAGCGAAATATCCTCCATAATCAAGGAGAAAATAGCCAAGTCGGACGTCAATATTGACGTTTCTGAGGTCGGCCGCGTTTTGTCTGTGGGTGATGGTATTGCCCGTATCTATGGTTTGGATAAGGTTCAGGCTAACGAGATGGTGGAGTTTGAATCCGGTGTTAAGGGAATGGCTCTTAACCTGGAGGAAGACAATGTCGGTGTCGTTATCTTTGGCTCAGACCAAGATATTAAAGAGGGTGATACGGTAAAGCGCACGGACAAGATTGTGAGCGTTCCCGTAGGCAAAGAGCTTTTGGGGCGCGTGGTTGATGCTCTGGGCGAACCGATTGACGGCAAAGGTCCGATTAAGGCAAAAGAATTTAGCTATTCCGAAGTAAAGGCGCCGGGCATCATTCCGCGGAAAAGCGTGCATGAACCGATGCAAACGGGTTTGAAAATCGTGGATTCTTTGATTCCGATTGGTCGTGGTCAACGTGAGTTGATTATTGGCGACCGTCAAACCGGAAAAACAGCCATTATTTTGGACACAATCATCAATCAGAAGCATATTAACGATCAAGCAAAGTCTGAAAGCGAAAAAATGTATTGCATTTATGTCGCTGTCGGACAAAAGCGTTCAACCGTGGCTCAGGTTGTAAAGACCTTAAAAGATCATGGCGCAATGGACTATACCATTGTTGTTGCCGCAACAGCATCTGATCCGGCACCGATGCAGTTTATCGCACCTTATTCGGGTTGTGCAATGGGTGAGTATTTCAGAGACCGCGGTATGCATGCCGTTATCTTTTATGATGACTTAAGTAAGCAAGCTACGGCTTATCGTCAGATGTCCTTGTTGCTCCGTCGTCCGCCAGGGCGTGAAGCTTATCCTGGTGACGTGTTCTATCTGCACTCTCGTTTGTTGGAGCGTGCAGCTAAGATGAACGATGAGGAAGGGGCAGGGTCCTTGACAGCGCTTCCGGTGATTGAAACCCAAGCCGGTGACGTTTCTGCCTATATTCCGACGAATGTGATTTCCATTACCGATGGTCAGATATTCTTGGAGACAAGTTTGTTCTACCAAGGTGTTCGTCCGGCGGTGAATGTTGGTATTTCCGTTAGTCGTGTGGGCTCAGCCGCTCAGATTAAGGCGATGAAACAAGTCGCTGGTAAGATTAAGTTAGAATTGGCTCAATATCGTGAAATGGCAGCTTTTGCCCAATTTGCGTCAGATTTGGATCAATCCACCAAAAACTTGTTGGCCAGAGGTGAAAGACTGACCGAACTCCTTAAACAACCGGTTTATCATCCGATGCCGGTTGCGGAAGAGGTTGTTTCAATCTTTGCCGGCGTAAGAGGTTATCTGGATAAGATTCCTGTCGCAGAGGTAAAAGCTTTTGAAGCAAAAGTTTTGGCTGAAATCAGAGCCAATCATCCGGAATATCTGGAGCAGATTCGCAAAGAGAGAGTTATCTCAGAAGAACTGGATAAAAAATTAACAGAGTTCTTTGATGGTTTCTTAAGCGAATTTATCGGTGAAGAAAAAGCAGCATAAGGAAAAACGATGGCGGGCTTAAAAGAACTGAGAACCAGAATTGAGTCAATCAAATCCACGGAGAAAATCACTTCCGCAATGAAGATGGTTGCCGCAGCTCGTCTGCGGCGCTCCCAGGGTTTGATTGACAAATGCCGGTTCTATAACAACAATATTTTGGCCTCGGCAAACCGCGTTTTGTTAGAGCTTCGTCAGGCAGAGCAAAAGAAGAACATTCGTTTTGTATATCCTGAACTGATGCGAGGCAACGGCAAAAGCGAAAACTATTTGTTGGTTGTGTTCACATCAGACCGCGGTTTGTGCGGAAGCTATAACTCCAATGTTGCACGCGAAGCCGCAAAGCGGATTGAAGCCTTAAAAGAAGAAGGCAAAAATGTCAAAATTCTTTGTGTCGGCAAAAAGGGAAGAGATATCCTGAAGCGCAAATATGCAGACCTGATTGTGGACACGATTGAAGGCATTGCTAAAAAAGGTGCCAAATATTATGAGGCGGTAGACTTGGGACAGCGGATTTTAGACTTGTATAAGCAAGGTGAAATGGATGTCTGCGAAGTCGTTGTCAGCCGTTTCCGTTCGGCAATCAATCGTGAGATTGTAACCGAACAAGTCTTTCCGGTAGTAGTAGAGGATTTTGAGTATAATCGTCTGCATGCGCCGATAAATGTTTATAAAGGTGCGTTTTATGATTATGAGCCGGGGTTGCTTGAGTTGTTAGAAAGTATGTTGCCGCTCATTTTCAGGAGCAGTCTGTTTCAGGCTATCGTGCATAGTCAGGCTTCTGAACATGGCGCGCGTATGACCTCTATGGACAATGCAACGCGCAACGCCAAAGATATGATTTCTGGTTTAACCTTACGTTATAACCGCATTCGTCAAACCGCGATTACCACCGAGCTGGTAGAAATTATCGCCGGTGCCGAAGCGCTTTAAGTGATGAAAATTAGGAGAAGTTGATGACTGAAAAAAAGACAACAGCCAAAAAGACAACATCTTCAGCTAAAAAAACGACCAAGACGGCAAGTAGTGCCGCCAAGGCTGTAAAAGAGCTGAAGAAGGAAGAAAAAGCAGCTGTAGCAAAAGTTAAAAAGATTGAGAAAAAAGAGCAGGGTACAGGTCAGCTCGGACACATCTCTCAGGTAATGGGCGCGGTTGTGGACGTTAAGTTTGAGAATATTGAAGAACTGCCGAATATTTTGACCGCTCTTGAGTGCGACAACCATGGCAAAAAATTGGTTTTGGAAGTGGCACAGCACTTAGGCGAGGGTGTAGTTCGTACCATTGCTATGGATACAACGGATGGTCTGGTCAGAGGACTGGAAGTTGTAAATACCGGACATCCGATTCAAGTCCCTGTCGGTCCCGAACTCTTGGGACGTATTATCAATGTTATCGGCGAGCCGGTAGATGGTTTGGGACCTGTAAAGTCTAAGACGGAATTTCCGATTCACCGTCCGGCTCCGGCTTTTGTAGACCAATCTACCGAAACCGAAATTTTGACCACCGGTATTAAGGTTATTGACTTGTTGGAACCTTATGCCAAAGGCGGTAAAATTGGTTTGTTCGGCGGTGCCGGTGTAGGCAAAACCGTTTTGATTATGGAGCTGATTAACAACATAGCTAAAGGTCATGGCGGATATTCCGTTTTTGCCGGCGTGGGTGAGCGTACACGTGAAGGCAACGACTTGTATCACGAGATGATTGAATCCGGCGTTATTGACTTGAAGGGCGGAAAATCTAAGACCGTTCTGGTTTACGGTCAGATGAACGAACCCCCCGGAGCTCGTGCACGTGTGGCTTTGAGCGGTTTGACCCAAGCCGAATATTTCCGTGATGAAGAGCACCAAGACGTTTTGTTCTTTGTAGATAATATCTTCCGCTTTACACAAGCAGGTTCAGAGGTTTCGGCATTGTTGGGACGTATTCCGTCAGCCGTTGGTTATCAGCCGACTTTGGGTACGGATATGGGTGCCATGCAAGAGCGCATTACCTCAACAAAGAATGGTTCTATTACTTCTGTTCAGGCTGTTTACGTTCCGGCGGATGACTTGACCGACCCGGCTCCGGCCACAACCTTTGCGCACTTGGATGCGACCACGGTTTTGTCTCGTCAGATTGCCGAGCTGGGTATTTATCCGGCGGTTGACCCGCTTGACTCTACCAGCCGTGTGTTAGATCCGACTGTTGTAGGCGAGGAGCATTATCAGGTTGCGCGTCAGGTTCAGGAAGTTTTGCAAAAATATAAGTCTTTGCAAGATATCATCGCCATTTTGGGTATGGATGAGTTGTCTGAAGAAGATAAACTGACCGTTGCTCGCGCTCGTCGTATCCAAAAGTTCTTGTCGCAACCTTTCCACGTTGCGGAAGTCTTTACGGGAACACCGGGTGTCTTTGTTAAGTTGGAAGACACAATTAAAGGCTTTAAGGGAATTTTGGAAGGCAAATACGACCATATTCCGGAGCAAGCTTTCTATATGGTCGGCACCATTGAAGAAGTTCTGGAAAAAGCCAAGAAAATGGAGGAGGAAGCCGCTTAGCGGTTTCTTCCTGTTTCTGAAAGAGGTTAGAGAATGGAAAAAGGCATTATCTTCAGAATATCGCGTCCATACAAGATTTATCGTACATCTATGGCACCAAAAGTTGTTGTTCCCGGAGTTAAGGGTGATTTGACGGTTTTGGTGGACCGTGCGCCAACGCTGGTTCAGTTGCGCAACGGTCTGGTGCAGATTTTGGATAAATCGGATAAGGTTGTGGAACGCTATTTTGTTAAAGGCGGCATTGCGGATATTGCGCGCAACCGTTGCGCAATCTCAACGGAGAAAGTTGTCGCTTACGAAAATACGAGTGTTGAGAAAGCCACAGCCAAGCGCGATGCGGCGATTTATGATGAAGACAAAGCCTATTACCAAATGATAATAGATTATATCCAAACTTTCGGAAACAAAGAAGTTTAAGTTAAGGCCCCTCGGAAGAGGGGTTTTGATTAAATAAAAAAAGCAAGCTTATTGAATAAGTAAGATTCATTTCTTAAATTAAAGAAATAAGAAAAACAACAAGGAGAAGACGATGGAACTCGGAGAAGGAATACTAACCCGCCGCTCAATCAGAAAATTTGTTAAAGACAAAACCATTCCTGATGAAGATGTAAAATTTATTTTAGACGCGGCCATGCATGCACCTTCGGCAAGAAACAAGCAGCCGTGGGAGTTTGTTGTTGTCAATGATAAGAATATGTTTGGAAAAATTGCCGAGCTTCATCCTTATGCCGGATTTATCAAAGATGCATCATTGGCAGTTTTTGTTTGCGGAAATTTGAACGAACAGCACGCGCCGGACTATTGGGTCGGAGAAACGGCAGCCGCATCGGAAAACTTATTGCTTGCTTGCCATGCGAGGGGATTAGGTGCTTGCTGGTGTGGCGTTTATCCGCAAGAAGACAGAGTTGAGAATTTCAAAAAGCTCTTGGGCTTGCCGGAGTATGTTACGCCCTTAAACCTGATTGTGATTGGATATCCGGATTTTCAGCCTTCACAACCCAATGATAGGTTTAAGCCCAATAAAGTTCATTATAATCACTGGTAAGAAAAAGCCCTCTTTGCAGAGGGCTTTAATTTTACTCAACGGTAACTGATTTTGCCAAGTTTCTCGGTTGGTCAACTTCGCGTCCCAAGCCATCGGCAATATAGTAGGCCAAAAGCTGCAAGGGCAGGTTAGCCAATATCGGAAAAATACCATGAGAAGCACCAGGAATCTTAATCAGATAATCAAACAGATCCAGCGGCAAGTCCTCTTTTTCCGAAGCAACGGCGATTAACGGTGCATTACGAGCTTTGGCTTCGGCGCAGTTAGAAATCATTTTGGAAAGTGTAATTCCGGAGCCCAAAATAGCCATAACCGGCATATTTTCATCCAAAAGCGCAATCGGTCCATGCTTAAGCTCACCGGCAGCATAAGCATTGGCATTAATATAGCTGATTTCTTTGAGCTTGAGCGCGCCTTCCAAAGCGCAAGTCAGGTTAATGCCTCGCGCCATATATACGAAGTTATGATAATTTTTGAGCTTATCTGCCAAGGCTTTAATATCGGCTGAATGGCTCAAAACTTCTTCTGCCAAAGCCGGAAGTTCAAGCAAAGATTGCTTAATTGCTTGAAGCTGTCCTTGAGAAAGGGAAGATATTTGCTCAGCCCAATAGAGCCCGAACCAATAAAGTGCAGCCAACTGAGCCGTATAAGACTTTGTCGCGGCAACACTAACCTCAATCCCTGCATTAAGCGGAATAACATTCTCGCTGTAACGCGTAATGCTTGAGTCTGTTCTGTTTGTCAGAAGCAAGAGCTGTGCTCCTTTTTCTTGCGCTTGTTTGACTGCGGTAATTGTATCAGCCGTTTCCCCTGATTGTGAGATTCCGATAACCAAAGAGTTCTCATCAGTCAGATTATGCTTATAAATATATTCGCTGGCCGCCTCAATATGTACGGGAAGATGCAACCATTCCTCCCACAAATTTTGCGCAAAAGCCGCCGCGTGTAAAGATGTTCCGCAAGCAATAATGCTGATGTTTTTAATCTTTGTAAAATCAAGACTTATTGTGCATTCATCAAGGCTGACAGGTTGGTCAACCGCCGGAATATGCGCCGCCAGACATTGACGTAAGATATTCGGCTGTTCATTAATTTCCTTGAGCATAAAATGCTTGTAACCAAGCTTGCTGATAACATCTGGTGAAAACTCAATTTTCTCAATCGGTTTAATCACCGGCTCTCCGCTGAGCTTTTTAACCTCAACGCTGTCTTGCCGAACAATGGCCAGCTCGTTGTCAGCCAAGTGGATAATGCCGCTGACTTTGCCGATGATTGCGGGAATATCGCTGGCAATATAGTTTTCATTATTTCCGATTCCGATAATCAAAGGCGCATTTTTACGCACGGCAATAATCTTGTCCGGCTCATCTTGGTGCATAATGCAAAAAGCAAAAGCACCGCGGAGTAGCTTAACCGCAGATATAACGGCTTGTTCCAGGGAATGAGATTTTTTATATTCTCTGTCAATGAGGTGAACGGCGGTTTCCGTATCGGTTTCTGAATGAAAAACAAAGCCCTCGGCTTGCAGTTGTCTGCGAAGCTCTTGATAGTTTTCAATAATTCCGTTGTGCACCAAAACAAGCTTTCCGTCATTAGAAAGATGCGGATGTGCATTTTCGGTCGTTGCTTTACCATGCGTTGCCCAACGAATATGACCAATTCCGATGTGAGAAGAACCAAGCTTAGCAGATTGTGTCTCAAGCAGGTTCTTCAGGTTTTCAAGTTTGCCTTTGGCTTTGAAAACATCAATCATATTATTGTCGTTCAGGGCAATTCCGGCAGAATCATAGCCACGATATTCAAGATTTTTTAGACCGGATAACAAGGTAGACGCAACGGCATTATTGCCGATATATCCAATTAAACCGCACATTTCCCTTACTCCTTGATATAGC
Organism: uncultured Pseudomonadota bacterium; assembly: GCA_949298065.1. Taxonomy (GTDB): domain Bacteria; phylum Pseudomonadota; class Alphaproteobacteria; order RF32; family CAG-239; genus Scatacola_A. Next base: position 29,256 of record CASFUZ010000004.1, on the reverse strand, counting down.
CGATTTTGCGCAAGGTGTTGATGACGTTTGTTTTGTTGCGTTTTTTTATGGGGCGGATAGGTCTTCCGGCATAAACCGTCCAAGGTTCAAACTTGTAGTTTGACGGAACAAAGCTGAGCGCACCGATGCAAACACCCTCGGGAATATCATTGTTAGGCATAATGACGGAGTTTGTGCCCACGCCGGTATATTTGCCGAGTTTAACATTACCCTGAATTTCTTTAACTTCGGGAATGGAATGCGTAACTAATTCGTTTACATAGTCGTTACTGCTGAGCCAAACTTTAACACCTGCGGCCAAGCTTGAACAATCACCCATCTCAAAGGTATATTTTCCATCACCGCCGGCAATATAAGTTCCGGGAGCAATCTCGCAGTCAGAACCAATGTGGCAGGCAGAGGAAATGCGACAAAAATCCGCAATACGCACATTGTTGCCAACTTCCACAAGTTCAGGTTTTTTAATAACGACATACTCGCCGAGCGTAAAATTCTTTCCGTGTTTCATATTCAAAAACTCCACAATTATTCAACTGAGGATATTCTTGAACATTCAACAGGATTTGACAAACCAAATAAAATTACGAATTATTACACGCAAAAAAAAGCCCCCTTTAGGGGGCTTTCGTATTTATTCCGCAGCGGGAATAATTTTAAGTTCTTCCATAACCTCTTTTTTCAGGGTTACATTATCCGCTTTTCCTGTGGCAAAAACGGGAAGTTTATCCCTATAAAGAATCACTCTTGGCAAGAAGAGCTCGGACATTCCGTTGTTTTTGATATAAGAGTGCAAAACATCTTGAGTTACCTGGTTGTTGTTGGTAACCAAAACAATCTGTTCGCCCTTGCTCTCGTGCGGCACGGCTACCACGCCGTATTGAAAATCAGCGCCCATCCACTCATAAGCTTTGCAAACCATTTCATGGACGGCATTAAGCGAGACCATTTCGCCGCCGATTTTGGCAAAGCGCTTGATGCGGTCTTTAATATAAACAAAGCCGATTTCATCAATTTCTACCACATCGCCGGTATGATACCAACCGCCTTCAAGCGGCACGAGCTTTCCGGGGTTGTCGGGCATAATATAGCCGAGCATGATGTTTGGTCCCTTAATCACCAGCTCGCCGCCTTTTTCAATACCCTCAACCGGCTCAATTTTATATTGGATTGCAGGTAAAAGCTTGCCGATAGAACCAAAACGGTTAAAGATTCGGTTGTTTGCCGTAACCACGGGCGAGCATTCTGTTGCACCATAAGCTTCCAAAACGCGTATTCCCAAACGCTCCATCCACATATTACGCGTATCGGGCTTAACAGCTTCCGCACCGCCAAACATAAAGCGCACGTTGTGGAAGTCAAACGGATGCGCGATTTTGGCATATCCACGGAAGAAAGTGTCTGTACCAAACATAATAGAAGCGCCGATTTCATAAACGATTTCAGCCACAACACGATAGTGCAGGGGAGAAGGGTATAAGAAAAGTTTTGCGCCTTCCAAAAGCGGAAAGAGAGTACCCACTGTCAGGCCAAAACTGTGGAACATAGGCAAAGCATTAAACACCGTATCTGTGGTGTTAATCGTCTCAATGGCAGACATTTGCTTAATGTTTGAGATAATGTTTGCGTGGCTCAAAACAACGGCTTTGGGAGCGCCTTCAGAGCCTGATGTGAAGAGGATAACGGCTTTTTTGTTTCCGCCGTCTTTATGGGGAACTCGTTTAATTTTGTAACGTAGGTAGGCATTAATTTTGCTCCACAAGCCTATTTCCTTACGCAAAGATTCCAAATAAACGATTTTAAGTCCGTTAGCTTTCAAAACCTCAATTGTACTTTCAAGTTTAGCTGTTTTGATAAAAGTTAAAGATGTAATTACCATACGCACTTCTGCAGTCTTGCACATAGAGGCCATATTTTTAGCTCCGACAGAGAAGTTAAGCATCACAGGAATTCTGTCATAAGCAGATAGCCCGAAGAAAGAGCAAACAGCCGCGATGGAGTTTGGCAGCAAGATAGCAACGGGCTCACCTTGCGGTGTGTGGCGTTTAAAATACTTTCCCAAAACAAAAGACTTGATAATAATATCTTTATAAGAGTTTGGCACGCGTTGAATATCCTCAACAAAATGCGGACGTTTATATAATCCTTTTTTAGCGTGAACTTTAGCCGTTTTCATCAGCTGAGCAAAAAGCGAAATATTAGGGTTATAGTTACATTCAAAGGACATCTCGCGCAAAATCATATAAACTTCGTTGCTGATGTGGTCGCGTTGGCGGCGGAGTTCATCTTTGAGTTTAAAGCTGCGAGGTTTTCCGACCGTAATTTTCATCTTTGGCAAGGGACGGTGCGGAAGTTTTCCTTTTGTTTTGGAAAAATATCCATATTGAGGACCGTTAATCCAAACGGGGATAATGGGAGCTTTTGATTTATCAGCGACCAAGCCGGGAGCTTCATAAATTTTCATCAAGCCGCCGTTTTCGGTAACCCGGCCTTCGGCAAAAATCACACAGAGCCGACCACTTTCAACAACACCGATGAGCTCTTTGATATCACTTGGTTCAATTGGATTAAAGAGCACAATATCGGCTGTTCGCATAAAAAAGCGTATCCATCTTTTGCGGTACAAATGTCCGTTTAGAGCAAAGACGGGGTTCCCCGGCAGAAAAGCAAAAAGCAAGATAGGGTCAAGAAAAGACACATGGTTAGATACATAAACGCCTTTTTGGGGCAGATATTTTTCGCTAAAGTCAATATGACATCTGACCTTAAAGCACCTGAAAAAAAGTCTCAGGCAAAAACGTACGAAGTCCCTCAAAACAAAATTCTCCGCAATTAACGAATAATGTTTATGTAAACAAAAAGCGCATATTTTGTAAAGTCATAAATTGTCGGAAATTTTGTCAACACAAAGAAAATAAGCTTAATGTATTGAATTATCATAATAAGTTTAAGGTTTTCCAGAGGGGATAATTTAAGGGATTGATTTTTGACATACGAAGTTATACAAGAAAAAACAGTAACATAATGTGAACAATTATTACATTCATTTCTGCCGAATGTTACAAATTGTTACAGAGTAAGAGGCAGAAAAACCGCGCAATATGTTATATAGGACTAACAACCTAAAGTGTGACGTATGAAAAAACTTTTAACTTTAACGGCAGTTGGAACAATTCTGGTTTGTTCAGATGCCATAGCTTCCGGTTTCAACCTTAAAGAACAATCAGCTGCGGCGCAAGGCAATGCCTTTGCCGGAGCCACGGCCGGAGCCGAGGATATTTCCTATTCTTATTTTAATCCGGCAGGTTTAACGCGCCATAAAGGCACAAAGGTTTCTGTTGGTGGAACGTGGATTGCACCACGCTCGCGAGCCAAGAGAGCGCATGCCGATACGATTATTCCCGGAGATGATTTTCCCGGATTTCAAGATTCCGGCTATACCGGAGATATTGTACATTCAGCGATTGCACCTGCGATGTATATGTCGCATCAGTTGGATGACAGATTTACATTAGGTTTGTCGCTCAATGTTCCTTATGGAATGATAACCAAATATAATGACCTTTGGGCTGGTCGTTTCCACGGAACTTTGTCAAAAGTAACCACGGTTACCGTAACGCCGATGGTGGCCTATAAGGCAACGGATGAGTTGTCCTTGGGTGCAGGTTTACAAATGCAATATATTAAAGCCACCTTGCGTAATGCAGTGCGCATTCCCAATCCGGGAATACCGGGTGTCGGCCCTCTTTTGCCAAATGTTGAAGATAAAGCCCGCTTGGAAGGAGATACTTTTGACATTGGCTATCAGTTAGGTGCTTTGTATGAGCTAACGCCGCAAACTCGCTTTGGTGTCGGCTATCGTAGCCAGATTAAGCATAAGCTCAAAGGTGATATTGAGTTTGATGGTTTGATGCGAGCTATGGCCAATCAAGATATTTCGGCACGTTTGACCACGCCGGCAAACTTAACCATCGGTGCATATCATGACATAAATGATAAATGGTCGGTTATGGCTGAGTTTGGGCGCACTTATTGGTCATCGTTTGAGGAACTGCGCATTAAAGGCAACAAAGGTCTGGACAACGTAACCGAAGAAAAATGGAAAGATACCACTTTTTACTCTATCGGTGCCAGCTATAAGGTTGATGACCAGTGGAAGTTGAGAGCAGGTTTTGCCGTAGACCAAAGCGCCGTAGGGCAGGAATATCGCACACCGCGTATTCCGGATGCGGACAGATTATGGTATTCTGCCGGTGTTGAATATAAGTATGATGAAAAATGGACATTTAATGTTGGTTATACTTACATTCGCGCAGAAAAAGGCAAGGTTAAGTTGAATGGTCTGCATGAAGGTGATGCCGCGAGAGGAACATTACGCGCGGATTATGAAAATGATATTCATATCCTAGCCGCCTCAATCAACTATAACTTCTAATAAAAATAAAGCCCTCATAAAAAGAGGGCTTTATTTTTGTTTTTTTATTGCTGATAAGTTTTGACGGCTTCATCGCGTTCAAACAGATAGAGCAAAATGCGCAAAGCCGCGCCGCGTGGTGTGGCAAGTTTTTCATCTTGAGCTACAATCATCTGCGCGTCTTTGTTTGCTGTGTAGAGCAGATGTTTATGTTCGTTCATATCTGCAATCCTAAATTCGCAAAAGCCCGATTGTCTGGTTCCGAGAATTTCGCCGCCGCCACGCAGTTCCAAATCTTTTTCGGCAATCAAAAAACCGTCTTCGGTTTCGCGCATAATATTAAGCCTTTCGCGCGCTGTTTCGCTGAGCGGAAAAGAGTAAAGCAACATACAGGTAGAAGCCTCAAAGCCGCGTTTAATCCGCCCGCGGAGCTGGTGGAGTTGCGCTAAGCCAAAACGTTCGGCATGTTCAATAACCATAACCGTTGCCTCAGGCACATTAACCCCGACTTCTATGACCGTTGTTGCCACCAGAATTTTGATCTCACCGGACTTAAAACGCTCCATAACAGCGTCTTTTTCTTTTTCCTTCATTTTGCCGTGGACCAAGCCCACATCTTCACCAAAGATTTTTTTTAGTGTTTCAAAACGTTCTTCAGCGGCGGCAAGGTCAATTTTTTCAGATTCTTCCACCAAGGGACAAACCCAATAAGCTCGGCAGCCTTGCGCGATTTTGCGTTGCAAAGCGGCGGCCACTTCTTGGAGCTTGGTGATTGGCAAAACTCTGGTATCAACAGGTTTGCGACCTTTAGGCGGTTGGTCTATTTTAGAATATTCCATATCTCCGTATGCGGTCAAAACCAAAGTTCTCGGAATAGGCGTTGCGGTCATAACCAAAATATCGGGCTTGTTACCTTTATCAGACAAAGCCAAACGCTGATGCACGCCGAAACGATGTTGTTCGTCAACCACCACGCAAGCAAGATCTTTGAACGTAACCGCTTCCACAAACAAGGCATGCGTGCCGATTAAAATGTCTATTTTGCCGGCTTCAAGGTCTTGTAAAATTTTGCTGCGTGCTTTGCCTTTAACACGTCCGGTCAAGAGTTCCGCCCGAATACCGATTTCCTCACACAAGGGTTGCATCGTTTCTAAGTGTTGCTTGGCCAAAATTTCGGTCGGAGCCATAATCGCCGCTTGCGTGCCGCATTCCACGGCATTAAGCATAGACATCAGTGCAACGATGGTTTTACCGCTGCCGACATCGCCTTGCAACAAGCGCAACATCCGATAAGGCGAGGCCTGGTCGGCAAAAATCTCTTTCAAAACTTTTTCTTGCGATTCGGTAAGCGTGAAAGGAAGCTTCTCCAATATTTTTTTGCGCAAAAGTCCGTTACCTTTAATAATGCGTCCTTGTTGCTTTTTGACCTTTTCTCTAACCAATGCCAAAGCAAGCTGATTGGCAAGCATTTCATCATAAGCCAAGCGTTTGCGGGCAGGGAAAGAGGGAAGTAAATCAGCCTCGCTCTGCGGATTATGAACAAGGCGCAAAGCCTCGTTGAATGAGGGCAGATTTTCAGCGGACTTAAAACGCTCGTCTAACCACTCAGGCATTTGCGGCACGCGAAGCAGAGCTTGCTTGATGTATTTATTAATCATCTTGTTTGTAACGCCGGCAGTTAAGGGATAAACAGCCTCAACGGTTCTAATCTTATCCATCTCTTCCGGCTTGCCGACATAATCCGGATGGCTCATTTGCAGACCGCCGTTAAAACTCTCTAACTTTCCGCTGATAACTCGTTCGCTTCCTTCGGGCAGATTACGCTTAAGCGTCTCGGGATAAGCGTGGAAGAAACTCAAGGTAATGTCGGCGCTACCGTCCGTGCAGATAATTTTGTAAGGGAGCTTTTTGAGCTTGGGCTCAATATGCTCCAAAACTCTGACCTTGATGGTGATAATTGAACCGATGCGGGCATTAATCAGCTTTGGCGAATAGCGGCGGTCAATAACGGAAGAGGGCAAATGCCACAAAAGGTCAACGATTTTTCCGCCGGCCAAATTCCGCACATACTTGGCGGTCTTTTCACCGATACCGTTTAAATTCTCAATCTCTGCAAAAAGCGGATATAAAAGCGGCGGCCGCATGGTTTCTTAAACTTTCCTCAAGAAAAATGTTGCTATAATGCGCATATTGTATATATTTTATTCCAAATAGTAAATGAATAAGATAATCAAATGCACGCAGATATAGAAAAACTTGCGGATTATACGTTTTCTGCGGTGGCCGAGGGGTATGATGCCTTTCTGCTCCGTGATTTTTTGCGTACCTCAAAACAAGATATTTTATACATTGTAAGTGATGGCTTGAGTTTGGAGCGAACAGCGGACTTGCTCAAACATATCTCGCCAGAAAGCGAGGTCCTAAAACTTCCGGCATGGGATACGGTGCCTTATGACCGTGTTTCGCCCAATGCCAATATTGTGGCGGAAAGACTGGCAACTTTAGGCGAGCTGACCCTAAACCCGAACAAGAAAAATAAACGGATAATCATCGCCAGTGTCGGCGCGGTTGTACAAAAACTTCCGCCGGCCAAAATCTTCAGAAATTCCGTAAGAGAAATAAAAGTTGGCGGCAAACTGGATTTTAATGACTTTGTGCACTATGCGGTTGTCAACGGCTATAACCGTGTTGAACAAGTTATGGAACCCGGAGAATATGCCGTTAGAGGAGATATCTTAGATATTTTTCCTGTCGGCACGCCTGAACCACTGCGCATAGATTTGTTTGATGACGAGGTGGAAAAAATCCGCACCTTTGATGCCTTCAGCCAACGCACGACCGGCGAGCTCAAAAGTTATAGTTTTCAGGTTGTGGGCGAGGTTGTGTTGGATAACAATACCATCAAAAACTTCCGCACGGCTTATCGCGAGGCTTTTGGTGCGGCCGCACAGTCTGATGAGCTTTATGAAGCTGTTTCGGCAGGGCGCAAATATATGGGTATGGAAAACTGGCTGCCTTTTTTCTATGAAGAACCTCTGCCGACATTGTTTGATTATCTTCCTGCGGCACATATTGTGCTGGACCGTAATGTTAATGAAGCAGTCTTGTCCAAGGAAGACGGCATAATGGACTATTATCAGGCTAGACAAGAGGCTTTGAGCATTAAATCCGCGAGCGAGGTAGATACTTATCGGCCGGTTAACCCCGAGCTTATGTTCATTAACAAAAAAGAGTTTGAGAGCAAGGTCAAGGCGCGCAAAGCCATCAGATTTACTTCTATGAGCCTGCCGGAATCAGAGGGCGTAATCAATGCCGCGATTATTCCGGGGCGCAATTTTTCGCACGCCAAAAATGTCAACGCCTCCCAAGTCTATGCCGAACTCAAGGATTATCTGGCAGAGAATGCCAAATTAGCAAGAATAATTTGTTGCTATTCCGAAGGCTCAAGAGAACGCTTGTTTACCTTGATGAGCGAATATGACATTAAGGATGTAGGCTTTGCCGAAAATTGGGCAGAGGCTTTGAAAAAAGCCGAACATAAACAAGTTACGATGTTGGTGATGAACCTGCCGCATGGCTTTAGGGGAGACGGACTTTGCCTGATTTCTGAGCAAGATATTTTAGGCGAACGTCAAAACCGCAAAACCGCCAAAAAAGTAAGCAGCAAAGATTTTATTGCCGATGTTTCGTCCTTGTCTGTCGGCGAGTTGGTGGTGCATATAGAACATGGTATCGGCAAGTTTTTGGGGCTGGAGAATATCACAGCAGGCGGAGCCCCGCATGACTGTCTGAAAATCTTATATGCCAATGACGCTAAGCTTTTTGTGCCGGTAGAAAATATTGATGTCATCTCGCGTTATGGTATGGAAGATGACAATATTCAGTTAGATACTTTGGGCGGTCTGGCATGGCAGGCGAAAAAAGCCAAAGTTAAGGAAAAGATTCGTGATATTGCGGAGAAGCTGATTAAGATAGCCGCCGAAAGACATCTGAAAGTGGCGGATTGTTTTGTTCCGCCTGAGGGTTCGTATGATGAGTTTTGCGCCAAGTTTCCCTATACGGAAACGGATGACCAACTTAATGCAATTACGGATGTCTTGAAGGATTTGAACCAAGGCTCGCCGATGGACAGATTGGTCTGCGGCGATGTCGGCTTTGGCAAAACGGAGGTCGCCTTGCGTGCGGCTTTCACCGTGGCGATGTCCGGTGCGCAGGTTGCACTGATTGTACCGACAACATTGCTTGCCAGACAACATTATTATAATTTTAAGAAGCGTATGGAAGGTTTTCCCGTTCGGGTAAAAATGCTTTCGCGTCTGGTAAGCGCCAAAGAAGCGGCTGAAACGAAAAAAGGTCTGGAAGACGGTTCGGTAGAAATTGTCATCGGCACACATGCGCTGTTATCAAAAGATATCAAGTTTTGCAATTTAGGACTTTTGATTATTGATGAGGAGCAACATTTCGGCGTTGCTCATAAGGAAAAACTCAAAGCCCTAAAGTCAAATGTCCATGTCTTGACCTTAACCGCCACCCCGATACCGCGCACATTACAAATGTCTTTGACGGGCGTAAAGCAATTAAGCATTATTGCCACCCCGCCGGTGGACCGCTTAGCCGCGCGTACTTTTGTTATGCCCTTTGATAAGGTTATGATAAAAGAAGCCATTTACCGCGAGAAGTTTCGTAACGGTCAAACCTTTTTTGTCTGCCCGAGAGTGTCGGATATTTTCGGTATGGAAAAAGAGCTCAGAGAGCTCGTGCCGGATATAAAAATTTTGGTGGCGCATGGACAAATGCCGGTCAGCAAGTTGGAAGATGTTATGAACGAATTTGCCGACGGCAAGGCGGATATGTTGCTGTCAACCACGATTATTGAATCGGGTATTGATATGCCGTCGGTTAATACGATGATTATTCACCGCTCGGATATGTTTGGCTTGGCGCAGTTATACCAGCTTAAGGGACGAGTAGGGCGGTCCAAGGTCAGAGGCTATTGCTATTTTACCGTGCCCAAACAAAAGAACCTAAAACCCATTGCCGAGCGCCGTTTAAATATTTTGCAGGCGCTGGATACTTTGGGCGCAGGCTTTTCTTTAGCTAGTCATGATATGGATATCAGAGGCTCGGGTAATATCTTGGGCGAGGAACAATCAGGGCATATTAAAGATGTTGGTATTGCCTTATATCAGCATATGCTGGAAGAAGAGATAATGCGGCAAAAGAGCGGTGCAGAGCAAGAAAAAGAGCAAGCCGCAATAACCGATTGGGCACCGCAAATCACCACTGGTATTCCGATTATGATTCCCGAAGCTTATGTGCGTGATTTGGGCGTGCGTTTGGGGCTGTATAAACGCATTGGCGAGATTAAGGATAAGGCCGGAATTTTGGATATGCGCGAGGAATTAACCGATCGTTTCGGCAAGCTCCCCGAAGAGGTAGATAACTTGCTTAAAACCGTGGAGATAAAGCAACTTTGCCGCGAGGCCAATATTGAAAAAATAGATGCCGGAGCCAAGGGAATATTGATAGCTTTTCATAACAATATTTTCAAAGCGCCGGAGAAACTGATAAATTGGGTTGCCAAGCAGTTTGGCGTGGTAAAAATCAGACCGGACCAAAAGCTTTTCATAGAGCGCGATTTGCAAAACTATGCCACCCGAGTTGAGACAATAAAGACCTATGTCGGAAAACTGGTAGATATGGTCAAAGGAGCATAAATGAGCGAAGATTTTTGCAATCTGGACTTTTATAATATGCTGGTGCATATCGTCTTCAAAAATCGTGTTTCGGAAGAGAATGTGGCGGTAAAAAATGCTTGGGAAAAAAACGGCACTTTATTTTTTGACTTATATTTTTATCGTGCCAAAAAAGGCAAGTTGATAGATGCCGCGCTAGTGCGAGATTTGTATGATTTGAACACCGAAAAATATTATTATTCGGCACAAAATTTTTATCAAGAGTTTTTGCAAAGCCGAGAAATAGCTGCCGAACAAGCGGAAAAGAAATCCAAACCAAATCCGGTTGTTGTGGATGTCAAACAATTGGAAAGCATAAAGGATGATTTAATTATTTTGACCTTTATGGCTAAATGCAATTCAAGTTTTACGGAAATTAAGATAAAAACTATCAGAAATTACATCACCCGCCTACGGCCGGAAACCAAAACTTTGAGCGAGCAGTATATCAATGCATATCTTAAGGACTTAAATCCGGATGAAGATGATTTTTATTTGTCTTTGATAAACATAAAGACCAAAACGCCGGAAGAAGCCACAGCTCTGGCGGCAGAAGCTTTTAAGGTAAGCGCTTCAGACGGAGCAATAATGTATAATGAGCGCATATATCTGGCAGAACTTTTGCAGGCGTTAAGAGAATATGGCTTGGAGCCGGAGATAGGATTTTAGTGAGAAGTCGGAATAACAAAAAAAAGTTGCCATAAAGACGATTCGGCGCTATACTAATAATGATGTATGATTTTAACAATAGGCGTGGTGTGTGTATGCGTGTATAAGACAGAGCCTATCAGTTAAGAGAGCATCCGCCAACTTGTTGGCGGATGCTTCTTTCAAATAAAAGGGGCTGAGGCGGTACTTGCCTAACTAGAGATTTTGCCCTCTAGATCCGCCGGGGAAGGGCATATATTGTCCGACACCACCGAAGAAGCGCTTGAAGAAGCCTTGTTGTTGACCGAGTGTTTCGGTCTTATCTTCATTAATAGCCACTTGTTTGCCGTCTTTTTCGCTCATACGGTCAATATCAATCACTTCGTTCTGTTCATTAAACTTGATGGTTAAGACATCGCGGCTAACTTCCTTGGGGGCAAGAAAAGCAATTCGCTCAATGTCGGAAGACATATAAATCCATGTATTTTTATCAAAAGAGACAACTGTTGACGGACTACCCAAAATAGATTTCACCTCATATTTTGACTGTCCGAGCTTAATTTGTTCGATTCTTTCATTAGATGGCATATTACCGTTGTGTGTAATGAACAAATCGCGGCTGCAGGCGGATAGAGAGCAAATCAACAGTAGAGATAAGAACACTTTGTTTATTGACATTTAATCTTCCTTATTAGTATATAAAATTAAATATTGTCATTTATATAACATAAGGAAAGCATTAATGCAAAAAAATTTTTCATATCCGATTGTTGTAGATGAACTAACGCGCACCGAAAAAAAATATCATCTCAAGGCAACAAACAAGGATTTAGCGTATTTAACCGAGGTTCTGCAAGTTCCCGCGGTCAAAGACTTTGAAGCTGAAATATTGTTAAAAAACAATCCCAAAGAGCACATTCTTAATGTGTCAGGCAAAGTCAAGGCAGAGTTGGAATTGGAGAGTGTAATAAGTTTGGAGCTTTTTACCAAAATCTATGAGCCTGAGTTTTCATTGGTTTATGATACACAAATGACATATAAAGAACAAAGAGCTTTGTTAGAAGATGATAATGCGGCAGATGTTCCGGATATTGTGGAGAATGGTAAGATAGATTTGGGGCAGATAGCCATAGAGCAGGTAGCGTTGGTGATGGAAGATTATCCGCGTCAAGACGGAGAGGTTTTTGAGTTTATATCAGAATTTGATGAAGAAACCACCAAGGCGCAAAACCCGTTCAGCGTTTTGGCAAAGCTCAAAAAATAAAAATTATGCTTGCAAAATTATAAAATATTGGATAAAAGGGCACTAAAGCTTTCCAAAAGTTAAAATATCTGTTGATTTTAAAAGTCAATTAGTTTATTAGAAACCTTTGGAAAATAAGAATAACGTAAACTTAGAGTATAAGAAAATGGCTACACCAAAGAAGAAAACATCTAAATCTCGCCGTAATATGCGTCGTTCTCATGACGCATTGGGAGCAAATACCTATATGGAATGCCCAAATTGCGGTGAGCTGAAGAGACCTCATAATGTTTGCCCGAAGTGCGGACAGTATGACAATCGTGAAGTTGTTGCACAGAAGGCAACTAACGAATAATTGAACTTACTTTTATATGATTGGAGCCGGTTTTGTCTGAAAATAATCTGGTTATTTCAATCGACGCAATGGGGGGAGATAATTCCCCCCGAGTCGTAATAGAGGGCTTGGCGATTGCCGCCAAGAAAAATCCGGACATCAGATTTTTGTTGTTCGGAAAAGAAGCTCAAATCAGAGCAACTCTAGATAATTATCCCCAACTTCAAAGGGTTTGCGAGATTCGCAACGCAGATGAAGTTGTCCGCAATGAAGACAAACCGTCTTCGGTCATTCGTAACAAAAACACCAGTATGTATATGGCAATAGATGCCGTTCGTAAAGGCGAGGCGCAAGCTGTTGTTTCTGCCGGCAATACGGGCGCATTGATGGCCATATCCAAGATGGTCTTGAAGACGATTCAAAAGATTCATCGTCCGGCAATTGTCAGTATGATGCCGCACATCAATGGCAAATATGTTATGTTGGATTTGGGTGCAAATACCGAATGCAGTGCCATTAATCTGGCCGAATTTGCGATGATGGGAGATATTCTGGCACGTTGTGCTTTGGGTATTGCTCGTCCGCGTGTGGCGCTGCTGAATATCGGTGCGGAAGAGATGAAAGGCAAAGAAGAGATTCACAAAGCCGCTCAGATGATTCGCAATTCTCATATGAATATTGATTTTATCGGTTATATTGAGCCGCATGAGATTCCCAATAATAAAGCAGATGTTATTGTTGCTGATGGTTTTACGGGCAACATTGCCTTAAAGTCCATAGAAGGAACGGCGCGTTTGGTTATGCGTATGATAAAGAATGCGGTTAAGGGTTCTTTCTTGGCAAAAATTGGTTTGCCTTTTATGATGGGAGTCGTTTTAAGAATCAAAAAGACGATGGACCCAAGGTTGTATAACGGAGCAATGTTTGTCGGGCTTAACGGTTTGTCTGTAAAGAGCCATGGCGGAACAGATGCTTTGGGGTTCTCAGTTGCGGTAAACAACGCGGCAAGTTTGGTTCGCCAAAATTTTGTAGCAACCATTCGCAACGAGATTGAAAAAATAGATTTGGATGAATTATCACAGGAAGCAATTTATGACTTGTATTAGATCAGAGATTATTGGGCACGGACACTATCAGCCGGCAAAAGTTTTAACAAATGATGATATGGCCAAGATTGTTGAAACTAGCGATGAATGGATTACCGAAAGAACGGGTATTAAATCCAGACATATTGCAGCCGATGGTGAATTGACATCAGATTTGGCAATGCACGCTGCTGAGATGGCGTTAAGAACGGCAGGTATCAGCGCAGAAGAGCTTGATTTGATTGTTCTTGGTACCGTAACCCCTGACAATACATTTCCTGCGGTTGCCACAAAGATTGCGGCAAAGTTAGGTTGCCGCCAAGGTATTCCGGCTTTTGACCTTTCGGCAGCTTGCTCAGGTTTTGTATATTCTCTGACGATGGCAGACAATATGTTGCGTTTGGGGCAAGCCAAAACAGCTTTGGTTATTGGTGCCGAGACGCTTTCTCGTGTAACGGACTGGACCGACCGCAACACCTGTGTTTTATTCGGTGATGGTGCCGGTGCGGTAGTGATTCGCGCTTATGAAGGCAAAGGCGACACGACAGACCGCGGAGTCTTGAGCACAAAAATCTTTTCAGACGGTGCGCAATATGACAATTTGTATTGCAAAGGCGGTGTTTCAAGCACTCAGACGGCAGGTTTTACATTTATGAACGGCAAGGAAGTATTTAAGAGTGCAATTGGCTGTTTGACACAAGCCGCGGAGGTTGTTGCCGAGCAAGCAGGTATTAAGGTAACGGATATTGATTGGTTGTTGCCGCACCAAGCCAACATTCGCATTATTGAAGGTGTTGGTAAAAAATTAGAGTTGCCGGAAAGCAAGGTTATTGTAACCATAGACCACCAAGCAAACACTTCGGCGGCATCTATTCCTTTGGCATTATCAGAATGTTTAGAAAGCGGAAAAATCAAAAAAGGCGATTTGGTTATTTTCAACTCTATGGGCGCAGGCTTCACTTGGGGCGGTGCTCTGGTCAGAATTTAATAAAATATCTGTTTAATAACTTTGATGAGATACTTGTCATTGTTTTTAAGATGGTATAGTCCTGTATATCAGTTAATTTGATACATAATTAAGAAATAAAGAGGAAGAAAAAATGAAAACGATTACCCGTGCAGATGTTGCCGAAACCATTTATGAAGAAATCGGTTTGTCCCGCAAAGATTCTAATGATATCTTGGATATGATTTTAGATGAGATTGTACAAGAGCTTTCTGCCGGTAATGATGTAAAACTCTCATCTTTTGGTACTTTTGCTTTGCGCAACAAGAAGGCGCGTGCCGGACGTAATCCCAAAACCGGTGTTGAGGCAGAGATTTCGCCGCGCCGTGTTATTTCTTTCAAACCATCTCAAACTATGAGAAAAATCATCAACGCTTAAATTTTTTAAGACAGGAAAACTGCTATGGTTGTAAACAAATCAAAAGCAGCATTCAGAACGATTGCCGAAGTCGCTGATGAGTTGGGTGTTGCCACGCATGTTTTGCGCTTTTGGGAAACCAAATTTCCGCAAATAAAACCAATGAAGAGAAGCGGCGGTAGACGCTATTATCGTCCGGATGATGTTAAACTTGTTAGTATTATTAAAGATTATCTTTATGAAAAAAGATATACAATTGAAGGTGTTCAAAAGGTTTTTAAAGAAAAAGGTTTAAAGAACCTTTTAGGAGAAGAGATTCAAAAAGACTTTTTTGAAGTTCCGGAAGAACCTTTGAATGAGCAGACGCAAGAGTTTTTAAGTTCCTTGCAACAACAGTTAAAAAAGATGCGTCAAGAACTGAGTGAGGCAATAGAAAAGATATAAAAACATTTTTTTTAGCAAAAAAGCAGTTGCATAAAAAAAATAATGTGATAAACCAATAGGCGTTAAGTTTCGGGACGTAGTTCAGCTTAGGTGAGCGCTTGCATGGGGCTTGAGGCGGAAAGATGTTCCTGAGAAACATCTTTCAACGAAAGGCGAAGTTTTGTTAAAGAATAATCAAGCGACAGCGCAGATTATGAATGTTACAAAACGAGTGCCCGCAGCGAGTTAGCCTTGCGAAGCAAGACTTACGAGCCAGACAAGAAGTCGGAGACTTCTTGCAGGGGAAGCAAAGTATTATTGGAGAGACATAATCGGGACGTAGTTCAGCCTGGTAGAGCGCTTGCATGGGGTGCAAGAAGTCGGAGGTTCGAATCCTCTCGTCCCGACCAGATATAAAAAGACCACCAGAAAGGTGGTTTTTTTATATCTGGATAATCGGGACGCAGGATTTGAACCTCCGACACGGAGGTTTGACTACCAGCAATAGGCGAGACGGGTGTATCGCCGGTTTTGCCAAAGGCAAAAATTGCGCCTGTGCAACTCAAGCGAAGCGCAGAGTAATCCTCATCAAGCCGACCAGATATAAAAAGACCACCAGAAAGGTGGTTTTTTTATATCTGGATAATCGGGACAGGATTTGAACCTCCGACTTCTTGTATTTCTGAAAGCGAATAAGAGCGCTTGTCATGGGCTTAAATACAAAAAATTCTCCGGTGGATGATTTTTTGTATTTAAGTATAGTAACCGTTAGCGAGCGAACAAGCGATAGTGCAGAGAGCGAGATTTACGGTTAGCTTGACCGAAGCGGAGTTAGTATTGCCATAGGCAATGCTTACGAAGCAAGAGCAAGAAGTAGGATATAAAAAAGCCACCCAAAGAGGTGGTTTTTTTATATCTGGATAATCGGGACGCAGGATTTGAACCTCCGACACGGAGGTTTGACTACCAGCAATAGGCGAGACGGGAGTATCGCCGGTTTTGCCAAAGGCAAAAATTACGCCTGTGCAACTCAAGCGAAGCGCAGAGTAATCCTCATCAAGCCAACCAGATATAAAAAAGACCACCCAAAGAGGTGGTCTTTTGGTTTAATAATAAAATCTACCGCCCATACGGTCTCTTTGGCGTTGTTTCATATAATTTTCTAATGCTTTATAAGGGGTTCGTTTGGGTGAAATACAATTAAAGAAAGCATTAGCTAAGCTATAACCGGACATATTGCGACTGGTTTTAATATCCAAAGAATCCTTAATCTTTTTCTGCTGTCTTTCTTTTTCGGATTCAGAAATATTAAGGCGATTAATATACTTAGAATATTCTAAGGCATCTTGCTTTTGTCGTTTGGTCAGATTAACGATACTGCTACTAATACGGAAAGATACTTCCTGATAGGCCTTTTCCATTTCCAAATCTTTAATAGACGACAGAAATTGGTCTAAGTCAGTATTTACAGTGTCCTTCGCAGAGTTTGTTAACTCATAAAAACGTAATATCTCCTTGAACCAAGGTGTCGTAAATGCATGGAGTTGATAACCGGCATCCATATTTTGTAAAACCATAAAACCGCGTCTTTCGCTCCACAAAATAGAGTTAATAGTTTTGGGTTGAATACCGATAGCACCGGCTTTAATCTTTTTTTCCAAGTGATTATTTAGCTTTTTAAGATACAAGCCATAAGCTTCATGTTTAGCAAAAGGATATGTAACATCCATAATCTCTTCCAACAAATGCTTGGTATCTTTATCATTGATTTGAGGAGTTTCCAAGGTTCTTGGCGTAGTATTGTGCATCAGCCTGCGCAAGACTTCAATATTTGTTGTGAAGTTACCTTGAGAATCTCTGGTTGAAGCATCATATTTTTTGATATTAAGCAAATCATCAGATTGAATATTATAGTCAGGATACTTTTCTTCAACATATCTAAGCACACGTTCTAGCTTTTGTTTACGATAATCAACGTCCAAGTTAGGATCAAGACCTTTGACCGCATCATAATACAAAACCATACGTTTAAGAATTTTATGCTGTTCGGGTTGTTGGTTATGAATATAAGAACGCAAGTTAGGGAAGCTTTCATTAATAGCAATAGCATCAAGTCTGATTTGTTCAAATCTATTTTCATCACTTGAAGGAATTTGCTCGGCAATACGACAAAGACGAGTAATATTATAAGGTGTAACGCGAGAAGTCAGGCATCTGAAAACAAAACCGCTGCTTCCGTGGTCGGTAATATCTGTTCCCCACAGATTTCCGACCGAATTTAGAATTTTATTTTTTCCACTCTTAATTAAGGGAACTACATTATTAATGGCTCCATAAGCCAAGTCATCATCAATATAAGGTAATTTTTCAATATATTTATCAAAGTGGAGCGCAAAAAGCATAAATTTAGCCGGGGTCAATTTATCAATTGCTTTATCCATAATATCCAGACGTTTGACTTCGTCTTGAGCATCTCTGATATTTCTTTTGGTAAAGATAGGGGTTTTAACTTGCCCCATATTAGCGATTAATACGCCATAATCCACGGAATAAAACTTATCTATAATTTCCCTTTTGGTAAATTCAACATCCGTTTCATGGTGTGTGTTATAAAAAACAGATATTGTTATATTGTCATTTTTTGCATAGTTCAGAACTTTGGGGAAGGTTTGAGCAATTTTATCAATCAAAATATCATTTTCATCAATGCTTTGAGGTTCATTGATATAGTTGCTCAGAACACGACATAAAAGGTTCTTATCATCATCTTCGGTCAAAGTTTGAGCAAAATCTGAGAATTTATTGGAGATTTGGATAATCTTATGCAATTCAATAGGGTTTTTTGTGCAAAGTTGATAAAGCAATTCAGCTTGAGGAACTTTGAATTTTTTACCGATATTAAGTTTATCGGCAATATGTGAGATTAATTTGAAATTTTGAGCTTGTATATGCACATCATCAAAATTATTTTTAAGCCGTTCGTTGATGTCATTCACCAGAACGGACGAAAGAGAAGAATTTTCTGTCATAATCAAAAACCAATTAGTTAAAATAGAATGAAGGAAAGCTAGCACAGCTTTATTGAAAAAGCAAATGATTTTCTGTCTAAAATTAATTTTGTTACATAAATGGTGAATAACTAAGCAAGATGATTATATAAAAAAGAAAACAAAAGGAGAAAAGACATGAAAAGATTAAGTTCAGCCAGAAAAGATTATTTACATGTTATGAGTATGTTATGGGATTTTTTTACAAGTAAAACAGGCGCATTTATAATTGGTGTTGGAGCAATTGTTATCGGTATGTATCAATTTTACATCAGCAAACCGATTTTGGAATATGAATCAGCGCATACCAACATAGTTTCGGCAGCAGATATCAGTGATTTAAAAATAACGGTGAAAGAAAGAGAATATAAGGATATGTATTTAACGACTTTAACTTTGCTGAATACAGGTTCTCAGGCCTTAGATGGCGGAGATGTATCCAAAATCGGTCATGATCCGATAAGAATAATTGTCCCCGAAGATGCGCGTTTAGTGACTTATAACATTAATACCAAACAGACTTCTCCGGCGGTTTCGGCTAAACTTGTACCCTATGAAGGAGATATTGTCATTGATTTTGATTATCTGAATCCGGATAACCAAATAGCCATAAACCTTTTGCATGAAAAAGAAAGTGATAAATTTAAGATAGAGGGTAGTGCGGTTAATGTAAACAGCATAAGTAAGGCCTGGAGTCCGGTCCAAAAGAGAGAAATGATAATCGGCATATTGTTGGTTTGCTTTGCGTTATATATTTTTGCCAATATCTTAGGTCGCCATTCCTAAATCCATAAAAACAAAAGGCGGTTTTCCACAAACCGCCTTTTATATTACTTGAGAAAGCTGATAATTATTGCACTAAAGCAAATCTGATGTTAAATTTGCGCAAT
Source organism: uncultured Pseudomonadota bacterium (assembly GCA_949298065.1). GTDB lineage: Bacteria > Pseudomonadota > Alphaproteobacteria > RF32 > CAG-239 > Scatacola_A. The sequence continues at coordinate 10,076 of CASFUZ010000004.1, read as the reverse complement.
AAGATAACTTTAGGATTGCGTTTCATGCCGCAGATTTCTTTAATTATACCGCTGTATAATGCCGAAAAATATTTGGAAGCATGTTTGGCATCGGTTGCAGCTCAGAGTTTCAGAGACTTTGAGGTGCTGTGTATTAATGATGGCTCCAAAGACAAGACGGAAGAGATAGTTCAGAGTTTTGTCGCCAAAGATTCTCGTTTCAAACTCATCAATCAGGAAAATGCAGGCTGTTCGGCTGCCAGAAACCATGGTATAAAACTCGCCGAAGCACCGTATATCGCTTTTTTGGACCAAGATGATATGCTTCATCCTCAGGCTTTTGAGGCATTGTATTATATGGTAACAAGGTTTAATGCGGATGTTGCCGCATTTAAGAATAAGACCGTTCCGGATGATTTTGCGCCGCAAGAAATTACGCATTATAATCTGGAGGAGTTGGACTATAAGTTCAGTACAACGCCTTTTGATGACTTTTTTGCCGGTAAGAAGAACGGGCGAGGCGGCTCGGTCTTGGTTTGGAACAGATTATACAGCAAAAACGCCGTTAAAGGGTTAGAGTTTCCTGTAAATGTTCAGCCCGCTGAAGATACGATATATACGCTCAAAGTCTTGTTCCGGATAAAGAATATGGTAACAACGGATGCTGAGTTTTTGTTTTATAGAGACAGTTCAACTTCGGTAATGAATCAGGGTAAGACGGAAAAATATGTCAAATCGCATGCCTTGGCCGCACAAGTGATGTATGAATATTTCATAAAGTCAGGTCTGGCGCAGGGAGAGCGAAAAAAATTGCTAAATCATTATTTGGCAAGGTTTATATTCAAGTCTTTGGTTTCACAGCCATTGCGCCTGCCGCCGGAGAAGAGTAAGCGGTACGAGTTTTGGAATTTTGCCCGAGAATGTGTGGCGATTTTGAGACAAGGCGGCGCTTATGAGCCTAAGGTTTTGGGCTGGCGGTTTAATTTGGCGTCTTATTTGTTTTTGCATAAACAATACTTAATGGCGAGGGCTTTGGTATGAAAGTTGATGTTGCGGTCCAGTCCTACAAAAAACCGGAATCTTTGCTCTATACACTGATGAGCTTGAAAAAAGTTGCCGGAGATTTGATAGATACGGTTTATATCAATGACGATTGCTCCAATGATGGTTCTGTAGAGCTATTTAAGGATATTCGGGTTAAGGAATATTTCAGCCCCTGGAAGTTAGATGTTCGGGTTAATACGAAGAATGTCGGCATCAATCAGGTATATATGCTGAAATATCGTCCGGATTATATGAATTGGCTGTTTGTCTTGAGCAAGTTCAAGCGTTTTATAGATTCAAAAATGAGCCATAACAAAGATGACATTCGTTATCAGTATGCCATAGATAATACGGATAAAAAATATTTGATGATCGTCCACGATGATGTCAAATTTTTCAAAAACATCGTGCAGTTATATTTAGATACGATGGCCGGCAATCCGAATTTGGCAATCGTTGGAGATTTAGGGCAGTGTTGGCGTTGCAAATTTGCGGATGTTTGCAGTCCAAAGAAGCTGATGCAAGGTTTTCGCCCGTCAAAATATTGGCCGATAAGCCCCAACAAAGATGAAAAGGGCAATTTTAACCTCAAAAAAGGCTATACAAGAGCTTGCCGCATCAATGAATGGTGCTGTATGGTAGATGTGGAAAAGTGCAAGGATATAACCAAGCGCAAGCGCTGCTTTATCGGCAATATGTATAAATACTCTGACACTTCGGCTTTTTGGTTTAGCAAAATGCTGGAATGCGGCTATGATTTTTGTGATCCTTTGCCGTCAGAGGCTTTGCGCACGCAGTTAGAGATTAGTCCCGAGCATGAGGAATATTATCTGCACGCCTGGCAAGGCCACCCCGGGCATTCGGTTTGGGCAGACCAAGGTATGGGCATTGTAAAATATAATCGTGATGAGATTATAGATTTAATGAAAAAAGAATTTGGATTTGATTTTCCGCATAAATTGATAGGGTAAAAAAATGTATTGTAAAAAGAAAAATAATAAGATAGAGGGTGTGCCGAGCTTTTATAAAAAGAGCAGCATACATTTAACCGGAAAAAATAATAAGATTATCTTTGGTAAAAACTGCAATATCATAAATTGCCGCATAAAGCTCTATGGAAATTCTACGTTAGTTTTAGGTGAAAACTGCCATTTTGAAAATACCTTAATAATGCTGACCGATTCTGAGGCCAGATTTGGCGATAACACGGAAGCCTCACGCGTAACTGTAACTTCAACGGGAAACTCTTTGTTGGACTTGGGCGCTGGTTCGGTAATTTGCGGCGAATTTGATATGCGCAACAAAGGCATCATCAAAGCCAAAAGGTTATGGACAACTTGGGGTCCGCATATTGCCGCCAACCATGGCAAGATAGAATTTGGCGATGGCGGAACTGCCGATTCCATTATTTATAACAGCGATTTTCATCCGATGTATGATTTGGAAGGCAATTTGCAGAATGAAGAACAAGATGTCATCATTGGTAATCAGGTTTGGATAGGAAGAAAGTGCTTTATCTTTAAAGGAGCCAAGATTGGTGATGGCAGTATCATTTCTTCCGGAACTTATACAGGCAAAGAAATTCCGCCGCATTCTTTGGTCGCCGGAAATCCGGGACGTATTGTTCGCAGAGACATTGTTTGGGCAGTAAAAGATAAGCCGGAGTTAAAGAAACATTTTCCGCTAGCTCCGGATGATGAAGAGGCATTTAGAGCATTTTATCATGAAGCCTATGAGGTAAATCGCACAATAAAACAAAGAAAAGGTTGTTTGTGGTTAAATTGGCTAAGAGTGTATATGGCCTTTATTTCATCAAAAAAGTAAAAAGGAGAAGATAAAATGGGAGCAACACTTTTTGCAAAAAATATAATCAGACTGTTTAAGTTTGACCTAAAGCATTTTTACAAAACTCTCCGCAAATACGAGAACTTGGACTTAATGCTGGATAATCTGAAATACGAGATTGCCGATGAGGTCAAAGACATCAAACTGCCAAAAGTATTAAAACCCTTAGACAGCATAAAAGAGATTATAAGAAGCCAAAAAAGTGTAGCTCGTTTCGGCGATGGCGAGTTTAATCTGATATTGGGGAACGCAATCGGTTTTCAGGAGTTTGACCCCAAACTTCAGGAAAGATTGATAGAGGTTCTGACTTGCCCTGATGAAGATATGTTGATAGGCATATCTGACAGATTCGGCAGTTTGGACAATCTGGAGCTCAATGTTCGCAATTATTGGCGCGATTTCTTGGGCAAGCATCGTCAAGAGATATATAAGCTGTTGGATTTTAACCGTACTTATATAGACACGCATATTACGGCCTATGGTGTGGAGATGGTTGACCATACCACCGAGGAAGCGAGAGCCGCAAGCGAGATTTTTTATAACGAAGTTCGCAAGATTTGGGAAGGTCAGGACATCACAATCATCAAAGGTGCGGGCGAAGAGCATTTCACCCACGATATTTATGACAATGCCAAATCCGTAAGCTATATTTATGGGCCTAAAGCTCACGCCTTTAGAGAATATGACAGAATTTTTGCCGAGGCTAAGGAGCTGCCGAAAGACAGACTCATAATCATCATTCTCGGCCCAACCGCCAAACCTTTGGCTTATGACTTACATAAGTTAGGTTATCGCGCCTTAGATTTAGGACATATGGCCAAAGCTTATGAGTGGCTGAAGACAAGGGATAAGATTGTCGCTGGACAGTTTTTTGCAGCCTAAATCAAAGGGTTATAAGAGAAAATGAAAATATTGGTTCATCTGCACTTGTTTTATCAGGATATGCTGACCGAAATGCTGGAGCTTTTGCGCAATCTGGACGGCTATGATTATGACTTGTTTGCCACAGTGTGCAAGGCCTCACACGAGACTTTGGACGGATTGCGCCGCTTTAAGCCCGAGGTTACGATAATAGATGTTGAGAACAGGGGCTATGATGTCGCACCTTTTGTTAAGGTGTTGCAACTAGCAGATTTGAAGCAATATGACTATATCATTAAGCTCCACAGCAAACGGAACTTAAAGCACCGTGCTTGGTTAAAAAATACGTCTTTTAAGGGCGATGGCTGGCGCAAAGCACTGGTAGGCTTTATGTCTACACCGGAACAGCTTCGCAAGACTTTGGCTTTGTTCAGAAATCCGGATGTAGGGATGGTTTCCCTTTATAACCTGATAACTGAGGCGGGCAGGGAAGATGTTGTTGCCAACAAGAGAGCGGATAAGTTGCTGGCGGAGATGGGCTTGCAAACAAAAGAGCACAAATTTGTCGGCGGCACAATGTTTATTGCCAGAGCCTATTTGTTCAAGCCGCTGAAAGAATACCCCTGCAAGATGGAGGACTTTGAGCCTTATAGCAAGGATGTACATGGCGGAACTTTGGCCCACGCTTATGAGCGCTTGTTTGGTTATGTCGTAACTGCGCAACAAAAAGAGATTGTTTCGTATGAGAGGGAGACAAAAGCAATTAAATTCTGGCACATCGTCCGCCGCATACTTTTGACCATCGGCAGAACGATTTTGCAAGTAAAAATAAACAGCAAGAACAAACTGATAATAAAGTTCTTTAAGTTACCTGTTTGTTCTTGGCAGTTAAAAGATTAAGCTAAAAGGTTTAATACTCCGAGCAAGAAAGCTCCGGCAATAATACCTGCAAAAACATCATCAAGCATCACGCCCCAAGCATTTTTGAGCTTAGTATCCGCCCATTTGACCGGCCCGAGTTTGACAATATCAAATATCCGGAACAAAACAAAGCCAATGAGGTAGACCAGCCAAGCATTAAGGTTTTGGTATAAGAGCTGTCCGACAAACACAAAGGTCAGCATTTGTCCGGCAAATTCATCAATAACCACAAGGGAAGGGTCTTTTTCTTCTTGGTGAGAGATAATCTCATGCGTTGCCCATACGCCGATAAAGAAAGCGATGATGGTTGCCGCCAAAATTCCGGCAGTACCGAAAAAATAAGCCATAAGGAAGGCAACCGGGAGTGTGCCGAGAGAGCCGACCGTGCCGGAAGCTTTAGGCGCATAGCCCAAACCGAAATAAGAAGCAAGAATATGAGCAATTTTGTTTTTCATCTTAAAAATCCTTTCTGTTTGAGAATATTTAAGCATAAAAAAAACTCTCCGCAACTCAAAAATTGCAGAGAGTTCTTTCTTGTGAATTAAGTGCTAGATTTCAAACTTCGTAACACCTTTATAGGCGTAACGATAAAGCTGTTTGATTTCATCAACCAGCGGATAACGCGGGTTAGCTCCGGTGCATTGGTCATCAAAGGCCAAGAGAGAGAGCTCATCAAGGTCAGCCTCAAAAGTCTTTTCATCAATACCCCATGCTTTGATGGAGGCAGGGATGTTGAGAGTCTTTTTGAGTTCCTCAATTTTCTCAATCAACAAATCAAGCTTTTCGTCTTTGTTCTTACCGCCCAAGTTCAAATATTCTGCCACGCGTGCATAACGAGACTTCGCGCAAGGATATTTGTACTGAGAGAAAGCAGCCTGACGGAACGGGTGGTCAGAAGCGTTGAAACGCATAACCTGAGAAAGTAGGAGCGCATTAGCAATACCATGCGGAATATGATATTTTGCACCGAGTTTATGCGCCATAGAGTGGCACAAACCGAGGAATGCGTTGGCAAAAGCCATACCAGCCATCGTTGCCGCATGGTGAATTTTCTCACGAGCCACAGCATTTTGAGAGCCTTCATTGTAAGAAGCCGGCAGATATTTAAATATCAGGCGGATAGCTTCAAAAGCCAAACCGTTGGTATATTCGGTAGACATTGTTGACGCAATGGCTTCCAAAGAGTGAACCAAAGCATCAATACCGCCGGCAGCGCACAAACCTTTCGGCATAGAGAGAACGAGGTTAGCATCCACAATAGCCATATTCGGTGTGAGGGCATAGTCTGCAATCGGATATTTTACGCCGGTTGCATCATCGGTGATAACGGCAAAAGACGTAACTTCCGAACCCGTACCGGATGTTGTCGGCACGGCAACCATATAAGCTTTTTTGCCCATTTCCGGAAATTCAAAAATACGTTTGCGAATATCCATAAAGCGCATAGCCATATCTTCAAACTTGAGCTCAGGGTGTTCATACATCAGCCATACGATTTTAGCGGCATCAATCGGCGAACCGCCACCAAGGGCGATAATTACGTCAGGTTGAAAGGCATCAACCAAATCCAAAGCCTGATGAATGGTTGATAAGTCAGGGTCAGGATGAACATCAGAGAAGATTTGGAAACTGATGCCGACTTCTTCCAAAACATCCGTAATCGGACGAGTATAGCCCAAATCAAACAAAGGTTTGTCGGTAATGATAAAGGCTTTTTTGCGCCCTTTAAGCTCGCGTAAAGCATGCGGCAAACATCCGGCCTTAAAGTAAACTTTCGGCGGAACCTTAAACCACAACATATTTTCCTGACGCATAGCAATCGTTTTAATATTCATCAAATGTTTCACTCCCAAGTTTCCGCTGACTGAGTTTCCGCCCCAAGAGCCGCAGCCCAAAGTTAAAGACGGTTCCAAAATAAAGTTATATAAGTCGCCAAGTGCACCCTGAGAAGACGGGCTGTTGACGATAATACGCGCGGTCGGGATAAGCTCGCCATAATGCGTAATACGGTCATGGTTGTTGGGATTGGTGTACAAAACAGCCGTATGACCGGCACCGCCGAACAGAACCAAAGATTTTGCTTTTGCGGCGGCTTCTTCAAAGTTTTTAGCCTTGTACATAGCCAAAACCGGAGACAATTTTTCAGCCGAGAAAGGTTCCTCCGGTCCGACTTCCGAAACTTCGGCAATCAAAACTTTGGTGTATTCAGGAACTTTAATTCCGGCAAGTTTGGCAATGGTAGTAGCGCGTTGTCCGACAATATCGGCATTAACATGACCATTTTCCAAAAGCATTTTGCCAAGTTTTTGTTTTTCTTTTTCGTTTAAGAAATAAGCGCCGCGGGTAACAAATTCTTCCTTAACCGCATCATAAATATCTTTAACAATAATGACGGATTGTTCGGAAGCACAAATCATACCATTATCAAAAGTCTTAGAGATTAAGACGGAAGAAACGGCGGGTTTAATCTCGGCAGTTTCATCAATAACCGCCGGCACATTACCCGGACCGACACCAAGAGCCGGTTTGCCGGAAGTATAAGCGGCTTTAACCATCCCCGGACCACCTGTTGCCAAAATGGTGTCAACTTTCGGGTGCTGCATCAAATATTGAGAGAGCGTAACGCTCGGGTGTTCAATCCAAGCAATAATATCTTTCGGCGCACCGGCTTTAACCGCTTCCTCAAGCATAATACGAGCGGTTTCCACGGTGCATTTTTTTGCTCTCGGGTGCGGGGAGAAGATAATACCGTTACGCGTTTTCAAAGCCAAAAGGGTTTTGAAAATGGTTGTTGAAGTCGGATTCGTGGTCGGAATAATACCGGCAATAACACCAATCGGGTCGCCGACTTTCATAATACCGTTCAAGGGGTCTTCTTCCAACACGCCGCAGGTTTTAGTGTTCTTATATTTGTTATAAATATATTCTGCGGCAAAATGGTTTTTGATAACCTTATCTTCCATAACACCCATACGGCTTTCTTCAGCGGCCATCTGAGCCAAAGGAATACGCAAAGAGCTCATTTTGAGAGCCACGCGCTTAAAGATTTCGTCCACTTGCTCCTGAGTATAGGTTGCAAAAATTTTCTGAGCGGCACTAACCTTGCTGACCAAGTCATCAATATACTTTTCTTCATCAAGGATATTTTGTTCTGCCGATTTATCTTCTTTTTTCTTCAAAGCCATTTTGTTTTCTCCATAGGGCTAATATCCAAAATTCGGCAAAATTATAAGCAAAAAAGATTAATGTTTTATTGCTGATATTAAGATTCTAAAAATATTTTTGTGATACTTAAGAAAAAAAATTGATAAGGAAGATTGCAAATGAAATTCATAATTTTCAGACACGGCGAAACGGATGGCAATGTAAAAAACATTGTGCAAGGGGCAGGGGTAGATTGCCCCTTAAATGAGCATGGGAAAATGCAGGCGGCGGAGTTGAGAGATAAGTTGGCAAAGCTTAATCTGCCCGTAATCTATTGTTCAAAGATGACCAGAGCCAAGCAGACGGCGCAGATTGTGGCTGAATCCAATAAGGCTAAGGTCATTGAGCAAGCTGGTCTGGAAGAAGTTCATTATGGTATTGCGGAAGGAATGTTGTCTGCGGAAGCGCATATAAAATTTGCAGATATTTTTAAGGCCATTAAGGACGAGAACAACCCTAATCGTTTTGATGTGTCTATCCCCGGGGCAGAGAGCGTTCGTCAGTCAACGGAAAGGGGACTAAAAGCCCTGAACGAGATAAAGAAAAATTGCACTTATGATATGGTCGGCGTAGCCACGCACGGTGCCTTAATGTATAATTTATATTATCATTATTTCGGCACCGAACGCGTTTTTGCAAACTGCGAATATTTTGAGTTAGAGCTCTAAAATTCCAGTACCGGGCGAACGTATAGATTGCGATTGTTCTTAGTGTAGTTGGCCAAACCATAACTGTAACTAAAGCCAGAGTACCACGCCCAACCGTTGTCGTTCTCCGACGAAGACCACGTACAACAATTCGGGAATGATACTCCGCCTACCGTAGATATTGCATTCTGAATAGCTGTTTGGTTGTAATAAATATTAGTCATAATTCCCGCTGCCGGCAAACACCATTTTCCTATCGTTTCCAAAGTCGGCGCATATCTTCTCGTTGCCCATGCCGCTGGATAGGTACTGGCATCACCTGCCGCAACTATCTTATCCGTATTGCCACAGCTATCATAATCCGTTGTTGCTAAATAATCTGATGTATAATTTGTCAAACCGGATATATCCTTACCATAACCACCCCACATCATTGTTTTTTTAATACTACTGAGCTTATTACCATCTGCATCTATCGGCCAAGGTGCCATAATCTGCCCATGTTTGCCGCCGTCTGTAATATAAACAACTACTCCTAACACAGTTTTGGAGCTGTCATAGTTATCTGCACTGGTGCAGGTTTTGTCGGAATAATAAATATCACCAATACTACAAAAAGAAAGAGGATTAGGGCAGTAATAGCCTTCGCCGCTTGGGCATTTTATTGCCGCTCCGCCGCATTTTCCCAAGGAATATTTATATCCCAAAGAGGCACATTCCGGAGTTGGCGAACAAGCAGCCTCAGCATTCAGGGAGAACAAAGATATGCTTAACATCAAAAATACTTTTCTCATCTTCTTTCTCCTTTTCTAAAATTCCATCACCGGGCGAACGTAGTGAAAGTAATTCTTATAGTAGTTGACCAAACCATAACTGTTGGCAAGGTAAGAAATCCAAGCACCGTGGCTAGAGTTCTCCGACGAAGACCACGTACAACAACTCGGAAATTCTACACCGCCTACCTTAGATATTACATTCTGAATAGCCATTTGGTTGTTATAAATATTGGTCATAATTCCCGCTGCCGGCAAGCACCATTTACCTGCTGTTTCTGTAGTTGGGGCATATTTTCTTGTTGCCCATGCTGCCGGATAAGTGCTGGCATCACCTGCCGCAACTATTTTATCCGTATTGCCGCAACTATCATAGTCCGTTGCTGCTGAAGATGCTGACGTATAATTTGGCGCATTTATACCATCTCCTTCTTTACCCCATTTCATTGTTATATTATTACTACTGGTCTTATTACCATTCTCATCAATCGGCCAAGGTGCCATTATCTGTCCGCCGACACCATCCGAATTTACATAAAACACAATACCAAGAACAGTTTTGGTGCGATCGTGTTTACCGGCAGGAACACAAGTATTGTCAGAATAAAAAATATCTCCGATATTGCATTTCGGACGAGATGATACACAACGTCCTTCTTCCCATTTATAACCACTATCACAGTTGCAAGAAGCGTAATAATCACCGCATTTGCTGTCACCGGCAGTTTCATTCGTGCCCGTACAACTATATTGATAGTTTTCATTACACCCGCAAAAGACCAAGCCGGAGTTCCACGGGCAT